>CALAGF010000070.1 GCA_937892345.1 uncultured Rhodocyclaceae bacterium | reverse complement strand
CCCAAGAATCCGGCGGCCGATGAAAAAGGCTACGTAGCCTTTTCCAATGTCAATGTGGTCGAGGAAATGACCAACATGATTTCGGCTTCGCGTTCCTACCAGACGAACGTTGAGGTCATGAATACCGCTAAAACTCTCCTACTCAAGACACTCCAGATCGGCCAAGGCTGATCGCTAAATTCGGGAATTTCATCATGGCCACGAGCAGCACAACAAGCACGACCGCTTCCACCAATGCGGCGGACCTTTTTGCCGCCATCGGCAGTCGCAAGACGGCTACTGAGTCAACCAGTGCAACAGCGGATCTCGAGAATCGCTTTCTGACACTCTTGATGACCCAGATCAAGAATCAAGATCCTTTGAATCCTCTGGATAACGCTCAGGTAACCAGTCAGTTGGCGCAACTGAATACGGTCAACGGTATCGAAAAGCTGAATACCACGCTGACGCAGTTGCTGGCCGGCTACAACGAAACGCAGGCCATGCAGGCGGCAGGGATGATCGGCAAAAATGTCATGGTTGCCGGCAACAAATTGCCGCTGGCCAGCGGCGCTGCCTACGGTGGTGTCCAACTGGATGCTGCAGCGGAGAAGGTGACTGTCACCATCAAGAATGCTGCCGGCAAGGTTGTTCAAACGCAGGAGCTGGGGGCGCAGTCAGCCGGTAACCTCTTCTTTGCCTGGGATGGCAAGAATGCTGATGGCACTCAGTTGTCCGATGGTAGCTACACCTTCTCGGTCGCTGCCAGCACCAATGGCAAAGAGGTGACTGCCAAAGCAATGCAGATTGGCACAGTTTCTGCTGTTGTACGTAGCAGTAGCGGTTTTCTCCTGGATCTCGGTGATTTCGGCGATGTCGCTTTCACTGATGTGCAACAGATTCTCTGAGTGAGGTAAGTTCAAATGGCATTCCAGCAAGCCCTGAGTGGTCTTAATGTCGCCGGCAAGGCGATTGATGCGACCAGCCACAACATTGCCAATGGCAGCACCGTTGGTTTCAAGGCCTCGACCGCCCACTTTGGTGACGTCTATGCCGCCTCCCTGAACGGCTCAGGGGCCAGCCAGATTGGTATCGGGGTGGGGCTGGCTGCGGTGCAGCAGCAGTTCACCCAGGGCAACATCACCACAACCAATAACCCGCTGGATATTTCCATTAACGGCGCCGGTTTTTTCCGGATGGATTCCAATGGCGCGGTGACTTACACCCGTAATGGTCAGTTTCATCTCGACAAGAACGGTTATGTCATCAATGACCAAGGGTTGAAGCTGACGGGCTATGCTGCCCTGAACGGCATTATTGTCCCGTCGACGCCTGCACCTCTGCAGATTTCTGCTTCCGATCTGGCGCCCATCGAAACCGGCCAAAGCGTCAACAACGGTTTTGTTGGTGTGAAGGCCAATCTGCAATTGGATTCCCGGAGTACGGAACCTGAATCCACTTGGAGCGATGCCGCGATACCCACCGGCGCAAGCGTTGGTACCGCCGTTACGGGGGCTGGTGGTGCGGCTGCCGAGGTGACTGCCGCATCAACGGCTTACAACACTGCCATTGCAAGCGGTCAGACGCAAGCTGCCGCTGCGCAAGCCGCCTACGATGCTGTGATTGCCGCAGGTGGTACGGCGTCAGAAGCTTCGGCAGCGCGTAGTGCCGGTGCGCTGGGCGGTATTTTTGCGCCGGACCCGCAGAGCTACAACTACTCGACGGCACTGACGATCTACGACAGTCTTGGTAACGATCACACCTTGACCATGTTTTTCGAGAAAACGACCACTTCCGGTCAGTGGAATGTCCATTTGAGTGTCGATGGCACCAGCAACGACTATGTCACGGTCAACTCGGGTAATCCGCTGCTTTTTGACACCACTGGCGCTTTGAATAGTGGCAGCCCGATCAATATTGGCATTGATCTGAATAACGTGATGGGCGCCTTGGGTGAAACCAATAACGCCAATCCCACGATGAGTTTCGATATCGATTTCACCGGTTCTACCCAATTCGGTAGCGCCTTCGGGACCAATCGTCTGGAGCAGGATGGTTATGCCGCGGGGAATCTGGTGGGACTCTCGGTGTCTTCCGATGGTGTGGTGATCGGTCGTTACAGTAATGGGCAAACGTTTAACCAGGGGCAGGTCGTACTGGCGAATTTCACCAATCCCAATGGCTTGGAGTCGCTAGGGAATAATCAGTGGTCCGAAAGTGCCGTATCCGGACCAGCGCTTGTGGGGGCACCGAATACCGCCAGCCTGGGGGCTCTGACGTCTTCTACTGTCGAAGAGTCAAATGTCGACCTGACCGCCGAGCTGGTGAATCTGATTACCAATCAGCGTAACTACCAAGCCAATGCACAGTCGATAAAGACGCAAGACCAGATTCTGCAAACCTTGGTCAACCTTCGCTAATTTCGACTGAAACGCTGCCATGGACCGTCTGATCTACACCGCGATGACCGGCGCCTCGCATGTATTCATGCAGCAGGCCGGCACCGCGAACAATCTGGCAAACGCCAGTACGATCGGCTTCAAGTCTCAGGAACATCGATTTCGCGCGGTTCCTGTGCAAAGCGAGGCCATGGCAACGCGGGCTTTTGTGGTCGATGCGTCGGTCAGCGATGTTTTCGATGAAGGGCCGTTGATGTTCACCGGCCGCAATCTGGATGTTGCGGTTCAAGGGCGAGGTTGGATGGCGGTTCAACTGCCCGATGGTAGTGAAGCCTATACCCGTGCGGGCAGCCTTGACGTGGATGTCAATGGATTGCTGCTGACCAAGAGCGGCTATACCGTGCTTGGCGATGGCGGGCCGCTGAATGTGCCGCCGGACAACAATATCGAGATCGCTCCGGACGGTACAGTTTCGGTGATTCCTGCCGCTGGTACGCCCAACAATGTCAGCGCAATTGGCCGGATCAAGCTGGTTAACCCACCTGAAGCTGATCTGGTTCGTGGCGCCGATGGTCTGTTTCGGCAGCGCAACGGTCAACCGGCTGCGGTAGATGAAAATGTGAAGCTCGCCTCCGGCACCCTGGAAGGCAGCAATGTGAATGTGACGGACGCGATGGTCAATCTGATCAGTCTGTCACGTCAATTCGAGCTGCAAATCAAGATGATGCAGACCGCAGACCAGAACGCCCAGCGTGCTGACCAGCTGCTCTCGCTTAATGGTTGATAGGAAAGCAAAATGATTCGTTCCTTGTGGATTGCCCGTACGGGTCTGGATGCTCAGCAAACGCAGCTGGATGTGATTTCGAATAATCTGTCCAATGTCAGCACCAACGGCTTCAAACGGGCCCGTGCCGTGTTCGAGGATCTGCTTTACCAGAACATGCGGCAACCGGGCGCTCAATCGTCGCAACAGACACAGGTGCCGACCGGGTTGCAGTTGGGTACCGGTGTTCGGCCAGTCGCAACGGCACGAGTCTTCACTCAGGGCAATCTGCAAAAAACCGATAACGCCTTGGATATCGCGATTAACGGTAATGGCTTCCTGCAGATTCTGTTGCCTGACGGCACAACGGGGTACACCCGTGACGGTTCCTTCCAGAAAGACAACCAAGGGCAAATCGTCACCTCGGATGGTTATCCCTTGCAACCGAATATCACGATTCCAGCGGATGCATTGACGGTCTCGATCGGGACTGACGGGACGGTGTCGGTAACCCAGCCAGGCACAGCGGCAGCGACCCAGATTGGCAGCATTCAATTGGCCAGCTTTGTTAATCCGGGCGGTTTGCAGAGTATTGGCCAGAATTTGTTCCTCGAAACGGCAGCGAGTGGCACGCCGACCCCGAACACACCCGGAACCAATGGCGTAGGCTCGGTTAATCAAGGCTACGTGGAAACTTCCAACGTGAATGTGGCCGAGGAATTGGTCACCATGATCCAGACTCAGCGTGCATACGAGCTCAATTCGAAAGTGATTTCCACCTCGGATGCGATGCTGGGCCGTCTGACGCAACTGTGAGGTGATGTCATGAAACGCGTGTTCTGGCTTGCATTGCTGACAACGACTGCCTGTTCAACAGTGCCCCCGACCAATCTTCACCAGCCAATGTCGGTCAGACCGGCAGAACGCTATGCTGCCCCGCTTGCCAATGGTGCAATCTATCAGGCAGGCAGTAGCCGTCCCTTGTTTGAAGACCGGCGTGCGCGGTTTATCGGGGACACGATCACTGTCAAGATTACCGAAAATACATCTGCATCCAAGAAGGCCAACAACAAGCTGGATCGTAGCGGCTCGACTTCGGCTTCCATTACCGGCATGAAGGGCTTGCCGGGTAAGAGCCTGCTGGGCCTGGATGTCGCAGGTGAAAGTGCTACCGCCTTCAGCGGCAAAGGTGAGGCTGCCAACAACGCTGTATTTAGCGGCAGTATTACCGTGACCGTGATTGACGTGCTGCCCAACGGGAATTTGCTGGTATCCGGGGAAAAGCAGATTGCAATTGGTCAGGAGCAAGAATATGTCCGGATTTCCGGTGTTGTGAATCCGGCCTTTGTGGACTTTTCCAATACCGTTGATTCGGCCAAGGTTGCCGATGCGCGTATTGAATACAAATCCTCGGGCCAATTGGCTGATGGGCAGGTCATGGGCTGGCTGGCACGTTTCTTCCTTAGTGTTTTGCCATTCTAGTTTTGGCAACGCAGAGGTTATGTATGAAACGGATGAACGGCAAAATACTACGCGGCGCGGCGATAGTTGCCGCTTGTGCCTTGCCGCTGTTGCCGCAACAGGCATGGGCTGAGCGCATCAAGGACATTGCCTCATTACAAGGGGTACGAAGCAATCAATTGATTGGTTACGGCATTGTGGTCGGTTTGGACAACACGGGTGACCAGACGACGCAAACCCCTTTCACCACGCAAGCCATGGGCAATATGCTGTCGCAGATGGGGATCAACCTGACTGCGGAACAGACCACCAAGCTGCAACTGAAAAATGTTGCTGCAGTCATGGTAACCACCAGCCTGCCGGCGTTTGCCAAGCCCGGTCAACCCATTGATGTGACCGTTTCCTCAATCGGTAATGCGAAAAGCCTGCGCGGCGGAACCTTGCTGCTGACCCAACTCAAAGGCGCAGATGGTCAGGTCTATGCCATGGCGCAGGGCAATGTGCTGGTGGGCGGGGCCGGTGCATCGGCGGGGGGCGCCAAGGTTACGGTCAACCATCTCTCAGCCGGAAGAATACCTTCAGGCGCGACCGTCGAGCGGAGTGTGCCAACAGCCGTCGGTCAAGGGGGTTTCGTCTATTACGAATTGGCTGATGCCGACTTCGGAACGGCTAAAAACGTGGTCGATGAAATCAACAAGGCCATGGGTCAAGGTACAGCCCAGGCACTGGATGGACGTCGAATCGCAGTCAGGGCGCCGGAATCGTCGGACGATCGGGTGGCCTTCCTTGGCCGGATTGAAAATCTCAATGTGCGGACAGTGGTCGGCTTGGCCAAGGTGATTGTCAATCCCAGAACTGGTTCTGTCGTGATGAATCAACGTGTCGGTCTGGAACCCTGTGCCGTAGCGCATGGCAATTTGTCGGTCGTGGTCGACGGTGGTGCCGGGATGGGGGCGGATATCCAGATGACGCAGGCCAATGGCAGCTTGATGAATGTCAAAGCCGGTACCAGTCTTGCGGAAGTCGTCAAGGCCTTGAATTCACTCGGTGCCAATCCGATGGATTTGCTGGCGATACTGCAGGCCATGAAGGCCGCCGGTGCACTGCGTGCCGAGTTGGAAGTGATCTGAAGTCGATGTCGATCAAAATCCAGAACACGCCAAATCGTGCAGCTTTCGATGTTCAGTCATCGCAGGATTTACGCAGCCAGTTCAAGACCGATCCGCAAGCCGGATTGAAGGCCGCTGCGCAGCAGTTTGAAACCCTGTTTCTGCAGATGGTGCTCAAAAGCATGCGCGATACGGTGCCAGCAGATGGCATGTTGCAAAGTGATCAGACCCGGTTTTACAACGGTTTGCTTGATCAACAGATGGCGCAGAATCTTGCCTCATCCGGGAGTGGTGTTGGCTTCGCACGCCTGATCGAACAACAACTGGGGCAGCAACTGGTACATACAAATGCTGCCAGCGACACCGGAGATGCTTCGGCAATCCTTGCCGGCAATGCGTTGCCGGGGAGTCTGGCCAAGGCCGGACAGTTGCGTTTCAATCAGGTGATGAGTGGGCTGCCGAGCTCGGCGAGCTACGTCAATGCGAGTGATGTGACCAGCAAGAGCACATCCGTGCAGGCACCGGAATCAGCAAAAGCGTTTGTTACCGCCGTTTGGCCGCATGCCGTCGAAGCCTCACGGTCGACCGGGATTCCGCCGCAGTTTCTGGTGGCTCACGCAGCGCTGGAAAGCGGCTGGGGCAAACAGGAAATTCGTCGCCCGGATGGCAGTAGCAGTCACAATCTCTTTGGCATCAAGGCAGGCAAGAGCTGGACTGGAGAAGCGGTAGCTGCTGCCACCACTGAATATGTCAATGGTCAGCCAGTGAGTCTGACAGAGCCCTTTCGTGCTTACGATTCTTATGCGGATTCCTTCCGCGACTACGCCAACATGCTACGCAGCAATCCGCGCTACGGCGGGGTGATTGGTTCCCAAAGTGGCACGGAGTTTGCTGCTAGATTGCAGCAGGCCGGCTACGCCACTGATCCGATGTATGCAGACAAGCTCTCAAAAATCATCAATGGCCCAACCTTGCGCCAAGCCTTGATTGGCTGATCAGCCAGCTAAATGTTTTGGCGGAATTGCCGTAAACCGTTTTGAGGTGAATGATGAGTACAGGGATGATCGGAATCGGCATGACGGGAATCGCTGCGGCGCAAGCGGGTTTGCTGGCGACCGAGCACAACGTGGTCAATGCCAGTACCCCAGGTTATAGCCGTCAGCGCGTGGTGCTGGCCACGAATATCGCGGTTAATACGGGCGCAGGCGCCATTGGACAAGGGGTGCATGTCCAAACCATTGAGCGCATGTATGACAGTTACCTGGGGAATCAGGTCAATACGGCAACCTCAAAACTGAGTGAAATTTCCACTTATTACACGCAGATTTCTCAAATCGACAACCTGTTGGCGGATACTTCCGCCGGGTTAACGCCGGCTTTGCAGGAGTTTTTTTCCGGCGTGCAGGAAGTTTCCTCGAATCCCGGTCTGATTTCTGCCAGACAGTCGATGATTTCCACCGCACAAACCTTGGTGGCCCGATTTGCCTCGTTGAATGAGCGCTTGACGGCGCTTGATGCAGAAGTGAACGGCAAGATCACCGATGCGGTTAAGTCGATCAATACCTATGCCGAACAAATCGCTGACCTGAACCAGCGCATCGTCATTTCGGAGGGAGCTTATGCTCAGCCCTCTAATGATTTGCTCGATCAGCGTGATCAGTTGGTACTTGAATTAAATGAACTCATCCAGGTAAAAACCAGCAGCAACAGCGACGGGTCTTATAACGTTTTTGTTGGCAGTGGTCAGCAATTGGTCGTTGGTAATCGTGCCATGACCATGACCGCCAGGGCCGCCATGTCCGATAATTCCCGGATTGTCGTGGGCTTGGAGACGGCGAGTGGTGGCAGTATCGAATTGCCGGAAAACCTGATTGTCGGTGGGGAGTTGGGGGGGCTGGTCGATTTTCGCAGCGAAACCCTCGACCGCGCTCAAAGTGAATTGGGCAGAATTGCCGCTTCGGTAGCGTTGACCGTGAATGCCCAAAGTGCGCTGGGTCAGGATTTGCTGGGGCAAGCCAATGGCGATGCCGGTTTTGAAGGAAATTTCTTTGCCACTTCTGGCTTGGTGTCGGTTGCCAAGGCCAACTCTTTGAACGATCTCTCCGGCAGCCCGGTGATCAGTGTGACGCTGGTAGCGCCAGAGTTCGGGCCTGAAGTTGCGACGGGTAATTTCTACACCAATCTGAAGGCCAGTGACTATCGACTCGATAACGTGGGCGGGGGCAATTACACCGTGACCCGCTTGAGCGATGGGGTGGAATTGCTGTCAGCCCCCGATACCCTGGCCAATATTTCTACCTATCTCGCCCAGAACGAAGGCTTTAGTGTCTCCCTGAGCGGCTTGGATGCGAATGGCAATAGCTATGTGCTCCAGCCAACCAAGCATGTCGCCGAGACGCTTGCGGTCAACCCGGTGGTTGCCGCAGATTCCCGCCTGGTTGCAGCAGCAGCGCCTTTTCGTACCGCCAGTGGTAGCAGCAATACGGGTTCAGCCAGTATTTCCGCCGGGAAAATGGTGGGCGGGACGGCGGCTTTCTCCACCGCCACGTCCTTGCCTGTCACGCTGAGTTACGCTGCCCCTGTTTCGCCTAGTACTGTGGGTACATTGAGCTTTTCCGGTGCCGGTGCACCGGCGACGGTACTGGTCAAACGCCAAGGTGCGGCTGAAGTGAGCGAGGCCGTGCCGATTGCTTACAGCCAAGGCATGGTGGTGTCGTTCAATGGCATGAGTTTCCAAATGAATGGCCAGCCGAGTCATGGTGATACCTTCACGCTGACACGGAATACCGCAGCTTCGACGGATGGTCGTAATGCCTTGGCCTTGGGCCTACTCCAGACCCAGAATACCGTTGCCGGGGGCGCTGCTACATTCCAGACCGCCTATGCCGAGATGGTGGCCAATAACGGGATCAAGACCCGGGAATTGCGTGTGATGGGCGAAGCGCAACAGGCAGTGCTCGATCAGGCGCAGGAAAATCGAGATGCACTCTCCGGTGTAAATCTGGATGAGGAGGCCGCCAATATGATTCGTTTCCAACAGGCTTATCAGGCATCTGCCAAGTTGCTGGAAATCGGGAAATCCCTGTTTGATACGCTCATCCAGATCGGCTGAGGAGATTGATCATGAGAGTTAGCACATCACAGATTTTTGATTCCGGCTTCAAGGGAATCAACCGGAACCAATACGAAGTATTTCGTCTGCAAAACCAGTTATCGACCGGCCGTCGAGTGCTGACGCCTCAGGATGACCCGATCGCCGCGGCTCAGGCCTTGGTCTTGACCCAGGCACAAAGTGTCGCAGAGCAGCACCTGACTAATCAGGAAGATGCGCAGAATAAACTGGGGGTCGCCGAAAACCAGCTGAATGCCTTGGGTGACTTGCTGCAAAACGTTCGGGAAAAACTGGTTCAGGCTGGCAGCACCACCTTGAGCAATGCTGACCGTACATACATCGTTCAGGAACTGGAAGCCAGATACTCGGAGCTGTTGGGCATTGCAAATGCTCAGGATGGCGCCGGTAATTATCTGTTTTCTGGCTATCAAGGTACGGTACGTCCTTTTGCCGAAACCCAGTCCGGCGCCCAGTATTACGGGGACGAAGGACAGCGCCTGCAACAAGTGGCTGCCGGACGGCAATTGGCGACGAATGTTTCGGGTGCCGATCTTTTCGAGAAAATCAGTACCGGAAATGGCAATTTTTTGACGTCGACCGGTGGTAACAGCGGTGGTGGCATCAATCAAGGTTCGGGAGTGATTGATCAAGGGAGTGTGACGGATACGAACGCATGGCGTCAGGCGGTGGATGGTGGTTACGGTGCATTGGAAGTCCGCTTCACGGTGACGGGTACAACGACCCAATACGAGATTTATTCAGGGGGTACATCAATCAGTGCCACCCCATTGAATTTCACCGCCGGGCAATCGATTCCACTGGTGGACACCGTAGCGTCGCCGAGTGTGAATCTCGGGGCTGCTGTGGTGATCACTGGCACGCCAGCCAATGGCGATAGCTTTGAAGTGAATGCCAGTACAAACCAAAGTATGTTTCAGACCCTGCGCGAGACGATTGGCGTGCTCAAATCGGGCATTGGCAGCGTGGTCAATGGGAATAGCTCGACGGAATACGTGAACAATCTGGCCAAGAACATGCAAAACATCGATCAGGCCATGGAAAACGTGACCAAGGTCAGGGCAACGGTGGGTAGCTATCTGAAGGAACTCGATTCCTTGCATACGGCCGGTGAGGACATGAGTTTGCAATATCAGATGTCGCTTTCCGCGTTGCAGGATCTCGATTACACGAAAGCGATCACCGAGATGTCGCAAAAAACCTTGCAACTCGAGGCCGCTCAACTCTCCTTCAAGCAAACCAGTCAGCTCAGCCTGTTCAGTATTCTGTGAGACTCAAGTTCATTAGCGCTGGCGTGGTGATCTGCCTGCTGTCGGGGTGTTCCTCGACAGGGGGGGGCGGCAGTCCGCTTATCCCGGACAAAGCCTTGCAGTTGACCGCGAAAACCTCGGTTTCACTCTCCACCTTGGCATCTGCTGCGGTTGTCGTTGGTGCCGTCTACCTGATTTATGATCCATTGGCACCCAATTGGGAAGTCGAAGAGTCGCGCATCAGTGACGACACCTATCGCTTCTCAATGAAAATGAAGCGTTACCATACCGGCGGCGCGGGGGAGTCTATCCAGATACTCAAGCGACGTGCAGGGAAGCTGAAATACGAGCAAGGCTATTCGGAATATCGCATTCTTGAATACAGTGAAAGTATCGATTCGCAAACACTGGGTGCTCAAAGGACCGCAGAAGGCCTGATTCGGCTGGTTCGCAGGGAACAGGCCGATTCCTTTGGCATTCCGGAGACTCACTGAGTCACAGGCACCGCAAAGCCCAGCATCGCCTCGATAGCGAATTCATAAAGCTCCTGTAGCGGACCGGCAAGCTGGTTCATACCCAAAGCGACGATCACGAATCCACCGATCAATGTCAGCGGGAAGCCCAGTGCAAAGATGTTGAGTTGCGGGGCAGCCCGGGTGAGTACCGCCAGACCGACGTTGGTAATCAACAATGCAACAATAACCGGCAAGGCGATCAACAGTCCGGCCGAAAACATTTTTCCACCCAGTTCTGCGAGATTCCTCCAACTGCCGGCTGCGAGGCTTTCCGGTCCGACCGGAATCGTCACGAAACTTTTTGCAATGGTCGCTACATAAAGGAGGTGGCCATCCAGCGCCAGAAAAAGTAACAAAGCAATCAGGCCAAGGAATTCAGCGATCACCGGTGTTTGTGAACCTCCAAGCGGGTCGTAAAAGGTGGCAAAACCCAGACCCATCTGGAGGCCGACAAAGGTCCCGCCCAAATCGACGGCGGCGAACACCACTCGTGCAGCAAATCCCATGGCTATGCCAATCAGCATTTGTTGCGCAAGAATCCAGAGGCCAGCCAAGGATCCAGGAGAGATTTCCGGCATTTTCGGGAGCGCCGGTGCAATCGCTACGGTGATTGCCAGTCCGAGAATCAGGCGGGTTCGTCGAGGAATTCCCCCTGTACTCCACAAGGGAGCTGCCGCAATCAGCCCAAGAATGCGCGCCAGCGGAAACGCATAGAAGGCAATCCACGCATCAATCTGTGCCGTGCTGATACTGAGCATGGTCAGCTGATCAACTGCGGGATACTGCCGAACAAGCGTTGTATGTAGTCCATCAAGTATTGGAGCATCCAGGGACCGAGCACAATCAGCACGATGAACATGGCCACCAGTTTCGGAACGAACTGCAGTGTCGACTCGTTGATTTGCGTTGCCGCCTGAAAAATACTGATCACCAACCCGACAACGAGTGCTGTGATCAGCAAAGGCGCAGAGATCATCAGCGTCACTTCGATCGCCTGCCGTCCAATTTCCATGACCGAGCCCGGGGTCATGGATTGAAACTCTGTATCAGGGAGCCGATGACCAGATGCCAGCCGTCGACCAGTACGAACAGCATCAATTTGAACGGCAAGGCCACCATCACCGGCGACATCATCATCATCCCCATCGACATCAGCATGCTGGCGACAACCATGTCGATGATCAGGAAGGGAATGAATAGAATGAAGCCGATCTGAAAGGCGGTCTTCAATTCGCTAATGACAAAGGACGGGATCAGAATGCGTATGGGGACGTCTTCCGGCTTTTCGATTTTCTCGATCTTTGCCACGCTGGCGAACATGGCAATGTCGGCCTCGCGCGTGTGTTTCAACATGAATGCATGCATGGGCTGCATGGCGCGGGTACCGGCCTCCATGATGTTGATGCGGCTTTCCGAAAGCGGGACGTAGGCCTCGGTATAGACCTTCTCCAGCGTCGGCGACATGATGAAGAAAGTCAGGAAGAGCGACAGGCCGACAATGATCTGATTCGGAGGCGATGTCTGGGTACCCATGGCATGCCGCAGAAGCGACAGGACGATGATGATTCGGGTAAAGCTCGTCATCATCAGAAGCGCTGCCGGCAGAAAGGTCAGCGCCGTCAGTAGCAGTAGCGTCTGTATGGTGAGACTGTAGGTCGTGCCGCCACCGCCGGCAGGCGTACTGGTTAGTGCAGGTAAGCCGGCTGTTTGAGCCAGGGTAGTGCCGCTAAGGAACAGAAGCACAAGCCCGAGCAGCGCAAGTCTAGGTTGCTGCATCTTGCGCTCCGCGATCTTTGACGCGCTGCAGCCAACTGGCAAAGGGGGTGTCTGACGACGGTTCGCTACTCAGCGTGCTGCTGGTGTCACTGCCCTTGGGCAGTTGGTGCAAGGTACGGATTTGTCCGGGAACAATGCCAACCACCAACCAAGTGTCCTCGACTTCAAGCAATACGATCCGTTCCCTCGGTCCAAGTGCCACCCCGCCCACTACCCGCAGGCTGCGTTGACCAAACAGTTTTCCCCCCGACACCTTTCTGGCCAGCCAGGCGGTGCCGAAAAGCAGACCGACGATGAGCAAAAGTGCCAGTGTCGCCTGAATGTAAGTGCCGGATGAAAGTCCGGTTGCAGCTTCCTCGGCGGCAATGGCCTGGATCGGGAGCAGTAGAAGAAAAAGGAATCTGGACAAAGCGTTGGGGCTCAGTAAGTCGGCAGGCCAATATCTTAAACCCAAACGCACTGAAGCTCCCGGGCTTCCTCGGCGATCGCTAGCGATTGATTTTTCGCATCCGTTCCGACGGCGTAATGATGTCGGTCAGCCGAATGCCGAATTTGTCATTGACGACGACGACTTCGCCTTGAGCGATCAGTGTGCCATTGACAAGTACATCCATGGGCTCACCGGCCATCGCATCCAGTTCAACCACAGAACCGTGGGCAAGTTGCAGCAGGTTCTTGATCGTGATCTTGGTTCGTCCAAGTTCTACCGTGATCTGGACTGGAATATCCAGAATCATGTCGAGCTCGTTCATGACGCCGCCCGCGCCGGGCGAGCCTCCGAAAGAGGGGAAAATGTCTGCGGGGCGTGCGCTGGGCATCTCCATGTCGTTGGTGGTCTGCTCAGCCATTGCAGCCGCCCAGTCGTCCTCGCTGATTTGCCCGGCATCTGCAGCCGTACTCTCGGTGTTTTCCATTTCCTCAGACATTTTGTTCTCCCTTCAACGGTTCGCCGGGAAGGATGTCGGCAGGCGTTGAGATGAATTTTTCGACACGCAGGGCATATTGGCCACTCTGCTGACCATAAGTGCATTCCATCAGCGGTACATTGTCGACCAGTGCTTCGATGCGGGGCGGTATGTTGATCGGAATGACGTCGCCGGGTTTCAATCCAAGGATTTCCCGCAACGAGATTTTTCCGGAACCCAGCATCGCCACGATTTCAACCTCGGCACCTTGCAACTGCTTGCGCAATGTTCCGATCCAGCGCTTGTCCGTGGAGAGTTGGTCGCTCTGCATGGTGCTGTAGAGCAGATCCCGGATGGGCTCAAGCATGGAGTACGGGAAGCAGATATGCATGTCTGCCGTGGCGCCCCCGAATTCAAGGGTAAACGACGTTGAGACGACAATTTCCGACGGGGTCGCAATGTTGGCAAATTGCGAGTTCATTTCCGAGCGGATGTACTCGAAAGTCATTTCGTAGACGGGTTTCCATGCCTTGCTGTATTCGGTGAACACCACATTCAGCAGGCCTTGAATGATGCGCTGCTCGGTTGCCGTGAAGTCACGTCCCTCGACCCGTGTATGGAAGCGCCCATCGCCACCGAACATGTTGTCAACCACAAGAAAAACCAGGTTTGGGTCGAATACAAACAGCGAGGTACCGCGTAGCGGTTTGGCACCAACCAGGTTCAGATTGGTCGGAACAACCAGATTCCTGATGAACTCGGTGTATTTCTGAACCCGGATCGGACCCACCGAAATTTCTGCGTTCCGGTGCATGTAATTGAACAGCCCGATACGCAGATAGCGCGCAAAACGCTCATTGACCAATTCGAGGGTGGGCATTCGGCCCCGAACGATTCGTTCCTGGGTGCCGAGATTGTAGGAGCGAATGGCGCCATCATCGCCAGGCCCCTCCTCGGGTTCGTCAGTCTCCCCGGTGACGCCCTTGAGCAGGGCATCAACCTCGTCTTGGGAGAGAAAGTCGCCAGCCATGGCTCCTTACTGAATGATGAACGAAGTGAACAGCACGGAAACGACCGGGCTTTCCGAAGGCGTGATTTCGCCCTTGCGGTTCTTGGTTGGTGGATGGATCAGATTGTTGACTTCATCCTTGATGTCGGCAGCCAGTTTTTCCTTGCCTTCCTTGGGATGAAGCTCGGATGCCTTCTTGCTTGACAGCAGGAGGGTCAGGTTATTGCGAATCTTGGGCATCAGTGCAGTCAGTTCTGCCTGCGCCTCAGCCTCGTCCAGTTCAAGGGAAATGATTACCTGAAGATACTGGTCACCGGCTTCCGGAACCAGATTTACGGTAAACGCCTCCAAACCAACAAAAACCGGGGGATGTGCATCCTTTTTCTTTTCCTTGTCCTTTTTCTTGGCAGGCTTTACGGTTTCCTCTGCTACCGCCTCTTCATCATCAGCATGTTCGCTGCTGCTCTTCAAGAAAAAATACGCGCCAGCACCACCAGCAATCACCAGAACCAGCACGACGGCCAGAATGATGATGAGGAGTTTCTTGCTTTTTTTCGGAGGGGCTTCAGCCCCTTCTGCTGCCGGCTTCGCGTCCTTGGCCATGCTTTTCCCTCTCGATGGTGTTCAGTATTCAGGCGAAAAGATCAACCAGACCTCGACCCCGGTGTAGTGGCGTGACCGAACTCAACGGCGCGGGCTGGCTATCCGCCGGAAGTATAGCCTCTTCCCCCTGCCAACGGGGCGTCTCGGCGAACTTGAAGCTGCCATCCTGCTGCTGTTGCGAGGTTTGAGCACCCACATTGGTTTGTCCGAGACTGATACCTGCGCCCGCCAGCGTTTCGCGGAGTTTGGGCAGGGCGTCTTCAATCGCTTGTCTTACTTCGGGCTGGGTGCTGACGAAGGTGGCCGTCATCTGGTCGCCCTTGAGGTCGATGTTGATCTGTATCGGCCCCAGTTGGGCGGGCGTAATGTTGATTTGCGCGCTTTGCATGTCCTGCCGTGCCATCCAGACAACCCGGTCACCCAGTTGGCTGCCCCAGCGGGAGTCGGTCACCGGCGTTTGCATTGGCGGCGCCCACTCGGCGGGTTTCGCCGCTGCCCGGCTTTCTGCTGATTGCAGTGATTGCATGAAGCTGCTGCCAGTTGCGGTGTTGTCTGCGGCAAGTTTTGCCGGCAGGCTGCTCTCCGTTGCCGAGAGCTGTTGCTTGCCGCCGACGATTGCCTGTTCGAGATCACTCCTTGACGAAGTGGCGGGCGCGGCAGGTCGAGCCTTGTCCTGCGTGGCATCTTGAAGGGCCGTTTGAGTCAGGCCTTGGTCAGCGACAAGGGTTTTTGCCTCCGCTTTGCCTAGCGTCAGGCTATCGGCATTTTGCTTTTTTGCCTGTGCCGGATCAAACGACAAGGAGGCGTCCGAAACGCGCTGCCCTGATTCAAGACTCGTGGCATCTGCCGCAAGCAGATGCGTTTGGCTACCGTTGGTTTGTATGTTCGCTTGTGCGTTGGCATTCAACGCAAGCACGCTTGGATCCATCGTTAGTACCGATGGGTCGGTCATTGCTGCGAGCATGCTATCGCTTGAGGCCTTTTCGTCATCGGACAAGGACAGATTTGCCTCTGGCGTTGCCGATCCTGCCGTTTTCAATAGGTTTGCGCTCTGAACAGGGCGTTGGGCAGAGAGCAGCAGGTTTGCGAAGTCTGCGGTGGCGGCATCGTCAGACGATGCTGCACTGTTGCCGGCAAGCGGGTTGGCGGATTGTGCTGGTAGGTTGTGAACGACTGAAATGCCCATTGCGCTTCCCTGAACATGGCTGGAATGCCGGGAATCAAGCAAAGCGTGTGCCGGGAGCTAGCTGTCCTCGGCCGGTCTGCCGAATTTGCGCGTTGAGTACTCGTCCAGCAGTTTTTGCTCCTGTTTGTCCTCCTGTTTGCGCTGGCGTTCCTGGTGGCGGATCGAGAGGGTATCGATCGCCTTCATCTTGGTGTGCTGCTCGCGCCAGTGTTGCTGGCCAAGCACTGTATTGGCTTCGGATTGACTGACCGCCCTGGATTGCTGCGAAATGGCTTCGTCAATTCTGGCAAGGAAGTCCTGGTAGTTACCCAAAGCTTGCCGGGTGATGCCCTGTGCGATGTTTTCGCGCAGACGGTCTGCATACTCGCTACGGTATTGCTCAAGCATTTCCAGGCGGCTTCGGGCATTTTGTTCGGCTGCGATCAGTCGCCCCAGATGCCGCGTCGCCTCATCGGTACGGTTCTGCATGATCTCCAGCAGGGGCTGCAATGAAAACGATTTGCTCATGGATTAACGAAACAGGCTGGCCAGTTGGATGACGCTGTTCTCGAAGTTGGATTTTTCGGTCAACTGCTGTTGCAGGAAGGATTCCATCCGCGGATAGAGTGCAATGGCTTGGTCCAGTACGGGGTCGGAGCCAGCTACGTAGGCGCCAACCGCGATCAGATCCCGCGATCGCTGGTAACGCGAAAACATGACCTTGAAGCGGCGAATCAGGTCGAGTTGTGATTTGTCGATCAAATTGACCATGGCCCGACTGATGGATTGCTCGATATCAATCGCCGGGTAGTGGCCCGCATCCGCCAGCGTCCGCGACAGCACGATGTGACCATCGAGGATCGCGCGGGCCGAGTCGGCAATCGGATCTTGCTGATCGTCGCCTTCCGCCAGCACCGTGTAAAAAGCCGTAATCGACCCGCCACCTTCGACACCGTTGCCGGCGCGTTCCACCAGTTGCGGCAACTTGGCAAAAACCGAGGGAGGGTAGCCGCGGGTGGCAGGCGGTTCCCCAATCGCCAAGGCAATTTCGCGCTGTGCCATGGCGTAGCGGGTCAGAGAGTCCATGATCAGCAGGACCTGCTTGCCCTGATCGCGGAAATACTCGGCAATCGTTGTTGCGTAGGCGGCGCCTTGCAGACGCATCAGGGGGCCGGTATCGGCAGGTGCAGCGACGACCACCGCCCGGCTCAGGCCTTCTTCCCCCAGAATCTGTTCGATGAACTCCTTGACCTCGCGGCCTCGCTCACCAATCAGTCCCACCACAATCACTTCCGCGACGGTGTAACGCGCCATCATACCCAGCAGTACGGATTTGCCTACGCCAGATCCGGCAAAAAGCCCCATCCGCTGGCCGCGTCCAACAGTCAACAGCGAGTTGATGGCACGAATGCCCACATCGAGCGGCTGTTCGATTGCCGCGCGACTCATCGGGTTGATCGGGCGGCTTTGCAGCGGGCGCGTCACGCCGGAGACCAGCGGTCCCTTGTTGTCCAGTGGTCGTCCTACGCCATCCAGTACCCGGCCGAGCAGTTCCTCGCCGACTGGCACTTGCTTCGCCCGGTCAATCGCGCGTCTTTTGCGGAACAAGGGTTGGTCCACACGCGGTGATGCGACTGGCGCTTCAAAGGGCACTACGCGGGCGCCGGGCGATAATCCGAATACGTCGTCGGAAGGCATCAGATAAAGCTTTTCACCGGAAAAGCCGACCACTTCTGCTTCAATTGGCGGACTGCCAACCGGCAGGATGCGGCAGGTACTGCCGAGCGGGAGTTTCAATCCGCTTGCCTCCATCACCAGACCGTTGATTCGTGTCAGTCGGCCGCTGGGCCAAAGCGCCTGTGCGTTACCCGCAGCGTTGCGGCAACCTTCAAGAAACGAAGTCCAGCGCTCGACGTGTTCTGGCGGGGGGGCTTTCAGTTGATCTGCCATGCTTCCGGATTTGCGCCTATGGCTTCGATCACGCGCTTCCAGCGGCTTGCCACGGTGGCGTCGATCTCACTATGGCCGGCCCTGAGTGTGCAACTGCCACGCGCCATATTGCTGTCGGGCGCGATGTGCAATCCGCTTTGGATCGAGAGTTCGTGCAGGCTTGCACCCAGGAGTTCGGCATCTTCGGGGTGCAGGTGAAGTGCAATGTTGCCGTGATGCAGTGGCAGCGATTGCATTGCCTCGTGAATCACCGGCAAGAGGGCTTCGCGGCGGCAGTTCACGGTGCTGCGCACCACCTGAGAGGCAATTTCCAATGCAAGATCAAGCATCTGCTCGCCCACGTTTTGCTCGATTTCAGCTAACGCCAGCATAAAGTTTGCGGTCAACTCGCCAATTTGGGCGGTTTCTGCATCCCGTGCGCCAACGGCCTCGGCCAGCGCCGCAGCCCGACCTTCTTCGTAGCCCGCCTGGTAGCCTTCCTGGCGTGCTTGTTCGTGAATTTTTTCGAGATCTTCCGCTGTGGGCAATTTGAGCGTGAAGTTTTCCTCTGTGCTTTCTTCGGCAGAAGAGCTGGCTGCGGCAATAGCAGGAAGCTCTTCCGTTGCCGGCGATGGCGTTTGAGGGTGTTGCGTTCCGTTAGCGGGATCGAAACTGTTGGCTTGCCAGCGCTGATAGGCAGCCAGCTGCTCGCGGGGAATGACGCCAGCCATGGCTTACAGCATCTGCTCGCCACCGGCGCCACCAAGGACAATTTGTCCTTCGTCGGCCAATCGGCGAACGATCTTGAGGATTTCCTTTTGCTCGGCCTCGACCTCGGAAAGACGAACCGGACCTTTCGATTCCAGATCCTCGCGCAACATTTCGGCTGCGCGCTGGGACATGTTTTTGAAAATCTTTTCGCGCAAGTCTGGCGAGGCGCCCTTGAGTGCCAGCACCAGAGAGTCGGACTGAACTTCGCGCATGATCATCTGGATCGCGCGGTCGTCGATTTCCATCAGATTCTCGAAAACGAACATTTCATCTAGAATTTTTTGCGCCAGATCGGGGTCGTATTCGCGGATGGCGTCCACCACCGAGGTTTCGTTGGCCGTGCCGATGAAGTTGAGAATTTCTGCAACGGTACGGACGCCGCCCATTGCGGTTCGTTTGACGCTGGCTGATCCGGAGAGGATGCGCAACATGGCCTCGTTGAGTTCGCGCAGCGCCGAGGGCTGGATGCCTTCCAGCGTTGCGATGCGCAGCACCACATCGTTGCGCAATCGCTCGGTGAAGTGGTTCAGGATTTCACTGGCGTGATCGTGTTCAAGGTGGACCAGGATGGTGGCCACGATCTGCGGATGCTCGTTCTTGATCAGGTCGGCAACGGTTTGCGCATCCATCCACTTCAAACCTTCAATACCTGATGTTTCACCGCCCTGCAGAATGCGGGAAATCAGGTTGGAGGCCTTGTCATCGCCAAGTGCCTTGGTCAGTACCGAGCGGATATAGTTGTCGGTATCGACGTGTACCGCAGCATGTTCGCCCGCATCCTTGTGGAACTCGTCCAGAACCGCTTCCACCGAGGCTCGCGGCACGGACTTCAGGCCGGCCATGGCATGTCCCAGCTTCTGTACTTCTCGTGGGCCCAGATGTTTGAGCACTTCTGCGGCATGGTCCTCGCCGAGAGCTATCAGCAAGGTTGCGCTTTTTTCCAGAACATCGTCGCCACTAGCCATTTGCGTTCATCCAGTCTTTCAGAATATTGGCTACAGCCTTGGGATCGGCTTGAGCAATGTCACGGGCTTTTTGCAATTTGATCGCGTATTGATCAATCTCGACGTTTTCTTCGCCAGGCTCGCCGTCAGCGCCGTCCACGGTGATGTGACCCGCTGCGCCGGCGACACCCGCTGGTGTTTCGGCATCGGCCTCTGGCTCGGGCGGCGGGAACATGGTCTTCAGCGAAGGCTGGATGATCTTGAGGTAGATGAAAGCGACGATGCCGGCGAGCAAAAGGTATTTGATCAGCTCGCGGCCCAGTTCGATATTGGCCGGATCCTTCCAGAGCGGCGTGTCGGCTTCGGTTTTTTCAATCAGGGTGAAGGGGGCGTTGGCGACGGAGATCGAGTCACCTCGTTCCTTGCTGTAGCCCATGGCTTCGCGCACCAGATCATTGATCTGTTTCATTTCCGCCTCGGCCAGGGGTTTGCCCGCTTCTTTTCCGGTCTTGGCGTCGAGTTCGCGCCGATGATTGACCACAACCGCTGCGCTTAGACGGCGAATCGCTCCCATGCCCTGTTTGGTATAGCGAACGGTTTTGTCGACTTCGTAATTGATGGTCGAGTTTTTTGATGTCGAGATGGGTTGACCGGCAGCATTCAGCGGAGCGGTCACCCCTGCTGCATCAACCTGACCGGGTTGGCCGGCAGTCGCTTGTCGAGCGCCAGCGGGTTGGGTGCCGGTGGGCGGGTTGGTCAGCGGGGCGGTGGCTGGTACTGGTGGCTGGTTGGTCAGCGCCCCGGGGACGCCGCCACTGGGCCCCGCATTGACGCTGGCCGTCTCGTTGCTTTGCCGGCTGCGAATGATGGTGCTTTCCGGCGTGCCATTGGGGCGATAGGTTTCTGCAGTCTGTTCGCTTTGCGAAAAGTCGAGATCGGCAGCGACTTGTACCTTGTAATTGTCCGGACCAAGGACCGGCCGCAGGATGTCTTCAATACGCCTGACAATGCTGCTCTCCAGCTCGCGTACATATTTGAGTTGCGTGGCATCAAGACCAGCTTCGGTCGACTTGTTTTTCAGGGAAGAAAGTAGTGAGCCATCCTGATCAATAATGCTGACGTTGCCGGATTGAAGCTGCGGCACGCTGGACGAGACCAGATGGGTAATGCCGGCGATCTGTGCGGCGTCGAGGCTGCGGCCGGGATACAGATTCAGCATGACCGAGGCGGTTGGCTTTTGATCCTCGCGCACGAAGACGGAGGGCTTGGGAATGGCCAGATGGACACGTGCCGATTGCACCGCCCCGATGGACATCACCGTCCGGGCAAGCTCGCCCTCAAGACCCCGCTGGTAATTGACCTGTTCCGCAAACTGGCTGATCCCGAATTTCTGGTTTTCCATCAATTCAAAGCCGACCATGCCGCCGCGCGGCAAGCCCTGGGAAGCCAGTTTGAGTCTTACTTCATGCACGCGCTCTGCCGGTAGCAGGATCGCTCCAGAAGAGGACATGCGATAGGGAATGTTCTGCTGTTCCAGGCTGGCGACGATGTTGCCGCCATCTTTTTCGTTGAGATTGGAAAAAAGTACCTTCCACTCAGGCTGCTTGCTCCAAAGTGCAGTACCCACCACCACCGCGATGATGGCTGCAATGGCAACCGCAAAAGCAATCTTTTGCTGGGCGCTCAGGCGGTTGAAGGCCTCGCGCAGGCGTCCGATCGGGTTTTCCGACGGGGGATTGCCTGCGGTGGTTTCGGTACTCGCTGCCATTAATTGCCGGGTCGCTCAGAAAGAAATGAAGAAGAATCAATAGTGAAGCCAAATTTTCCTAGAAATATTCTACTATTGTCCGCGCCGAATGCATCCGAACATTTTCGATGACACACACCCAAACGCCTGCGGTCGACACCGTTTCCAGCGATAAAACCGCGGAGTTGCAACGCGCTTTTGCGATGTTCAACCAGGTTTCCGCCGAACTGACGCAGGCCTACGAGGCACTGCAGGCGCGAGTGACCTCGTTGACCGAAGAACTGGCTGTTGCCAATGGCGAACTGCGCCGCCAGTACCGGGAAAAGGAAGCGCTTTCCGAAAGGCTCTCTTCGCTGCTTGACGCTTTGCCGGCTGGTGTTGTTTTACTTGATGCTACCGCTCGGGTAAGTGCACTCAACCCTGCTGCGATCGCGATGTTCACGACCCAGTCCATCGGTCAGCACTGGGGGGATGTGGTCAGCCGCTGGCTTGAGCCGACAATGACCGTGGGCGAATGGCGCTTGGGCGATGCCCGGCTATCGATGGCAGAAAGCGTCTTGCCTTCAGGTGACGGCAAGATTCTGCTGATCCACGATATCAGCCACGCACAGCGTTTGAAGGAAGAACTGGAGCGCAGTCAGCGGCTTGCCGCGATGGGTGAAATGGCTGCATCGCTCGCCCACCAGTTGCGCACACCTCTGGCCGCTGCCTTGTTGTACACCGCCAATCTCGCCCAGCCAGGCATGGCCGATGCCGCGCGGGAAAAATTTTCGAACAAGGCCCGGGCGCAATTGCAGCGCCTTGAACGCCTGATTCAGGACGTGTTGCTCTTTGCACGAGGGGAAAGCATCGGCAAGGACAGAATTCCAGCGAGCGAACTGCTGGCCGATGCTGCGCAAACAATGGATGGCCTGATGCGCGAGCATGCTATTGAGTTTGTTGCGGTCGACGAATGCGATACGGCAATTTTGGTGGGTAGCCGCAAGGCTTTGTTTGGTGCCCTGGTCAATCTGCTGGAAAACGCCCTGCAGGCAACACCGGAGGGCGGCAAAATTTGCCTGTCGGGAAAAATTGCCGGCGAATTTGTCCGGTTTGAAGTACGTGACTCCGGTCCTGGCGTGCCACAGGACAAGCTGGATCGCATCTTCGAGCCGTTTTATACGACCAAGGGACAGGGAACTGGTCTGGGTCTTGCGATTGCACTGGGCGTGGCTCGGGCGCATGGCGGCGCAATTAACCTGAGCTCGCCGCCGGGGCAGGGTGCGGCATTTGCGATGAGCCTGCCGCTGATGATGGAAATCGAAGAAAGTTGATGATGAGTGAACACACGCTACCGGTGCTGGTTGTCGAGGATGACCCGAGTTTGCGCGAAGCGATTGGCGATACCCTGGAACTGGCCGGGCGCAGCTATGTTGCAGTGGATGGCGGCGAGGCTGCGCTGAAGGCGCTGGCGTCGGACGCATTTTCCATCGTTGTCAGCGATGTCCGCATGATGCCGATGGATGGCATCACGCTGCTCAAGGAAATCCGCGACCGTTTACCGAATCTGCCCGTGGTGCTGATGACTGCTTATGCCGAGGTGGAAAAAGCGGTGGATGCCATGCGTGCCGGGGCCTGCGACTTTCTGCTCAAGCCCTTCGAGCCGCAGGCGCTGCTCGGCTATATCGACCGCTACAAGCGGGTCGATGTGGCGGAAGGGGGGGGTGCCATTGCCGAAGACCCCGCCAGTCGCGATATGTTCGCCATGGCGGCGCGTGTGGCCAAAACCGATGCAACCGTGCTGTTGACCGGTGAATCCGGTGTCGGCAAGGAGGTTGTCGCCCGTTACATTCATCAGCATTCTGCGCGCAGCGCAGGGCCGTTTGTCGCCATCAACTGTGCTGCGATTCCGGACAGCCTGCTTGAGGCAACCCTGTTCGGTTACGAAAAAGGTGCGTTTACCGGCGCCCAGCAGGCGCAGGCCGGCAAGTTCGAGCAGGCGCAGGATGGCACGCTGTTGCTCGACGAAGTCACCGAAATGCCCATGGGGCTGCAGGCCAAGTTGCTGCGCGTCCTGCAGGAGCGTGAGGTGGAACGGGTCGGCGGCAAGAAGCCTGTACCGCTCAACATCCGCATCGTGGCAACCTCCAACCGGGATATGGCCGATGCAGTTGCCCGCGGGGCCTTCCGGGAGGATTTGTATTACCGACTGAACGTGTTTCCGGTGGCAATTCCCGCTTTACGTGAAAGGCCGCTGGATATCCTGCCCATTGCCCGGCATTTCCTCGGGTTGCACGGCGCACGCTTCAATCGTAACGGGATGGCCTTTTCCGCTGCTGCGGCTGCGCTGTTGTCGAGCCATGTCTGGCCCGGCAACGTCAGGGAACTGGAAAACGTCGTTCAGCGTGCGTTGATCATGGCATCCGGCAATACAATCGAGCCGGCGGCTCTTGGTCTGACTGCCCCCGCGTTGTCGCAACTTGCACCTACCGATGGCGCTCGCGCGGTTTCCGAGGGAGACAGAAAAGCTGACAACAAGAACATGAAAGATCTTGAGCGCGAACATATCTTGAGCACGCTCTCTGAAGTCGGCGGTTCGCGTAAGCTCGCCATCGAGCGCCTGGGAATTTCCGAGCGGACCTTGCGTTACAAGTTGCAGCAGTACAGGGAAGAAGGGCACTATCACGATTGAGTCTGGCCCGGAAATTGCTGCTCAAGCAGCGAGATTAGGAGTTTGCGATGGATACCAAGGGAATCGAACAAATGTTGAGTGTGCTGCGGTCGACCGCAGCGCAGGCTACAGGCGCACCGGCAGAAACGTCGGCGGCAGCGTCCGGCATCGGTGATTTCTCGGAAATCCTGAAGAATTCAATCGACAAAGTGAATCAGACGCAGCAGTCAGCCAACCAGATGGCCGAGCAACTTGCAGCTGGCGATAGCACGCAAAACCTGCACGAGGTCATGATTGCGCTGCAGACTGCCAGCGTTTCCTTCCAGGAAATGGTTCAGGTTCGGAACAAGCTGGTCTCCGCGTACCAGGATGTGATGAACATGCAGGTTTGAGCCTGCACCAGCTTAATTCAAGCCGCTTTCCCTGGCTTTGCGCTCACGTTCCAGTCGGGTGATGTAACGCTCGAGATGTGACAGTGTGGCGCCTGACAGGTCGACAAACTCGCAGCCAAGCCGCACTTGGGTGCCGCGAGCATGTTCCTGACGCATGACTTCGCGGACACATAGATTTACCTTGAAGACGTTTTCGCCCGGAATTTCGAGTCGGCAGTCGGACAGCAGTTCACCTTGAGAAAAACGGTCGGCCAATTGTCCTTCGCCCAGCAAGCAGAGACCGCCGCCACTCATATCGAACAGCGGCAGGTCGAAGGTGTCGATACGGCCGTTTTCCTGTCGCCGGGCCAGTTTGCAGCGCAGGGGGGTGAGCTTTGGGGTTTCGATCCGGAAGAATTCACGGCGCTGCAGGCGCAGCATTTGGTCTGGAAAGGTGCCGACCAAGGTCGGTGGTGAGGCTTTTTTGTCAAAATTGATCGTTTGCAGCCGCAACTGGATTTTGACCCGGTCAAGAATGGCCGATACCGTAATTTGACGCGCTTTGAGCGTCTTTTCTAGCAAATCGGGATTGAGTGGGGCATCAAAAACCAGACGATTCTCTTCTTCGTCCACTTCGATGAGATTGGTGAGATAGAACACATCGCCATCGTTGATATAAAGCGTCAGGAAGGTTCGATGGTTGATCATGGCTTTCAGATGAAAGCCGATTTCTCGCCGGTTTTTGATCATGTATTGCGCGTAACGATCCTGCTGATCGTACTCGAACACCGGGAGGGTGATCTCTTCTTCTTGAATTTCGCTCGTATCGTTCATGGGGTCGTGCTTTTTGAAACGGTTGGAACAGCAGGAGGTGGGGCAGATTGGCCTTGTTCGATCCGGTATAACCAGGCCAGCAATTCAGCAACGGCCATGTATAACTGTGGCGGGATATGCTCGTCAAGGTTGACTTGTGTCAGCAGCGCCACCAATTCGGGGGACTCATGCACGTAGACCCCGTGTTCGCGGGCTTTGGCAATGATTTGCTCGGCGATCAGACCTTTGCCGCGGGCAACCACGCGCGGTGCGGCATCAGTCTGGTGGTAAGCCAGTGCAATGGCTTCGCGGGTGCTGTCAGGCTTGCTCATGGGAGATCAGGATTTGACTCAATTTCAGGCCGGCAGCTTCCATTTGCTGCTGCAGTGATACTGCGGCATCCCGTAGCTGGGTCTCATGTTCGGGAGAGTCCGCCTGAATGCGTACCGAAAGATCACCGCTGGTTTGTAGCCGCAAACTCGCGTCGACCGTACCAAGCACCGGCAAGGTCAGCCTTACCTTGGTGTGCCAGCGTGCAGGGGGTTGATCCCCTGAGTAATTTCGGTCCTCGGGGTTTTCGCCAATTTCCCACAGCATTCCCTGTCCGGGCCAGATTTGCCCCTGCCAGACAAAATTCTGGTTGGCGAGACCATCGAGTTGCTGTTGCACCAGCGGGCCGAGTTCGCGTGGCATACCCTGTGCTGCTTGTAGCGTGCTGGCTTGAACTTGGCTCTGCGACTGGGCTGCATCTGTCCGGGTAGGGATAGGCGCTTGCGCTGTGTTTTCGGCACGCGTTGAGGCCAGGGTGCTGAGTGGGCTGCCATCTCTGGTGTCGGTGATTTTTGCGTTGTTTGGCTCGTCGACCGCAGGGGTTTGTGGCACGGGGTGCGCAGGTACTGGTATTTTCCCCTGGGGTTCCTGGCGCAGTTGATCTACCGGCATCTGGCCGGCGACCCAGCGTGCCTGGTGGGATTCGTAAAACATGCCGCTCTGGGACAAAGCCTGCTTAAGAACCGGCGCCAGATCTGCCGCATCCTTGGGCATGCTGGCCACAATCGCCAGATTGCCGTTCAGGGGCGCGGGCGCGGCACGCTTGCCTTCGCCGCCGATTTCATTCATCAGGTCGCCGATCAGTTTGCCGGCTGAACTGAGAGAGGTTGCGACGGATTGTTGCTCCGCACCTTTCGCGGCGGCCTCGCCGCGGTTGGTCACGAAAGCCAGCGTCAATTTACCGTCAGACTCCTGCACCTCCAGTTCCAGGCTGTCGCCTGCCTTGGCCGAGAATGGCAAGGCCAGAGTGACATCGCGCTGGGCGACCGTTGCGCGATAACTGCCATTCGGCAACATGGCCTGAATCTCGGCAAAGATTCTCTGGCCAGGAACCAGATTGCTGAGGATTTCGGTAATACGCTGCGTTGCAGCGACCGGCTGCGCTTGTGCCTCCCGGGCGGCAGCCTGCGGATCATTAATAATCGTCCGCAGACTACTGGCGACGTCCGGTGGAATCATCGGTCAGCCCTTAAGGGCGGGAAGGCGCGGGCAACCAGGCGGCAAGCTGTTCGCGCAGGGGCATGGCGTGTTCCATTACAGCTTCGTCGCAGCTCTGGATTTCCCCGATCAGGCGGCGAATTTCATCGCTATCCCGGGCGCTTTGGCTGGCGCTGACGGAGGAGAGGCGAGCAATGCATGCTGCTCGCTGCGACTGGAGAGCATTCAATGCGTCCCAGTTGCCCTTGATTGCTTGCGCCTGCATTTCCCGGGAAATCGTCAGGAGGCGCTGAAAATCGTCGAGCAGGCTCAATCAGGCCACCTGCTGCTGATCGCTGCGAATTTGCGTCCATGCATCGCGCAATTCACCCAGCAGTGTTAATACCTCATCCAGCGGCGCGGTTTCGTTTTTCAGATTGGCCCAGAGCAGGCGCTGCGCCATGTAGTCGTAGAGCGCTCCCAGGCGCTCCGCCAGCTCACCACCGGAGGCCATGTCCAGACTGGCTTTCAGGCCATCGGTAATCAGGCTGATGGCCTTGGAGAGGCTGGCGCCTTTTTCCGCAATTTGCTGTTGTTGCATCTGGAACTTGCCAATATTGATGGCGGTGATGGCGCCATCAAACAGCATCAGCACCAGTTTGTGCGGGTCAGCCGATTCCACCGCCACCTCAACGCCGACGGTGGCATAGCTCTGTGCGGGGTTACGCATCATGCCGAACATGTGTGTTGTCCTGTTTTAATTCTTGGAACTGTAGGCGCCGGGCAGGTTGGCCAGTTGTTGGGTCAACCAGCTACTCGTCTGGTTCATGCCGGCGACCAGGGTATCCAGGGAGGCGAACTGCTTGGTGTAACGCGCTTCGATCTGGGTCAGTCGCAAGCTCAGAGCCTCTTGCCGCTTTTGAATTTCCTTGATCATCCGGTTGGTGCTGTCGGTGGCTGCCGTAATGCTGCCCGAGGAGCCAACCACACTATCCAGCCCGGTTTTGAAGGCGGAACCGACTTTTTCCACCAAGGTCGTGACGCCGGTGTAATCCGCAGCCACCGCGTTGTTCAACTTGGTGCTATCCAGCTTGAGCGTGCCGTCCTTTTGCAATTCCACGCCAATATTGGAGAGGGTTTGATAGGCGGAACTGCCGCCGGCCGCGGTTTGCAGCAGATTGCGCAACTGGGTTTGTGCGCCACGCAGGGTGGAATCCCCTTGCAGTGCGCCCGCCGCCTTGGTTTCGGCGTTGTAAGCCCCCATCGATTTCACGGTGTTGGCAGCAGTGTTGTAGGCCGTAATAAAGGCGTTGATCGATGCAGTGAGATTGGTCGTGCTGTCCTTGGTTACGGTCAACGTGGTCGCAGAGCCAATATTGGTTTTCTGTAGCGTCAGCGTCACGCCATCCAATACATCACTGACGGTGTTGGTGCTGCTAGTGGCGGCAATACCGTTGAGGTTGAAGGCTGCGTCCGAAGCCGCTAGGCCGCCTTTGGCGGCATCTTGCGACAGGGTGCCGCTGGCAGTGGCCGGATCAAAGTCCAGCCCACTGATGCCTGACAATTTGATGACGTTGGCGTTGCCTGTTTTGGCGCTGCTCAGGACCAGTTGTTGGCCGTTGGTACCGTTGACGATAGTCGCACTGACTCGACCATCGGTTGCCTTGGCATTTATCGCATCGCGCACGTTAGCCAATGTTGCCCCGGCGGCGACGGTCACGCTCAGGCTGCGGGTACTGTCGGCGGTAAAGGTGCTGCCATCCAGTTTGCCCAAGTCGATGGTCAGGGTGCCGCCAGTTGCCAGACCGGCATCCATTGCAGCCTTGCCTACTGCGTCGGCAGTCGTGGGCGTGGTCAGCCGATGGGCCTTGGCCAGAGCGGTCACTTCCAGACTGTAAGTGCCGCTGACGGCGCCGGTGCTGGCCGTGGCGCTGGCAACGGTGGTCTCGGCTACGCTGGCTTTGAAACTGGCGTATTTGTTGGCCGCTGTTTGCCCGGTTGAGGGAATTAACGCTTCGGCCGCTGTCTTAAGTGAGGACAGAGTGCTTTTCAGCGAACCCAGTGAGGAAATCCGCGACTGAAAGGAGGCTTCTTTTTTTTGCAGGGCGGTGAGTGGTTGCGCTTCGACCGCCATCAGGCTGTTAACAATCCCGCTTAAGTCCAGCCCCGAACCCACACCCAAAGACGCTATCGATGCCATAATCGGCCTCCGTTAATACAATTTCCGCGTAGTTTACGCTTTTTGCTGGATCAGCAAGCCCTTCATCGTGTCGATGGCTTTGGCAATGCCCAGCATTTCCTCGGAAGGAAACTGGCGAATCACTTCTTCCGTGGCCTTGTCGATGACTTTGACGATGGTCTTGCCGGTGTCGTCATCCAGGCTGAACTGCAGGCCGTTGTTGAAAGGTTGTACAAAGTCATTGACCTGTTTGACGGCTTCTTCCAGCTTTTCGCGTGTGGTTTCGGTTTTTTGTGTTTGCGCGACCGATTGCTCGGTGAGTACTTGCGTGGCGTCGCTGGGCGCCGTGCTGCGGGCGGCGCGGGCATCCGGTGCGGCAAGGTCTGCGCTTGTCGTGCGAACGGGCGGCAAGCTGCTGTTGATGTTCGAAACGTTCATGATTCACTCCAGAATCGTCGTGCCACATGGGCCAAAGGCGCGGCAGCGTTTCCGCCACCGCGCCCGTCGAGTCAGGCCGGGCGCGGGGCCTGGCCTTGGATTAATTAGCCTTGCAGCAGGCTCAACACGTTTTGCGGTAGTGCGTTGGCTTGGGCGAGCATGGCAGTGCCGGCTTGTTGCAGGATTTGAGCTTTCGTCAAGTTGGCCGTTTCCGCAGCAAAGTCTGCATCTTGAATACGACTGCGGGAGGCGGACAAGTTTTCTGAAGCTGTTTGCAGATTGGCGATAGTCGAGGTAAAGCGATTCTGGTAGGCACCCAAGCTTGCTCTTGCTGAATTTACAGTAGTCAGGGCTTGATCCATCAAGCTGATTGTTAATTGTGCATTTGAGTAACCTGAGACGTCCGCAGCAGTGACACCATTCATATTGGTTGCGGTGCCAGCGGTTGGAGCGTTGGCAAAACCTGCTACCGTGGCCAAATTGGTG
>CALAGF010000069.1 GCA_937892345.1 uncultured Rhodocyclaceae bacterium | reverse complement strand
TTCCCTACACGACGCTCTTCCGATCTGTGTCACACACGAATAACCGTTCTGCAATACCTATACATAACTAATCATTTCTGACTAAATCTGCTGCTTGCTTCCTGCTTCACCGAGGCCGGTTTCACCGCCGTCTTGCGACGACGGCCAGCGCCTTCCTCTCCACAGGCTGACACGGTGGAACTCACCGCCATATTCTTCAAATTGATTGCCGCATTCTCATCCCGGTCGTGGCGCGTTGTGCAGGCCGGGCATGTCCATTCACGCACCGACAGCGGCAGCACTTCCAGCTTGTGGCCGCAGGCAGAACAGGTTTTGCTACTGGGGTAAAAACGGTCTGCCACCACAATCTGCCCGCCGCGCATCGCCGCCTTGTACTCCAGTTGCCGCCTGAACTCAAAGAAGCCCATATCGGCAACGGATCGGGCCAGATGGCGGTTCTTTATCATGCCGCGCACGTTCAAATCCTCGATGCCGATGGTGTGGAACCGGCGCGTGAGACTTGTCGTGAGCTGATGCAGCGCATCCGAGCGGATCGCGGCAATGCGGGCATGCAGCTTTGCCAATTTGCTCTTGGCCTTCTTGCGGTTGGCCGAGCCTTTTTGCTTGCGGGAGAGGCTGCGCGAGAGCCGTTGCAACCGAGCCAGCAGCGCGGTGTGCGCCTTGGGGCCGTCGATGACCGCTCCCGTCGAGAGTGTTGCCAGTGCCGCGACACCCAAATCCACACCCACTGCGCCTTGGTTTTCGGCTTGGGGCAGATGTGAATCATCCACAGTGTCCACGGTGACGCTGACAAACCAGCGGTCAGCCACACGGGATACCGTGGCCGACATGATCTTGCCCGCAAAACGCAACGACTCGCGCATACGCACCCATCCCAGATTGGGGATGCGTATGCGGCAGCCGTCGATGCTGAATTGGTCATTGGTGAGCGTGAAACGGTCATGCACGCCCTTTTTGCGAAACTGCGGGTATCGGGCGCGTCCAGCGAAGAAGTTCTTGAAGGCATCGCCCAGCTGGATGATCGCCATCTGTGGCGCGTTCTTGGTGACTTCCAGCATCCACGGGAATTGTTCGCGCTTCATCGCGTTCAACTTGCGGCGCAACGCCGCCTGCGATGGTTTTGGATGGTTGTTATCCAGATTCCATGCCTCGTACTGCTGCTTCCACTCGGCCAGCGCCCAATTATAGGCAAAGCGAGCCGTGCCAGAGGCGCGGGCAAAATAGGTCGCCTGCACGTTGTTTGGGTTAAGCGCGATGCGGTGGGCGATCAACATGATTGCGAAGCCTCCACCGCTTGCTTCACCCCGTCCAGCAACTTCTGGTTTTTGCGCGAGCGCGAGCCATACAGTCGTGCGCTGAATACGGTAATGATTTCCAGTACGTCCTTGGCCAAGTCTTCCTCGAACGTCGTACCCTCACCTTGGTTTAGGATGACCACCTCGACCTGTTTGGCCTCGCAGATGGAGAACACCAGTTCCGCGCCGAAGCGCAGCAGCCGGTCTTTGTGGGTGATGACCAGACGACCTATCTGGCCGTCAATGATCGCATCCAGCAGCTTTTTGAGGGGCTTCGGATTTTCCGGTGTACAAGCCCTGATTTAACCTTGCGTCGGCCAACGATCGATTTCGGCCAGTAAGGTGGACAGGTCGGCTCCCAGCGTCACTTCCTTGACGACATTCCTGACATCGTATTGCGGTTCTTCGGGTGTCATCCGGCTGAGGCACATATACATCCGTGGGCTCTCAAGCTCCTCGAACCTTGGCCGGCGTTTCACCTTCACCTGTTCCACCCGTCGCGCTTTCCGCTGCAACACATCCGTGAAGAGCACCTTGGCCCGCAGCACCTCGAAGCTGTAGCCATTCCCTTCCTGATACGCCTTCCGAATCTTGGCGTTGAAGGACTCGGTGAAAGCGTTGGTGACCGGATGCTCGAAATAGGCCAAGATCTGTTTTCGCCACGTCCGCCAGGCGGTGGTGATGGCCCGGAACGGCTTGGAAAGCTCCGGCGGAATGGATTCCTGCCAGCGCAGGTACTCCGCTGCCGCTTCGTCCGGGGATTCGCAGTCCCATATCCTGAAATACCGTTCCTTCAACTCGTAGGCAGCTTTTAGCTGCGGGAAGTTGTTCAGCCAGCCTGAGACTGCCAGCCACTGCTCATCGGATAGTTCGTGTTGGCGCATGGTCAGCAGCTTCCGCTCGCGCTTCAAGGCCAGATTCAGCTTGCCGCTGATCGTATCCTTCATCCGGCGGCGGACTGCCTCCAACGCTTCGTTGCCCATCCGGATGATGTGGTACTTGTCGACCACATGGACGACGTGCGGCAGGACTTCCTGGATGGCTTCCCGGTAGGGGCGATACATGTCAGTCGAAGCTGCTTGAATCCGCTCCGGATTGGGCAGGCTGCGCAAGAATTCAACGATGGTCTTCTTGTAGCGGTTCTCCAGCATGTCGACCAGGCAGCGGTCGCCAATGTTAGTGATCACGCCGCGCGGCCGAGAGAGGTAAATCTCATCCAGCCCCAAAATGGCCGGCGTCTCGCGCTGATACTGCTTCTCTAGGTCGGCAACGTACTCACCGAAAATGACCCGGACGGTCTTCTCATCAATACCGACCTGCTTGGCGATCTCGGTGAAAGGATATTCAAGCGATTGCCGCCCGATCCACTTCACCAATCGCTCAGTCATCTGCCGGTCGGCATCTACCTCCGGCACGACAGCTGTGAAAGTCCGTACGCAGTCATGGCATTTCAGGCGTGGGACATCGAGGTGGATGGCCACCGCCCGTCCGTGACTCGGCAGGTCACGGACGAACAGGGTCTTCTGCTGGTGAATGACCACTCTGCTTGCTGGGCCGCATGACGGGCACAGACGGGAAATCGCCTTGGGAGTGGCGCGGACGTGATATTCGGTGTCGGTTTCTCGAAAATCCACCACATCCAGACCTGACAGGTTGAGGATGTTGACGGGCACAGCGCTGCCTACCGGATCAAGCAGCAGCGGATAGCTTGGATGGGCGAATTAGGCTCTCGGCAGGGATTCCGAACTTCTCGTGCAGTCGCCAGATCATGTTGAGGGTCAGCGGACGCTTGTGATTCAGGATTTCATAGACGCGGTTCAGACGGCCGATGGCTGGCACCAAATCCTTCGGTGCTAGCCCCGCTTGCTCCATGCGGAACTTGATGGCCTCCACCGGATCGGGAAGATCGATGGGGAAGTGCTTGGCCTCGTAGGCTTCGAGCAGCGTTACCAGCACCTCAAACCGGTCTCCTTCCGGGCTACCAGGCTCTGGCTCATTTTCGAAGAAGGCTGATACCTCGCGCAGAACAGCACGATAGTCGGCGTCGGTATGAATTGGGCGGATTTCCATCTCAAGGCTCCATTTCGACGGTTTCGGCGTCAATCAGATCGTACTCGGCGTGCGTGCCGATGAATTTCACGTAGACAGCCTGGAAGCGATAGGCCACCGAGACCACCAGGCGATAGTCATTGCCCTTGATGTTGAAGACGACCCGGCGATTCTTCAGGATGCTGGCGCTTCGGTACTGCGCCTTGATGTCCGATGGCTGGCTCCAGTTCGCCTTCTTCACTTCATCCACCCATGACTTCAAGGGTTGCTCGGCATCCGGATTGGATTCCCAGAAAGGTCGTAGGTAGCTGACGGCAATGATTCGCATGCAAAATTGTAGTCCCAAATCGGGATATGGCACAAGTGACCTACGTGTTCGGTCATGCTGCGTTGAATCTGACGAACAATCGGGGCGGCAATGGGAGAAGACAGACGGCTAGCGGCGCCCAAGTGACCGGAGCAAACCGGCCAGTTTCCTGACCGCAGATTCCATCTCCTCAGATGTGTAGGCCGCGAATCCCATGAGGAACCCGGCCTTGTTTCTGTTTGATACATGCAGCGCCGTCAGCCCCAACAGATCGATCCCGGCCCTATACGCGGCGTCGATGACATCGCGCTCGGGGATGTCGCGAATCAGGACACAGGGCATCTGCATTCCGCCGACCGGCACTCTCGGTTCAACGAAATCCGCCAGGTGCTTCTGCACGAGGCGCACCAGTACGTCGAGCCGCTCGGCATAAACACCGCGCATCGCGCGCACATGCGCGCCGAAATGGCCACCTTCCATGAAGCGCGCCAGCGTCAGTTGCGAGATCGATGCGCTATGGCCGTCCATCAGTGTGCGCGCAACCGTCATCGGCGCCACGAGTTGGGGCGGCAGCACCATGTAGGCGATGCGTAAACCGGGAAACAGCGATTTGGTAAAGGTGCCAATGTAGATCGTCCTGTCGTGCGCATCGAGGCCCTGCACGCAGGCGGTGGGCCTGCCGGCATAGTGGAATTCGCTATCGTAGTCGTCCTCGATGATCCAGGCGTGATGCTGTTGGGCCCATTCGATGACGGCGAGCCGCCGGTCCAGCGCCAGAGTCGCCCCGGTCGGGAATTGATGCGATGGAGTCAGATAGACCGCCTTGCCCGGCTGCGCCATGTCGACGAGGCGGGTCACCTGCATGCCCTGGGCATCCAGCGGGACCGGTACGCACGCCAACCCGGCGGCATCAAAAGCCTTGCGCGCCCCCTGATACACAGGATCTTCAATGAAAATCCGGTCGCCGTCATCAAGCAGCACAGTGGCGCACAAAGTCAGGGCCTGCTGTGAACTGGTCAGCACCAGTACGCGCTCGGGCGTGGCGCGCCCGCCACGTTCAAGGTTGATGTGATCCGCAATGGCGCGCCGCAGCGGCTCGATCCCCTGAGGGTCGCAGTGCGCCAGCGCCCTGGCGCCATATTCCTTCAACACCTGCCGCTCAAGGCGCTCCCATACCTGCAGAGGAAAATCGCGCGTTTCCGGAACGCCCGGGGCAAATGGACGAGGCGCCAGAGACTCGCGCACACCGCCTCCCCGGAACATGGCTGCGCCACGACGGCTTAGTCGCGGCGACTCAGGCGGCAAGCCATGGTGCTGAGCCGTGCCGCGCCTGGAGGTACGCTGCGCCCGTTTCGATACAAAGCTGCCGCTGCCCACGCGTCGCTCGATGAATCCTTCGGCATGCAATTGGCTGTACGCCGACTCGACGGTATCGCGCGAAACCCCTAACGATTTCGCCAATGCGCGCGAAGCGGGCAAATGCCGACCAACATCCAGTGCGCCATCGAGGATCAACTGCCGGACGGCACGCTGGATGCGCGCATGCAGCGGCAAGGACCTGTGAGCAGGATCAACCAACCAAGCTTTGACGGATTCGAGTTGGGCGTGTTTAAACAATTGGCCTGATTTCTATCTGAAAAGTGGCTGGGCACATCAGGCCATTTTAACGCTATAAAACAACTTTCATGCCGCGATCAAGCAACCACCTTGCCGGAGTAGGAAACAAACCATGGATTCATCCACCGCATCCTCGCCCGTACGTTTGAGCGATCTGACGCATCCTGTCGTGGCCGGCCTGATCTCGGTCATCGTCAACTATGGCGGGACCTTCATTCTGGTATTCCAGGCCGCCAAGGTAGCTGGCCTCAGCACCGAGTTAACGGCCTCGTGGGTGTGGTCGGTTTCGATCGGCGTTGGGGTAACGGGACTGATCCTCAGCTGGGTCGCCCGCGAACCGATCATTACCGCCTGGTCAACACCAGCAGCCGCATTTTTGGTCACGACGCTAGCGACCATACCCTATGCGGAAGCGGTCGGCGCCTATCTGATTTCGGCGATGGCCTTCGTGGTACTTGGGCTGTCTGGCTTGTTCGAGCGGGTCATTCGCCTGATCCCGCCGGGCGTCGCTTCCGGGCTGTTGGCTGGCATCCTTCTTCAGTTCGGGATCGGCGCTTTCGGCGGCGTGAGTACGGATCCATTGCTGACGGGATTGCTGATCGTCACCTATGTGGCGCTCAAACGCTTTACGGCACGCTATGCGGTGGTCGGCATCCTGGTGCTGGGGCTGGCTTTTCTGCTCCTTCAGGATCGAATCGACTTGTCGGGACTGACATTGGAGCTAGCCGCGCCAGTTTTCACCCTGCCGGCATTCTCGCTCAACGCTTTACTGAGCGTCGCGCTACCGCTATTCCTGATCACGCTGACCGGGCAGTACATGCCTGGCATGCTGGTTTTGCGCAATGATGGTTTCAGAACTAGTGCAAACCCCATCGTGACCGTCACCGGGCTGGGTTCCTTGCTGATGGCGCCATTTGGTTCGCATGCCTTCAATATCGCCGCCATCACGGCAGCAATCTGCACTGGCCCGGAAGCACACGAAGACCCGTCCAAGCGCTGGATTGCCGGCATGGCCGCTGGCGTCTTCTACATCCTTGTGGGCGTGTTTGGTGTGACACTGGCCACTATCTTTATGACCTTCCCGGCGACTTTCATCACCACGCTGGCAGGCTTGGCGCTACTGGGCACCATTGGCGGCAGCCTGGCTGGTGCCATGGCTGACGCGAAAACCCGTGAAGCTTCGTTGATCACCTTCGTGGCCGCCGCCGCCAACATCACACTGTTCGGCATCGGAGGGGCGTTCTGGGGACTGGTGATCGGCTTGGTGGCCTACGCGGTACTCAATGGTCGCCTTCCACAACGTGCGCAGGACCTGCAGTCCACACCCGAGCCCATGGTCGCCAAGGAAGCAGCGAATTGATGCGAGCCGCGTCCGAAATGCAGACCCGCTACCCCATGAGCACCACCATCACAACAGGACGACACGCCCATGTATGACGCATCCCTAACCCTGGCGAATTTCGATCCCGAACTGGCCGATGCCATCCAGAATGAAGAACATCGTCAGGAACACCACGTTGAACTCATCGCTTCCGAGAACTACGCTAGCCCGCTGGTGATGGCCATCCAGAATTCGGTATTCACCAACAAGTATGCTGAAGGCTATCCCGGCAGGCGTTACTACAGTGGTTGCGAAAACGTGGACGTCGCGGAGCACTTGGCCATCGAGCGCGTCAAGGCGCTGTTCAATTGCGATTACGCCAACGTCCAGCCGCATTCCGGATCACAGGCTAACGCGGCCGTGTTCCTGGCGCTGACCAAGCCTGGCGACACGGTGATGGGCATGAACCTGGCCCAGGGCGGACATCTGACCCACGGCAATCCGTCGAACTTCTCCGGCCTGCATTACAGGATCGTACCCTATGGCCTTGATCCGGAAACTGGACTGGTCAACTACGATGAAATGGAACGCATCGCACTGGAAGCCAGGCCCAAGATGCTCATCGGTGGGTTTTCGGCCTACTCACGCCATAAGGACTGGGCGCGCATGCGCGCCATCGCCGACAAGGTGGGCGCTGTCTTCTGGGTGGATATGGCCCACGTGGCCGGCCTGGTCGCCGCTGGCGAGTATCCGGATCCGCTGCCTTATGCCCATGTTGTCACCAGCACCACCCACAAAACCCTGCGCGGCCCGCGTGGCGGCATCGTGCTGTCCCATGGGCAGGGCGATGATTTCCACAGGAGACTCAACGCCGCCGTGTTTCCCGGAATCCAGGGTGGCCCGCTGATGCACATAATCGCCGCCAAGGCGGTCGCCTTCAAGGAAGCGTTGCAGCCCGAATTCAAAACCTACCAGAAGCAGGTAGTGGCGAATGCTCGCGCCATGGCCGCCGTGATCCAGCAACGCGGTTACCGCATCGTCTCCGGTGGCACCGACAACCACCTGATGCTGATCGACCTCTCCGAAAAGCCCTACACAGGCAAGGATGCGGATACGGCGCTCAGCAACGCCTACATCACCGCGAACAAGAATTCGGTACCCAACGACCCGCGTTCGCCTTTCGTGACATCCGGACTGCGTATTGGGACACCAGCAGTGACTACTCGTGGGTTCGGCATTGTGGAGTGCGAGGAGCTGGCCTGCTGGCTGTGCGATATTTTGGATGCATTAGAGGATGAACCCAGCAGGCAGGTAACGGAGCGGGTCAGGGCGCAGGTGAAAGACTTGTGCCATCGCCATCCGGTGTATCGATAGACAGGTGACCCACCGATTCGCGCTGGCGGTGAATTCCCCCGTATTCAGTTGACGTTTTTTTTCCCGGTGAAGGGCTGGTAACCAGTGCATGCCCGAGTCTGTCCGGAGACTGAAGGTTCGCTTCGGCCGAATTTTGAGAATCGGCCCGGCGGCAGGTTACGGAATGGTACGGTCGCCCAGATGGCCGATTTGGGGAGACAACGAGCGTCAGCAAGTGGCCGGACTCGAACCTACAGTATCAACGAATTTTGCATGACAATGCAATTGCACGGTACAGCACCAATGCGCCTTCAGCAATCAGATAGGTGCAGCTCACTGGTTGATCCTGCTCCTCCAAGAAACACGTTGTCCACCGGAAAATCCGAAGGGTGAATTGTCGGGACGCCAACTTTCAACCTCGCCGTCCACCAGAAAATCCGAGGCCCCCTTTTTGAGGCCTTTCTTGTGGTAGTTCATGCCGGAGCCAAGATCGGCAATGACCTCGAATGTCCAGCCTTGGCGGGCGCAGTAAAGTTCCAGCACTTGCTTTTGCCGCTCCAGGTCGTCCCTCTGGTCGTGGCTGGAGACGCGGGCATAAGCCACGGTGCGGCGCTGCGCGTCCGCTTCGGCTCGGAACAGCTCGGGCTTGAGTTTGGCAAGGTCGTAGCGGCGGTGGCCGCCTGCCGTGTGCTCAGCGGTCAACCTGCCCGATGCCTCCCAGCGGCGCAGGGTCGTGATGGACACGCCCAGCGCCTTGGCGGCTTCACCTATGCTTACCAAGCTTTCCATGATGGGTAGTATTGCGCAGTTCCGGATAGAATTAAAGCAAACTGTTCAAGCCCTTCCTGATGTTACGTTGGGTTGGGCATCGATGGCCCAAGATGCTTGGGTTGTCCTAGATAGCGATAGGGATCATTTCATTGAAAGCCGATCACGCAATGCCTTACCGGGCCTGAAATGCGGCGCCCATTTCCCAGTGACGGCTACCGACTCACCGGTTTTAGGATTGCGCCCGGTGCGCGGTGCTCGATAGTTCAGGCCAAAGGCGCCAAATCCACGAATCTCGATGCGCTCGTTATTGACAAGGGCGTGGCGGAAAGCGCCCAGGATTTCGCTTACAGCCAGTTCGGCATCCTTCTGGGCCAGTTGCGGAAAACGCGAGGCGAGACGGAAAGTGAGTTCAGTGCGGGTCATCGAGTAATTGTAGCAAAGCGCTCGAGCAAACAAACAGCGCCAGCAACCGGTCGTTATTTGCATACAGAACCACCGCGAGAGTGACTTTAACTTTTTGGGGGTTGGGCACAAATAGCCGTTTTAGCACGTATGCCGGCTGCACCCGTATCCGGGCTACGGCTACTCTGCCAGGTGTCGATGGCCAGTGCTAAGCGACTTGAGGAGTCTACGAAGCCAATTACATCATCTGCTTGAAATTCACCCGTAACAATCCCGAGTAATTTGAGCTTGGGAATAGGGCCAAGGCCTGACTTGCCAGCGCGAATCATTGAGATGGTGGTCGCTTTGATACCCAAAAACGCGGCAAGGGTAGCGTCGGTAGTAAGACCAAACACAGTTTTGACGGCATCAATTAGCTTGATATTTGCATTTTCGGTCTCTAGTGAAACCAAAGCCGTGCATGCCGGCGTCGTCTTGTTGAGGTTCAGAAGATCCATGGCAAGGTTTTCGGGCAGAAGCCCTTCTACAAACGTTCCGGTTTTGAGGAAACCAATACGATCGAGCACCTTGAGGCGCTGAAGTAGCCCCAGCCGTCGGGAACCAGCACGTACAAAATAGATGGTGGACTTATCAACGCCTAGCCAAGCGGCCAATGCGGCATCGCTCGGAATATCGAAACCGCTACGCATCTTATCCAGCAGTAGATGCTCCTCGAGAACGTCCCCTGATGGTTGACCATGTGTACCTTTTCGATTAAAAGATGACATCACTGCAGTCATCTTTTGAGATTTGCACTAATGGGTTGTCGAAATTTGTTCGAAACCACCCAAAGCACAACACTTCGCTAGTCCCTACGGTCCAATTGTTCCAACCTTCAACCTTACAAAAACCATACAACTAACCAGCCGAAAAGACGGTCCGGCGCAATTCTAACCCATGCAAATCGCATCCCACGTCTCGTGTGATTTTCACACGCGCACTTGCATTCGCCCAATTGAGGCTGCATTGCATCCGCAGCATCGTCCCGAAAGAGACGGGCGGCATGCCGGGCACCCTCGGCAGAGAGTGCGGTTGGATCAGCACAACCAGGCGAGATCACAGCAACACGGTCTCCACCTCCGCCCAGAACATAGCTTGGCGGGTTTGGTGGCCGGCTTTGATGCAAATACTGTGCTTACGTTAATGGGCTTTATCGATCTCCGTGAAGGCACTATTGCGACCAATGTCGATCACCGAGTCAAGGGAACGGATGGGCAGTACCCCGCGATAGGCGCCATCATCGCCAGGCATGGCCCCCTCGTCGAGAAACCGCTTCATACAAAAGCGCAGACGCTCAAGGATTGCATCAGCGATCATGGCCACACCTGGATCCTGAACCACCCCGTCGACGACGAAATTCACCCCATCGACCGATCCAGAGTGCAGCCCGGGCGCATGCTCCCAGAGCGTGGCATGGCTCAGATAGGCGCAAAAGGCCTCTGCGACCACGGCGGCCTGCGACGGACTAATCCCGGCAGTAATGTAGGTGTGCGAGTCAATGAACACTTCAACCCCAATCACAATGCCGTCAACCACCATGGGCATCAGGCGAACGATCAGGTAGACCCGCGTCTCAGCGTCGAGAATGTTGCGTTTGAAATCACAAACCAGAATGCGGTAACCGCGCTCATCGGACAGCAAACCCTCACGCCGGTTTTGCGAGCCAAGATAGTCGTTCACGATCTCCCGCATTTCCTCGGACCAAGCTCCGCCAACGGAAACTGCCGTATTCTTGGGTACCGGGCAGTGAAAGCCTTTGCCATCACTCTTGAGCTTCAACACCCACTCTGTCGGAAAAACCTCCGTCAGCGACTGCGAGTGAATCGCGAGCGCAGGCAAACGGCTCGTCGGCTGCAACTGCATCAGCAAGAGCTCAATGGAAACATCCTCGGCAATCCCCAAACCCTCAAGAATGGTCTGCAGACGATCCGCCAGCACAAACCACCGGGTCTTCGCGACTTGCTCACACACCATCCAGTCCGGTCGAGAGGGCATACGGCCGCTGGCCACACCATCCTCGATCAACACTGCCCATGACGCGAAACCAAACAGCATAGCTGCAGCTTCGCGCCCGGAATTGGGATCAACACCTAGCATCGTTGCGAAACGATGCGCGAAATCAGCCGGGTAATCGAGGGACTGGAAAAATACTTGCACGGAATTGTTTTTGCACTGAACGAGAAATATTTTCCCATATTTATGCGGTATTTGATGGGATATCCATTACGGACAGCGAATTTTATCCGAGCTGCCGATAAACATCAGGGTACTGGCTAAGGTCGGGTGGGCGTCAATTGAAACGGTTTGTGACACGACCCCAACTGACTTCAGCCTCGGCGCCGCTTCCGACTACGCAGGTTATCCTTTACGGTCAAAATGTGCGCCAAATCCTCCGGGCACATTTTAAGAATCGTCGTACGTGCCCACGCATACCCCAGAAAATCGTAAAGCCGCAGTTCCTGGCGCATGGTCAGGGGGCGCTCAAGCCGACGCAGGTTGCTAATGGAAGTCTTGTGCGCACCCAACCAGACTGCAATTTCCGCGTCCGGCACATCAAACTTGGCCTTCAGTTCTTCAACGAGCGCGGCTTGGCGAACCATGGTGGCCTGCTGGCGTGCATCGTCATCAGTCGAAATGGGGAAAACAGTATCCATCGCATCAAATCCAGTGAGGAGGTGGCGACCGTCTTTCGACGGCCGCACACCGAGGTCGGCTTTCCAGCACAGGCCGAGTACTAACTTTTCCCAGCGCTCAGAGAAGCTTGCGATGAAGCAACAAGATCCTTCCCCAAGGCAATCGCGAGGTGGCGCAAACCACTGCCGATTTTCTCTCCGAGGCTGTTGCCAACCTGGGTCAATTCCGGGTTGTTGTACATCAGTGCCACTGCACCATGCTGTTCTACCTGCTCTGCCACTTGTACTGCATAGCCAGGAAGTTCACGCATTGAACTGTCGAGTTGTTGGAGACCGGTTGAAATGTCCTGTTGAACATCCGCACGGTGAGCCACATAGCCAGCTGGTGGGCCGAAATCTCCGGCCGAAGCAGACTGAGCACCAACGCCCGTCAAGCCAATATTTGCGAAAAGGCTCCCAAGCAACATAGTGGTTACCAAACCTTTCATGATCTTTCTCCAGTGAAAATTAAGAAAGACCTTCAAGGGCTGAGACAGAGTGCTGATCGAATGGCCCCGCTATCTGCCGAAACAGACCGGAAACTTTGCGTCCCAGAGTCACCCCTGGTTTGCCCGAACAACCACGCTATCTCGACCTAAGAGGGTCGAGACCGTAGGCTTTGCGTCCCAGAGTCACCCCTGGTTTGCCAACACCTTGAATCCCCGGCGAACCGGAAATCCAACGATCGAGGACGATCATACGATTGCATCCTGCAAACAGTCAATGCCAACTTCATTCGCTGAATATTCCGGATGACCAGCGGCACATTCGGTAGCATGAAAGGCATGAGTACCTACAGCAAACATTTCTCCGGCACCCTGATCGCCCCTGATGGCACGATCCGTCACTTCATTGACGGCGCTCTGGGACACCATGAAGATCAGCCGTCGGTGGAATACCCGGACGGCACCCGGGTGCACTACACCGCGAACCCCAAACGGGGCGCTATCGGACAACGCGCTTCCGTCGAACACCGGGCAAACGGCCCTGCGTTGATCCGGGCCAATGGCGACCAGTTCTTCTACCACATGGGAAAACTGAGCCGCGACCCGAATGAGGGGCCTGCTGTGATCCTAGAAGACGGGACACGGCAATGGTGGCTGCACGGTGAATGTTTGCGCTCCGAGCATCCGACATCGACCAGAGAAAGAACGGCCATGCCTGACACCCAAGCCCAGTACAACGCAGCCTGTGACCAATTGCGCTGCCACGCGCACGCCTACTATGTACTCGACGCTCCCACGATCACGGATGCCGAATACGACGCGCTGTTCCGCGAACTGTCGCGCATCGAAACCCTGCATCCCGAATGGGCAAGAGGGGATTCACCCACCCAGCGCGTCGGCGGCGAGCCGCTTGAAGGTTTTACAACCGTCCGGCACTCGCAGCGCATGGGCAGTCTCGCAAACGCCATGGATCGCGAGGAGGCGCTGCGCTTTACACGCGCGTGTGCCGAACTGACAGGTGAGGACGAACAGGAAATGGTTTTTGCGGTGGAACCCAAATACGACGGCCTTGCTGTCACCTTGCGCTATGTCGATGGGCAGTTTGTTCAAGGCGCAACGCGTGGCAACGGCGAGGAGGGCGAAGATGTCACCGCCCAACTACGCACGCTGCACACCATTCCGCTCGTACTCCCGAATCCGATCACCTTTGAGGTTCGTGGTGAGGTCTTGATGTTGAAACGCGATTTCGCGCGGCTCAATGACCGACAAATGGCCATCGGCGCCAAACCCTTTGCCAACCCACGTAATGCGGCCGCCGGCAGCTTGCGGCTGCTCAACCCCAGAATCACTGCCCAGCGCAGACTGAGCTTCTTTGCCTACGGTCTGGTCGCTGCCCGTGACTACGGGCTTGAACAACACATGGACGTACTCGCCTTCCTCAAGGCACAAGGCTTCGTCGTCAGCGACTTCGCAAAGGCCGTCGTAGGCGCCGAGGGTGTCATGGCCGCTTTCACCGAAGCACTGGCCATGCGGGACGCGCTCACCTTTGAAATCGACGGCATGACCGTAAAGATCAATGGCCTTGCAGCCCACGAACAATTGGGCTGGAACAGC
>CALAGF010000068.1 GCA_937892345.1 uncultured Rhodocyclaceae bacterium | reverse complement strand
TCACGCGGCAATGGGATGTCTACATGTCTACGGTCAACGGTGGCGAACGTTCGGAAAAAGCGCGGGAGTACGCCGAAGCTCGCGGTCGTTATGTGAAGGAAGGCTTGCTGGCGGCGAAGGCTGCCTTGCTCGATGCGAAATTTGATGAGGCTAACCACATTCTGCTGAGCAAGATCAATCCGCTGTACACCGAGGCGGCTGGCAAGGCCGTGGATCTGTACAAGATGGCTGAAAGTTCATCAGAACAGGCGCTGCTGGATGGCGAAGCGACCTATATGCAGCAGATCAAGGTGTTTGTTGCCATCCTGTTGCTTGCGCTGGTGGCCGGCGTCTGGCTTGCATTGACGATCATTCGTTCGATTACCCATCCGATCAACGAAATCATCAACACCTTCCAATCATTGAGCAACGGCGATTTCACCCGCAATATCGACGTGGCACGCAATGACGAATTGGGCAAAGCCCTGCAGGGCCTGCAGTCGATGCAAATCCAGCAGGGTTTCAATGTCGCTGAGGCGCAGCGTTTGGCCAATGACAATCTGCGTATTCGCATTGCGCTGGATTGCGTCAGTTCCAATCTGAGAATTGCCGGAGATGACGGCGTCGTGATGTACGCCAATAGAGGTCTTCTGACCACGCTGCGCCAGATTGAAGGGGGGTTGCGCGAGCAGCAGCCGAACTTCAGGGTCGACGGTTTTGTCGGCAGCAATATCGGCTCCTTCTATCAGGATCCGGAAGCGGCTCTCAAAGCCATGCGAGAGTTGCAAACAACCCGTCAGAGCGAATTGAATATTGGTGGACGCATCTACAATGTGATCACCAATCCAATCGTCAATGACCGCGGCGAACGTCTTGGTACTGTAGGTGAGTGGGTGGATCGCACGGCTGAGTTGACCGCACAACGTGCTGTAGCTGACTTGATTCAGCGTGCTTCAGCCGGCGATTTGCAGGCCAGAATGGATACCGCGGTATTGGAAGGCTTCTATAAGGAGCTGGGTACCGGGATCAACAGCTTGCTTGAAACAACTGGATCGGCAATCGGGGAAATTGCCGAACTGCTGTCGCGGGTTGCCGATGGTGATCTGGCGCACACGGTCACCACGGATTACGCCGGCACGTTTGGTCGTCTGCGCGATGATGCAAACTTGACCGTTGAAAAGCTGCGTGCGCTGGTGGGTGAAATTCAGCATTCGGCTGAAACCATCAATGTGGCAGCCAAGGAAATTGCCTCGGGCAATCAGGATCTGTCATCACGTACTGAAGAACAGGCAAGCAGTCTCGAGGAAACTGCATCCAGTATGGAGCAACTGACGGCGACCGTTCGGCAGAATGCCGAAAATGCCCGTCAGGGCAATGTATTGGCAGCCACTGCCCAGGACATTGCCGTCAAGGGAGGGGAGGTAGTGAGTCAGGTGGTCGCTACGATGAGCGGAATCCACCAGTCCAGTTCCCGGATTGCAGACATTATCGGCGTGATCGACGGAATCGCTTTCCAGACCAATATCCTTGCGCTCAATGCAGCCGTCGAAGCCGCGCGCGCTGGAGAGCAAGGGCGAGGTTTTGCGGTAGTGGCGACAGAAGTTCGCAATCTGGCACAGCGCAGTGCCGCTGCCGCCCGCGAAATCAAAGGCTTGATCTCGGATTCCGTGGACAAGGTGGAGGCTGGCAATCGCCTCGTTGATCAGGCAGGGCAGACCATGGGCGAGGTGGTGAGCAGTATCCGCCGGGTAGCTAAAATTGTCACCGACATCGCCGAGGCAAGTCGCGAACAGAGTTCTGGTATTGAGCAAGTTTCGCTTGCGGTCAGTCAGATGGATGAGGTTACCCAGCAGAACGCTGCCCTGGTCGAGCAGGCCGCCGCTGCAGCCGAAAGCCTGGAAGAGCAGGCTCAGCAACTGGCAAGTTCGGTATCGGTGTTCAAGCTTGCTGACCAGCCGCTTTTGAGTGCTCCCGCCGCCAGGGTGGAAACACGCAGCGAAACCGCTGGACAGCGTTCCGCAGGTAAACGACCGGCATTGCCAGCCACACTCGACGACGAGTGGGCTGAGTTCTAATTTCAATATCCAGAATCAGCAAAGGAACAAGGATGCGAAACAATCAGCCGGTGACCCAGAAAGAGGTCTTGCTCTCCCCGGGGCAGAGCATTGTCTCGACAACGGACCTTAAAGGGCAGATTACTTCGGTCAACCAGGCTTTCCTTGAAATAAGCGGTTTCACGGAAGCGGAATTGATTGGAGAACCGCATAATATTGTTCGCCATCCCGAGATGCCGGTTGAAGCCTTTGCTGATCTTTGGAGCACACTGAAAAACGGGCGTCCATGGACCGGGCTGGTCAAGAATCGCTGCAAGAACGGCGACTATTATTGGGTCCTTGCCAACGCCACGCCGATTTATCAGGATGGCGCGGTCAGTGGGTATATGTCGGTGCGCACTGCGCCGACGCGGGAACAGGTCGCCGCTGCGGAAAGTGCTTATCGTGATTTCCGTGAAGGGTGTGCCTCAGGTTTGGCGATTCACGATGGTCAAGTTGTTTCCACTGGCTTCAGTGCCGGTCGCTGGCTGCGTTCCAGAACCATCGCCCAACGCATTTATACGATTTGTACCCTGTTGACCGCTGGTATGTTGGTGTTGGGTGGCATCGGCGCCTATTCGGTTTCGGATAGCGATGGGCGTTTACAGACTGTGTACAACGATCGCGTCGTGCCTTTGCGCCAATTGAAGGATGTGGCTGATGCTTATGCCGTTTCAATTGTTGATTTGAGCCACAAAACACGTGATGGCGCCGAAAGTTATGAGAGCGCACTGACAAAGATTGAAGCCGCAGAACAGAAAATTCGCAGCACATGGGCAGCTTACACTGCTACCAAGCTGACTGAAAATGAAACCCGTTTGGTTGCTGAAGCAGAAAACCTGATGCAAAAAGGGAATCAGGTTTCCGACAAACTGAAAGCAATTGTTCGTGCGGGTGATCACGACCAGCTGGCCAAATTTGCTGCCGAAGAGTTATATCCGGCGATTGATCCGATTTCCGACAAACTCTCCGAACTGGTGGCTCTGCAACTTGATGTGGCCAAGGAAAATGTCGATGCCGCAGCCGCAGATGCCACAGCCTTCAAAGTCAAATTTGGCATCCTCATCGCCGGGTTTGGTGTGCTGGGCTTGCTTTTGGCGATTGGGCTGGTAGGCGGCATCCGGCGTCCAATCGATGAAGTGGTCAAGTTTTTCAAGGCGCTTTCAGAGGGGAAAAACGACATTCAGCTGGATTTCGAACGTCGCGATGAGTTGATGGCGATCGCTGATGTTGCTCGCTCTATGCAGATCAAGTCAGGCTACGATCTTGCAGAAGCCCGGCGGGTGGCTGCAGAGGGCATGCGGATCAAGATGGCATTGGATGGCGCCGGTACTGCAATGACGATCTCTGATTCCGGCAACACACTCATCTACATGAACGGTGCTGCCACTGATCTATGGCGCAAGATGGAACCGGAGATGCGTAACCGTGTTCCCGGATTTGCCGTTTCCGAGATGTATCAGTATTCCTTGACGGAATTTTTCGATGATGAGTCAGCGAAAGCCACTTACGCGGCTGAGTTGAACGAACCACGCACCCTTGAGATTGCAATGTGTGGCCGTATTATTCAGGTGACGGCGACGCCAGTGCGTGATGCCCAAGGTAGCTACCTGGGTCGAGCCAGTCAGTGGCTTGATCGCACTGACGAGATTGCAGTGGAAAACGAGGTTGCTGACATTGTGGGCGGCGCTTCACGGGGTGATTTCAGCCGTCGGCTTTCGCTCGAAGGCAAACATGGTTTCTTCCTGAAACTGGCCAGCGACCTGAATACCCTGGTGCAGACCAGTGAAACCGGTCTGGAGGACGTTGCCGGGGTGCTTTCCGTGCTGGCTGAGGGGGATTTGACCAAGACGATCAGCGCAGAGTACGAGGGAACCTTTGGTCGCCTGAAGGACGATGTCAACCGCACAGTGAACCGTTTGCAGGATATTGTTGGTCAGATTCGCATGTCGACCGACTCGATCAATACTGCCGCGAAGGAAATTGCATCTGGCAATCAGGATCTATCCAGCCGGACTGAAGAGCAGGCAAGCAGCCTGGAAGAAACAGCCTCCAGTATGGAGGAGTTGACCAGTACGGTTAAACACAACGCTGATAACGCCCGTACTGCAAATGATCTGGCCTCAAGTGCGCAGCAGGTCGCGATCAAGGGGGGCGAAGTTGTCGGCCAGGTTGTCGAAACCATGACGGCAATTCACCAATCCAGCAGCCGTATTGCCGACATTATCGGGGTGATTGATGGGATTGCCTTCCAGACGAACATCCTCGCACTCAATGCTGCGGTCGAGGCTGCGCGTGCTGGCGAACAAGGCCGTGGATTTGCTGTGGTGGCCACCGAGGTCCGCAATCTGGCACAGCGAAGTGCCGCTGCTGCGAAGGAAATCAAAGGCCTGATCTCGGATTCGGTGGACAAGGTTTCGGTGGGTAATAAACTGGTCGACCAAGCCGGAAGAACAATGGACGAGGTTGTTGGCAGTATCCAGCGCGTGGCCAGGATCATGGGCGATATTTCCAACGCAAGTCGGGAGCAAAGCTCCGGTATCGAGCAGGTTAGTCTGGCTGTCAGTCAAATGGACGAGGTCACGCAACAGAATGCAGCTTTGGTGGAACAGGCAGCAGCAGCTGCGGAAAGTCTTGAAGAGCAAGCAGAAAATCTGTCCTCCGCGGTTGCTGTATTCCGTTTGAATGCCTTGGAGACCCCAGCAATTGCTGCGCCGAAAAAAGTCGCTGCATTGTCATTCCAATCCGGCAAAAATGCTTCCGCTACGGAGCCGAGCCCGCCTAACAAAATGAGATCCCTGCCTACCCGCCTGGATGATGAATGGGAAGAGTTTTAAGTCATGATCAATGATCCAAAATCTTTAGTGGGCAGCAAATCTAGCGCTATTTCTGACCGCGCGCCTTCAATTGAAAAGCGGGATGGCAGCGCTCGGGAATTCCTGTTTTCCGAGACGGATTTCGAACGGGTGCGCAAGCTGATTTATCAGCGTGCCGGCATTTCGCTATCTCCAGTCAAGAAGGACATGGTCTATTCCCGCTTGGCACGACGTTTGCGGGCCTTGAACAAGTCGAGTTTTACCGAGTATCTGGATGCGCTGGAGAAAAATGGTGGCGATGAATGGGAGCGTTTCGTCAATTCCTTGACGACCAATCTCACTTCATTTTTCCGTGAGCCGCACCACTTTCCGATCTTTGCCGAACATCTGCGCAAATTGGGAAACCGTCGGCCAATCCGTATCTGGTGTTCTGCGGCATCTACCGGTGAAGAGCCTTATTCAATCGCCATGACGGTCGCTGAAACCTTCGGTTCTGATGTCGGTCATGTCAGCATCGTTGCCTCTGATTTGGATACCAATGTACTGGTTACCGCTGAAAAAGGGGTCTATCCGATTGATCGGGTGGAGAAATTGCCGCCGGAGCGCTTGAGGAAATTCTTTTTTCGCGGGACCGGAACTCAAGAAGGCTTCGTTGCAGTCCGTCCTGAACTCAAGCGCATGATTGAGTTCAAGCAGATTAACTTGCTTGATGCCAGCTATCCGTTGAAGGGGCCGCTGGATGTTATTTTCTGCCGTAATGTCATGATTTATTTTGATAAACCGACGCAGTACAAGATTCTTTCCAGGTTTGCTCCGCTGTTGCAGGCAGATGGTCTGATGTTTGCGGGGCATTCAGAAAGTTTTCTGCACGCTGCAGATCTGTTCAAGTCTTTGGGCAAAACGGTTTATGCCTTGTCCGGTAATCGCTGAAAAGGATCCGCTTGCAACACGCATACGATGAAAATCTCGCGGCCAATCGTTATTTCGACAGGCATTTTCAGTCTGAAGCCGCAAAAATTTTGCCTGGAGAATATTTTGTTTATGGCAAAGGGATGTTGCTGGTCACCGTGTTGGGCTCCTGTGTCGCTGCTTGTATCCGAGACACCGAGGCTGGCATAGGTGGCATGAATCATTTCATGTTGCCTGATGATGGCGGGCGCGAGACCGTTGGAAGTTCCGCACGTTACGGCACTTATGCGATGGAAGTGCTGATCAACCACCTGCTCAAGCTTGGGGCGCGCCGCAATCGTCTGGAAGCCAAGGTTTTCGGCGGTGGTGCGGTTTTGGCAAGCCTTTCGAGCAGCAACGTTGGCGTTCGAAATGCCGAGTTTGTACTCAACTACCTGAAAACGGAGAAAATTCCAGTCGTAGCAAAGGACTTGCTGGATTCCTACCCTCGTAAAGTCTACTATTTCCCGGATTCCGGGAGAGTTCTCGTAAAGAAGCTGCATCGTGTCCACAATGAAACCCTGTTTAGTCGCGAACGCGATTACAAAGACAGGCTTTCCGGTACATCGATGCAAGGTGATGTTGAGCTGTTTATTTAATGATGAATACTATGTTCATGATTTTTTTGTCTATTGAGTCGCGATGAAGACGCGCGTATTGGTTGTCGATGATTCTGCGCTGATGCGGGGCGTCTTGAGTGAAATGATCAACCGCAGCGGCGACCTTGAGGTCGTGGGCGCCGCTCCGGATGCGCAGACTGCGCGGGAGTTGATCAAGTCATTAAACCCCGATGTGCTGACACTGGATGTTCACATGCCCAAGATGGATGGGCTGGAGTTTCTTGAACGCTTGATGCGGCTACGTCCGATGCCTGTCGTCATGGTTTCGTCGTATACCCAGGATGCCTCTGACACGACTTTGAAAGCGCTCGAATTAGGGGCTGTTGACTTCATAGGCAAGCCCCGTGCTGATGGTGGCCGCAGCATGGAGCAATACGCGGATGAGTTGGCTGAAAAAATTCGCGCTGCCAACGGTGCTCGTTTGCAAGCTCGTGTGGTGCCTTCCATGTCTCGGCCGCTTGCCAGTTCAACCGGAACGATGGCGACTCAGAAAATGGGTGTACTCGGGAGTAATGGGAAAATTATCTTTGTCGGTGCGTCGACCGGAGGAACCGAGGCGATCAAGGAATTTTTGCTTGGGATTCCGGCAGACTGTCCCCCGATTCTGATAGTTCAACATATGCCTGAGTCGTTTACGACATCGTTTGCCCGGCGACTGGATAGTCTCTGCCAGCCCAAGGTAATTGAATCTCAGGGGAATGAGCGTTTGGAACAAGGGACTGTCTATATTGCTCCCGGGCATTCGCATCTCCTGATTCGCAAGGCTGCAAACGGTTATCAGACGGAATTGTCGACCGCAGAGCCGGTCAATCGACATCGCCCTGCCGTAGATGTGTTGTTTGACAGCGCCGCCCAATTGATAGGGCGTCAGGCAATTGGCGTTATTTTGACCGGCATGGGCAAGGACGGCGCTCAGGGATTGTTGCGCATGCGTCAGGCAGGTGCCAGAACATTTGGGCAGGATGAGGCGAGTTGTGTCGTTTACGGCATGCCTCGAGAGGCTTTCCTGGTTGGGGCTGTTGAAGAGCAGCACCCACTTGGCGATATCGCCCGAAAAGTACTGTCTGCGGTCAGCCGTTAAAAGTTTAATGTTGCTACTTCACTGATATTGTCAGAAGTATTAAACTGAAAACGTTTTTGTAATTTTTCAAGGATACAGAATGCAAGCAAGTGTGCGTAAAGAAGGTGGGAAGGCGACAATTTCCCTGAATGGACGTTTCGATTTCAACACTCATCGTGATTTTCGCGCTGCTTACGAACCCTTGGTTGCTGATGCAGACGCTCGTTCTGTCACAGTCGATTTTTCCGGTGTGGACTATCTCGATAGTTCCGCGCTCGGCATGTTGTTGATGTTGCGTGACAAATTGGGAGGCGCAGGCAAGGAAGTGACTCTGAGCGGAGTCAAGGGTAGCGTGAAACAGGTTCTAGATATTGCCAATTTTGCCAAACTTTTTAATATTTCCTGAGATTTTCGCCAGAAAAACCGGTAATCTCTAGGGAATGAAGTGCGACTTTCAGTCTTTGCATTGTCGGCGTGTTACGTTGCTCGCGTTTATGCTGTTTCAGCATGCTCAGCGAGGGGAAAAAAATGTCTGAACTATTGAAGAATATTGATGCGAGAACCAAGCTCGCGGGAACGAACAAGCTGGAAATTCTCCTGTTCTTTCTTGGCGTCGATCAGCGTACGGGTCGCCGGGAGACCTACGGCATCAATGTATTCAAGGTCAGGGAAGTCATGCGTACGCCGGCAATTACTGCTGCCCCGGATATGCCACCCTCTGTCGAAGGCATGGTCAGTTTGCGAGGCGCTCTGGTGCCTGTAATCGATCTGGCAAAATATTCAGGTATCTCTGCAGAGACTCCTCGGGAAATCATGATCGTCACCGAGTACAACGGGCACACTCAAGGGTTTCTGGTTGAAGGCGTGGATACGATTCTGCGTCTCGACTGGAGCAAAATGCGCGTTCCCCCCTCGATGCTGATGGCCCAGACGGGTGGTTTGGTGACTGCGGTTACCGAACTCGAAGACAACCGCCTGGTCATGATGATGGATGTGGAAAAGGTGCTGGCAGAAACCACCACAGTCGACAACGAAATTCTTTTCCGCAGTGTTGTTACGGTCAACCGCCCCGATTACACGGTTTTTTACTGCGATGATTCCAGCGTAGCGCGCAAGCAGATAGAGCGCACCCTCGAAGCCATGGGTGTCAAAGGTGTCTCCGCAGTCAATGGCCGGCAAATGTGGGAAGAGCTCGATAAGGTGGCAACTTATGCTCATTCAGTGGGCAAACCAGCCTCCTCTGTCATCAATTTGGTGTTGACCGATATTGAAATGCCCGAAATGGACGGCTATATCCTGACCAAAAAGATCAAGTCAGATCCTCGGTTGGCCAATATCCCGGTGGTGATGCATTCCTCGCTGTCAGGTATGTCAAACCAGAAGCTGGGTACCTCGGTAGGTGTCGATGAATACGTACCCAAGTTCGAGCCGCAGCGTTTGTCAGAGACTCTCGCGCGGCGACTGGGAGTCGGTACTGATTCGCCATTGCAACTTGCTTGACGTACAGGAGAGGATGCGATGAATCTTGTAGAAAACAAGAATTTGCTCGATAGCGTCGATGCGCGTACCCGTCTGGCAGGGTCCAATAAAATGGAAATTCTGCTTTTTTCACTGGGTACCCGCGAAATATTCGGGATCAATGTTTTCAAGGTCAGAGAAGTTGGCAGAACGCCGCACATCACCAAAACACCGAATATGCCGCGCGGGGTTGAAGGGCTGATTTCATTGCGTGGGAATGTCATTCCAGTGCTTTCGCTGGCGCCTTTTCTGCAGCTGGATGGTGGTTTGTCCGGACTGGGAAAAACCATGATGGTCGCCGAATATTCAAAGCGCACATTGGGTTTTCTCGTTCATGAGGTTGATCGGATTATTCGTGTTGACTGGGAACGTGTTAAGGCTCCGGAAAGTGTACTAACCGCGAATCATGGTCTGATTACTGCGGTGATCGAACTGGAAAACGGGGGCTTGGTCTCGATTCTGGATGTCGAGCAGATTTTGTCGAATGCCTTCGGTGAGGCAATGATTGTCGATATCTCTCCTGCACGCGTCGATCCGGATACCAGCGTCTTTTTTGTGGATGACTCGATTGTTGCCCGGAGAAAAATTTCCGAAGTTCTTGACAAGCTTGGTGTGCGCCACAAGCATGCGACCAACGGCATGGAGGCTTGGACGCGCCTGAAGGGCATTGCGGCGCATGCTCAGCAAAGTGGCCGTAACATTCGGGAAGATATCCGACTGATTTTGGTTGATGCGGAAATGCCGGAAATGGATGGCTATGTGCTGACCAAAAATATTAAATCGGATCCGCGCTTCGATGGCGTTCCGGTGGTCATGCACTCTTCCCTTTCCTCCGAGGCTAATCGGGCGATGGGTAAGTCGGTCGGTGTAGATGCGTATGTCGCTAAATTTGATGCGGAAGCGCTGGCTGATACGCTGCGCCCACTGATCGAGAGATAAACATTATTACTGGAGTGCCGCATGGCTGCTGATCCGAAGACAAGATTCCTGGTGGTAGATGACTTTTCGACCATGCGTCGTATCGTTCGCAATTTGCTGAAAGAGCTTGGTTTTACCAATGTGGATGAAGCTGAAGATGGCGCTATTGCATTGCAGAAGCTTCAGGGTGGCGGCTTTGAGTTTGTAGTCACCGATTGGAATATGCCTAACATGGATGGTCTCACGCTATTGCAGACGATTCGGGCAACACCTTCATTGAAGCATTTACCAGTGCTGATGATCACGGCTGAGGCTAAAAAGGAAAATATTATCGCAGCGGCTCAGGCTGGGGCGAGTGGTTATATCGTAAAACCATTTACGGCAGGCACCTTGTCGGAAAAACTGAACAAGATTTTTGAAAAAATGGGTCAGGGTTAGGAGAGTGGCAATGATTGCGACAAATGACTCCGACGACCTGGAAGCGCTGTTCGACTCGATTGCTTCGGATTTTCAGCCGGCAGCTCCAGTAGCACATGCTGTGCCGCCGGTAGCACCCGTTGCCGCACCTGCAGCAGCCTCGCCCGTAACTGCTGACAGCGATGATCTGGAGGCACTGTTCGACAGTATTGCTGCGGAAACTGCTGCGCAGGCAGTGGCTGTTAAACCCTCCTCGACCGACCAAACGCCGGGGTCGCAAGAAGATTGGCCGAAACAGGAAGCTGTTTTTAATCGCATTGGCCATATGGCGCGCGCCTTGCACGACACGCTTGGGCAACTTGGCTACGATAAATTGCTGGAGAAAACGGTTTCTGCCTTGCCTGATGCTAAGGATCGGCTTGCCTACGTGGCAAACCTTACCGAACAGGCTGCATGTCGGGTATTGAATGCGACCGATGTGGCGGGTCCGTTGGTGGACGGTATTGACCAGCGCTCAAAAGTTTTGGGCGCTCGTTGGGACCGTGCTTTTGCCAATCAATTGTCGACGGCTGAATTCAAGGTTTTGGCACAGGAAACCAGAAGTTTTTTGAATCGTGAGTTGCCTGATCAAGCCAAGGCGACGCATGCCCAGTTAACAGAGATCATGATGGCGCAAGACTTTCAGGATCTGACAGGGCAGGTTATCAAGAAAATTGTTGCCATCGCTCAGGAGCTCGAGAGCGGTCTGATGAATGTGTTGATTGATGTGGTCCCGGAAACGAAGCGCACCGAGGAGGTGACGAGTCTGATGAATGGCCCTGTCGTCAATCCGAATGGTCGTAGCGATGTTGTTGTGAATCAGGAGCAGGTTGATGATCTGCTTGATAGCCTGGGATTCTGAGGAGGCTCGAAATGAGTGATTTTGCCGGCATGGAAGATCTGCTGCAGGATTTCCTGCAAGAGGCTCACGACTTGTTGTCCGATGTGGATAACAAGCTGGTTGAGCTGGAAAAGATGCCTGATGACCGGGGTCTTCTCAACGATATCTTTCGTGGTTTCCACACCGTCAAGGGCGGCGCTGGATTCCTGAATGCGAGTGAGTTGGTGACGCTATGTCATCTTACCGAGAATCTTTTTGACAAACTGCGCAATGGCGAGCTTGAACTGACCTCCGAATTGATGGATGTCATCATGGCTGCAACACAGGGTGTTCGTGAGATGTTTGGCGAGTTAGGGCAGATGGTTCAGCCCCAGCCTGCAGATGTGGGGGTTATTTCTGCCTTGCAGGGTGCGTTGAATGGAGAGTTGCCGGTTGCCGCCGCCGTTGCTCCGGTTGCCGAACCCGCTCCTGCGGCGCCCCAAATTGTTCCGCCGGCAGTTTCTGCTGCGGCTTCGGAGCCCGATTGGGAAGACTTTCATGCTGCCGTGAATGGTCAGGAGGCCTCAGCCTCCAAGGTTGAAGTGATCACGCGCGTTGAGTCGGCTGCGGTTGCAGAAGCGGCGCCGGCTGCTACTTCGGTTGCACCTGCTGGTGGTGCTGCGGCCCCTTCGCCCTTCGGCCGGCGCTCTGTTGATCGTCCCGGTAATCAGCCTTCGTCTTCCCGGCGCACGGAAGAGCGTGGGCGGGAAAACACGATTCGCGTTGATACCTCACGTCTCGACCAGGTGCTGAACCTGTCGGGCGAAATTGGTCTGACCAAGAATCGTCTGACCAGTTTGCGCGCTGATATTCTGGCCGGCAAGAGCGATTCGGAGACCCTGCATGCACTTGATCAGGCGGTAAGCCAGCTTGATCTGCTGGTTTCGGATTTGCAGAACTCGGTGATGAAAACGCGGATGCAGCCCATTGGTCGGCTCTTCCAGAAATATCCGCGGATTGCTCGGGATCTTGCTCGACAACTTGGCAAGGATGTCGAATTGGTGCTGGCTGGCGAGGAAACAGAGGTCGACAAGACCATGATTGAGGATCTCGCCGATCCGCTGATCCACTTGATCCGGAATGCGGTAGATCACGGTGTTGAAATGCCGGACGAGCGGGCCGCCTCCGGCAAGCCGGCAAAGAGCCTTGTTCGCCTTGAGGCGCGTCAGGAAGGTGATCACATCGTGCTGATCATCGCCGATGACGGCAAGGGGATGAGTGCCGAGCGAATTCGTGCAAAAGCGGTCGACAAAGGGCTTATTTCAGAGGAAGAGGCCAATACCCTGGACGAGCGCCAGAGCCTGAATCTGATTTTCTTGCCCGGCTTTTCAACCAAGACTCAGATTTCCGATGTATCGGGACGTGGCGTGGGTATGGATGTGGTGAAGACCAACATCCAGAAACTGAACGGTTCCGTGGAGATTCGCTCGGAACAAGGCAAGGGATCCGTTTTTATCATTTCTCTGCCGTTGACCCTTGCAATCCTGCCTGTCTTGCTGGTTTTGCTGGGCGATCAGCCATTTGCACTGCCGCTGTCTCTCGTTCGTGAAATCCTGCCGATTGATCAGCAGCGCATTCAGGAAGTGGGTGGTAGAGAAACACTGGTTGTGCGCGGTGAGGTGCTGCCGGTCATATCGCTGGCACGTTTGCTTGGCTGGCCATTGGTGCAGGCGCCGGAATATGGCGTATTCATGCAGACTGCAGAGCGTAGCTTCATTCTTGGCGTAGATAGTTTTGCCGGGCGTGATGATGCAGTGATCAAGTCCCTGGAAGACTTCCGTCCCAAGGGAGTTGCCGGGGTGACCACGCTCTCAAACGGCCAGATTGTGTTGATTCTGGATATGAAGGAACTCTTGGCTGACTTGGGGCAGCATTCCGATGTGGGCAGGGGAATACGGAATTTTGAATTTGCCTGACATGTAATAAGTCTTCCACGTCAACGAGTTAAAGAGGGGGCATGCCCCCTCTTTTCTTTTTTGATGTTTACCTATGTGTCATTGGGTTGCGCGGTCAACCTAATCAATTGTCTAAAAAAAGCACGCTACCTATATAATTTTCTTGGTTTTTTTCTATAATAGCCATAACGACCAATAGGTAAGTTCATGGCTGAAGATAGCGACCTCGAGAAAACGGAAGAGCCTACTGGCAGACGCCTCGAGCAGGCGCGCGAAAAAGGTCAGGTTCCCCATTCGCGTGAGCTGGGTACCTTTCTCGTTCTCATCGTTTCGGCTTCGACCTTGTGGATGATGGGCGGGTGGTTCATGCAGCGCTCTCTCGATATCACGCGTCGTGCCTTTTCTGTCGAGCCGCAGTACATGCACGAGCCGGCTTTGATGCTGCCTCGGCTTGGCGAACTTTCTTGGGATGCTCTGGTTGTCATGTCTCCGCTGTTTGGCCTGCTCATGCTGGCAGCAGTGCTTCCGCCGTTTCTCCTGAATGCCTGGGTGTTTTCTCCGAGCGCGCTGGTGCCTGATTTCAATCGTCTGAACCCATTGTCCGGGATAGGGCGCATGTTTTCCTGGAACAGTCTGATGGAGTTGGGGAAGGCAGTGCTCAAGTCGGCCTTGGTGGGCGGTGTCGCTGTGTTCCTGATCTGGGGTGCGCGCGACGAAATTTTTGGCTTGCTGGGTGAGCCCATCGAAAGCGGCTTGGCTCACGCAGGGCGTATGGTCTCCTTCGCCTTCCTTGTGCTGGTCTTGACGCTTGCGCTGGTAGTGGCTGCTGATGTTCCGTTTCAGCTTTGGCAGTACCACCACAAGCTGAAGATGACCAAAGAAGAGGTCAAGCAGGAAATGAAGGAAATGATGGGCGATCCGCACGTCAAGGGGCGGATTCGCAGTTTGCAGGCGCAGGCTGCGCGTCGACGCATGATGCAGGCTGTGCCGCAGGCAGATGTGATTGTGACCAATCCGACGCATTACGCTGTTGCATTGGCTTACAAGGCAGGCATGCAGGCGCCCAAGGTGCTCGCCAAGGGGGGGGGTGAAGTTGCCTTGAAAATTCGTGAGCTGGGTGCTGCCCATGCCGTTCCGATGCTGGAGGCTGCACCGCTGGCGCGCGCACTTTACAAGCATGCGGATCTGGATAAGGAAATTCCTTCTGCGCTCTACAACGCGGTTGCAGAAGTTCTCGCTTATATCTATCAGTTAGCCCAGTGGCGGCAGAATGGTGGCGCATTTCCCGTGCCGCCGCGTGAGTTGCCGGTGCCGCCTGAGCTTGTGCCTGAGGCTGCGTAATGGCTACGGGTTCGCTCCGCATGAACGGCATTTTCGGGCGTATGAGCCTGTCGCAGGTCGCTGCGCCTTTGTTCATCCTGATGATTCTGGCGATGATGGTGCTGCCGCTGCCGGCTTTCATTCTGGATGTGTTGTTCACCTTCAACATTGCAATTTCGATTCTCGTATTGCTGGTTGCGGTCAACACACAAAAAACCCTGGATTTCTCGGTATTCCCAACCGTGCTGCTGGTGACCACACTGCTGCGGCTTTCCCTCAATGTTGCCTCGACGCGTGTGGTTCTGCTGGATGGTCACAATGGCCCCGATGCTGCAGGGAAAGTGATCGAAGCCTTTGGACATTTTCTGGTTGGGGGTAATTTTGCTGTCGGGATCATTGTGTTCCTGATTCTGGTAGTGATTAATTTCGCCGTGATCACCAAAGGTGCCGGTCGAGTCGCTGAAGTTTCTGCACGCTTTACCCTTGATGCGATGCCGGGAAAGCAGATGGCTATCGATGCCGACCTCAACGCAGGTTTGATCGGTGAGGATGAAGCCAAGCGCCGGCGCAGCGATGTGGCGCGTGAATCCGAGTTTTTTGGCTCGATGGATGGTGCGTCGAAATTCGTCCGTGGTGATGCCATTGCCGGCATCATCATCATGTTGCTGAACGTTGTCGGCGGTCTGATTGTCGGTATGGCCCAGCACAACATGGAGATTGCACAGGCCGCCAAGGTGTACACCTTGCTGACTATCGGCGACGGTCTGGTTGCTCAGATTCCGGGTTTGATTATTTCGATCGCAGCGGGCATGGTGGTCACCCGGGTTTCTGATGACAAGGATATCGGCCAGCAATTTCTGCTGCAGTTGTTCAATGGCCCGAAAGCCCTGGCCATTACCGGCGGGATCATGGGCTTGATGGGTTTGATTCCGGGAATGCCCAATCTTGTCTTCCTGCTGCTGGCTTCTGCCTTGGGCTGGATGGCGTGGCGTATGTCCGAGCGCCAGCGCAAAGTGGTCGAGACGCCAGTTCGGGTTGCGCCCCCGCCCGTGCCTGAAGTGGTTGAGGCAAGCTGGAGCGATGTGGCGCCGTTGGACGTGTTGGGGTTAGAGGTGGGTTACCGCCTGATTCCTTTGGTCGACAAGTCACAGGATGGTGAGCTCCTGCGCAGAATTCGCGGCATTCGGAAGAAATTTGCTCAGGAAGTCGGCTTTCTGGTTTCTCCGGTCCACATCCGTGACAACCTGGAATTGAAGCCCAATGCCTACCGGATTCTCCTCAAGGGGGTGGAAATCGGTTCAGGGGAAGCGTTTGCCGGTCAGTTTCTGGCGATCAATCCCGGGCGCGTGGCAGGCACCCTGAATGGCGTTGCTACCACCGATCCGGCATTCGGCCTGCCGGCTACCTGGATCGATAGTGGCCAGCGAGACCAGGCTCAGGCCTACGGTTACACCGTGGTCGATGCATCCACTGTCGTCGCGACGCATCTGAATCACCTGATCTTGACGCACGCCGCCGAGCTCCTGGGTCGTCAAGAAGTACAGCAGTTGCTTGATCACCTGGGCAAGGAAATGCCCAAACTGGTCGAGGATCTGGTGCCCAAGTTGCTACCCCTCGGGACGCTGCAAAAGGTGTTGCAAGCTTTGCTTGAGGAGGGGGTTCATATCCGCGATATGCGGACGATTATTGAATCAGTCGCTGATCATGCTGCGCGGACCCAGAACGCGGATGAACTTGCGACCCAGGTGCGGTCTGCTTTGGGCCGGGCAATTGTTCAACAGTTGTTCCCTGGTAGTGGCGAAATGCAGGTGATGTCGCTTGATCCCAATCTCGAACGGCTGCTCGCTCAGGCGGTGGCCGGCGGTGCCGCAAATACCAGCTTTGAACCGGGCCTGGCCGATACCTTGGTACGGGAAACTGCCGCAGCTGCAGCACGTCAGGAAAGCCTCGGGTTGCCGGCAGTCCTGCTGGTGCCTGCCAATCTCAGACTTTTGCTGTCGCGCTTCCTGCGTCGCAGCGTCTCTCAACTCAAGGTGCTTTCGCATAGCGAAGTGCCTGAAAGCAGAATTATCAAGGTGACTTCGATCATCGGAGGCAAGACATGAACGTCAAGAAATTCATCGCAGCGAACGCCAGGGATGCCCTGAGGAAGGTCAAGGAGACCTTGGGGAACGACGCAATCATCCTCTCCAATCGCGGCGTTCCGGGGGGCGTTGAAATCATGGCGGTGGCAGCGCGTGATATGGCGATGATCGTGCCGACGCCTTCGTCCAGTCCTGCGCCCAGTATCCAAAGACCTCAACAAGCCTCTGCCGCGGAGAGCGATGAAGATTATCGCGTGCTGCTGAGCTCAGCTCGGGCGCGTGTTTCCCAGTCTGTTCCGACCAAGTCGGCTTCGGCAGCCAATCTTCCGCCGCAGGCGCCCCAACGGCTTGTGCCTGGTGCCGGTCGACCCGCAGTCAATGCCGGAATACCTCGTACTGGTGCTTTGCGTACTCCGGAAATGCAGCGTCCCGCCGCAGCCCCTCAGCCGGCACCCGAGCCGCGTCAGAAGCCCTACGCCCAGCCAGCATCCATGCCGCGCAATGAGGCAGAAGTGGTACCTCAGGCGGTGATGGAAGAAATCCGGTCTTTGCGCAAGATTGTCGAGCAACATCTTGCCGGTTTCGCCTGGGGGGAGTCTGTACGCTCTGAGCCCGTGAAAACAGAAGTACTTCGACAAATGCTGGATGCAGGATTCTCGCCGCAACTTGCTCGCGAGTTGCTGGCCGATTTTCCGCAGGAGATGGATGCCATTCAAGGAATGGCGTGGGTAAAGGGTGTCGCTGACCGTTGCTTGATGACGGTCGGTATCGAGAACGATATCGTTGATCGTGGTGGCGTGTACGCGCTCGTTGGGCCGACAGGGGTTGGCAAGACAACCACCACTGCAAAGCTCGCTGCACGCTGCGTACTCCGCCATGGCCCAAGCAAGGTCGCGTTGGTGACCACCGATGGCTATCGAATCGGTGCACACGAACAACTGCGCATTTATGGACGAATCCTGGGTGTCTCGGTCTACCTGGTCAAGGATGCGCTCGAGTTGCGCCAAACGCTGTCAGAGTTGCAGCACAAGCACATGGTGCTCGTTGATACCATGGGCATGAGCCAGCGAGATAAGCTGGTTCCCGAACTCACCGACATGTTGGCCGGTTGTGATGTGCAACGCTTGCTTCTGCTGTCGTCCACTTCTCGCGGCGACACGCTGGATGATGTTGTCCGTGCATACGCCGGAGAAAATCTTGCCGGATGCATTCTCACCAAGATCGATGAGGCAGCCAGCCTGGCCACAGCCCTTGATGTAATCATGCGCCATGGCTTGAAATTGCAATACGTTTCGAATGGCCAGCGTGTGCCGGAAGATCTGCATTTGCCGAATCGCAGCTATTTGCTGCACCGTGCATTCAAGGATGTTCCCGAAAACTCGCCCCATCGCTTTGATGGCGTTGAACCTGCCCTGATGATGGCGAATGCCGCTTCCGTTGCAATGGGAGGTCGCCGTGGCTGATTTCAGGGTTGATCAGGCCGCGGGCCTGCGTCGACTCCTCGGCGGCAGCGGTCTGCAGGTCGTAACATTTGTTGCCGGCTGCGCAGGCGTGGGACGCAGCGTGGCGGTGGCGAATCTCGGTGTGGCACTTGCCCGGTTGGGCAAGGAAGTATTGATTATTGACGAGCACGCACCGGGTGATGATATTGCGGCTTCGTTCGGTCTGGTTGCTCGCCATGACTTGCTGAATGTGGTGCAGCGGGAAATGCCGCTTTCGCAAGTCTTGCTCAAGCCGATGAGTGGCCTTTCGATTCTCAATGCGGCAAAGGCGGTAGGCAAACTGGGACGCCTCTCCCTGCCGCAGCAGCAGACTTTGCTCGACGCCATGTCAGGCTTGGAAAAGGGGGTTGACGTCATTCTTGTCGATGCCAGCTTGTCGCATCCGCAAGGATTTTCGCCCTTTGGTCTGGTTTCTCAGGAAACCGTAGTGGTCCTGTCGGGAAGTAGCGCCTCGATTACCGAGGCTTACGCGCTGATCAAGAAGGTGAGCCATGCCTTTTCACGGCGGCATTTCCGGATACTGGTCAACAAAGTGCGCAGCTACGAAGATGCTCGTTCAATCTACGAGAATATCGCGCAAGTGGCAGTGCAGCGAGGGGTGGCAAGACTGGATTATGCTGGCGCCATTCCTTTGGATGATGCGTTGAGGCTTTCGACGCAATTGTGCCGCCCGGTTTTGTACCAGGCACCTGATTCCTCGTCGGCGGCGGCCTTCCGGGATCTGGCGGCCGATCTTCAATACTGGCAACAGGGCGATGTGGCTCAGGGAGGCGTCGGTAAATTCCTCCAGCAACTGCTACACTTGAGCCAACGCATAACTCCTGACGTCATTCGAGCCTGATGTACACCGCTGCAGGGCAGCCAAAGAAGGAAGATCTGGTTCAGCGCTTTGTGCCGCTGGTGAAGCGTATCGCCTATCACCTGATGGCGAGGCTTCCCGCCAATGTGCAATTCGATGATCTGGTCCAGAACGGTATGCTGGGCTTGCTCGATGCCATAGAGCGCTTTGAGGACGGGATGGGGGCGCAATTCGAGACCTACGCGACCCAGAGAATCCGCGGCGCAATGCTGGATGGATTGCGCGAGAACGACTGGTTGCCGAGGGGGATGCGTCGGGAGCTTCGCCGGATCGAGCTGGCCATCACGCAGCTGGAACATGCTCATGGCCGTGCCCCATCGGAAAAGGAACTCGCAGACGCGCTCGGGATGCCGATCGGTGACTATCAAAAGTTACTTCAGGATGCCCGCGGCCATCAATTGATCTATTACGAAGATTTCTCCGGGGAAGGCGATGATGATTTTTTCGATCGCCATTTCTCCGCTGCTGATGCCGATCCCGCAAGCATTCTGGAAGACAAGGATGTCCGCTTGAATCTGGTCAAGGCGATTGCCAATCTGCCGGAGCGCGAAAAGATGATGATGGCGCTGTACTACGAGCAGGAGCTGAACTTGCGGGAAATTGGCGAGGTCATGGGGGTGACAGAATCCAGAGTCTGTCAGTTGCACAGCCAGGCGATTGCAAGACTGCGGGGTCAGATTGTTGGTGACGTGAAAATTGCGGCAGCCAAGGTCAAGACACGCAAGGAGAGAGCGCTTGGATAAGATCAGCATCGGTGGCCTGTTGATTGGCTTGATGGCGATCATTGGGGGACAGTTGCTGGAAGGCGGCAATGTCTCATCCTTGGTGCAGCCAACTGCGCTGTTGATTGTCTTGGGGGGGACCTTGGGTGCGGTGTTGCTGCAGACGCCAATGCCGGTATTCAAGCGCGGTGTCTCAATGATGCGCTGGGTGTTTTCTCCTCCGCCGCTTGATCCCAAGCGCACTATCGATCAGTTGTTGACCTGGAGCCAGTTGTCTCGTCGCGAAGGTCTGCTTGCGCTTGAGAAGTTGTTGCCCGGTGTGAAAGATGAGTTCGCCAAGAAAGGTCTGCAACTGCTGGTTGATGGCGCCGATCCAGAGAGAATCCGTGAGTTGATGGATGTCGACATCGATACTTTTGACTCGGAGTGGCGTGCTTCAGCGAAAATATGGGATTCGGCCGGCGGCTATTCGCCAACCATTGGCATTCTGGGTGCGGTGATGGGCCTGATCCACGTGATGGAAAACCTCTCCGATCCCACCAAGCTCGGTGCCGGCATCGCAGTTGCCTTTGTTGCAACCATCTACGGTGTCGGTCTGGCTAATCTGATTTATCTGCCAATAGCTGGAAAACTCAAGTACTACATCGGGCGCATGGTGTCGATGCGTGAAATGTTTGTCGATGGACTGGTGGGTATTGCTCAGGGTGACAATCCGCGCATCATCGAAAGCCGTTTGAAGGGCTATGTTCGCTGATGTCCCGGCGTAGGCGCACTGAGGAAGAGCACGAAAACCACGAGCGCTGGCTGGTTTCCTACGCGGATTTCATCACGCTGTTGTTTGCATTTTTTGTGGTGATGTACGCGATTTCATCGGTCAACGAGGGTAAATACAAAGTTTTGTCCAATTCGCTGGTCAATGCTTTCAAGAACACCACTGGACAGCCCGGCGGACAACCCATCGCGGTCATTCAGGGCGCGCCGGTCTTGCCCCCCAAACCGATTGTGCAGGTGGCACGCTTGCCAGATCAGGAAAAGAAAGCCGAGCAGCGCGACAAGATGCGCAATGTCGCAAGCGATATCATGCAGGCGCTGCAACCGCTGGTTGCGCAAGGGAAGGTGCGTTTGCTGGAAACCAGTCGTGGCGTCACGATTGAAATCAACGACAGTATCCTGTTTTCGCTTGGGCAGGCCCGATTGCAAGGGGAGTCGATTGCAGCGCTGCAGGCAGTCGCTGCCGTGCTCGCCGGTTCCGATTTTCCGATCACCATTGAAGGTCATACCGACAACGTCCCGATCGCGACGCTCCAGTTTCCCTCCAACTGGGAATTGTCGGCAATGCGAGCTACCACGGTGCTTCGCTTGTTCAACGATGCTGGCGTCGGTGCAGAACGATTGACTGCGATTGGCTACGGAGAAACGAGGCCGGTAGAAACCAATACTACGGTGGAGGGCAGGGCACGTAATCGAAGGGTGAGCATCCAGATCGACTCTGCACGCCCGGAAGAGCCAACCGAAATTCAGCGCTAGCACCGTTAGTCGGCAGACTGGGGTTCCGAGGCGTGAATGCGCCCGGAGCGTTCAGGCTGAGTCGACGATTCTCGGCATCTTTGCGCCTGCGGCCTGACCATCGCTGCCGTAGAGGGCGGCGCGGTTTGAATGTCCTGTGAGGATGTTGAGTGCCTCAGAAGTGCGACTCAGCTGTGCCGCGATCAGCTTGCCGCTGAGATCATGAATTTGCCGGGCTTCACTTGCCAGTTGAAGAATATCCTGCCAGATCGGCAAGAGGGTTTTGCCTTGCGGCTGGCTTTCAAGCCAGCGGGTCATGCCAATGCGGTCAGGTGAAACGGCTGCGCCGACGGCAAGGGCCTTGCGCTCGGCTTCAAGTTGATTGAGTTCTTCGATCAAGCTGGACTTGGTCGCAATCAGGGGCTCCAGTGCCGCGGTATCCCCTTGTGAAAGCGCCGCTTGTTCTTCTCTCAGCGTGTTGATGAACGCGAGAATCCCGGATTTTTCCTTCTCCAGCAGTGCCTGAAGTGCTTTCATCAAGCCTTGCGCTGACTGTTGAGCAAGTCCCGTGCGGTATTGACCAGGCCATCGGCAATGGCTTCGGGGTTGATCTTGAAACGTCCTTGGGAAATCGCTTCCTTGATTTCCTGGATGCGGGCACTGTTGACCGGAACATTGTTGCCGGATTGCAAGGCGCTAGCGGCTGCGCTGAGGCTCACTGCAGTTGTAGCGCTGTTAGCACTCTCGGCAGACTTTTGAGCCACGGGAGCAGATGATCGGAGGGGCGGTGACTTGAAGGATGAACTGTCGATTTTCATGGTAGTGCTCGCTAAACCTTTTTGGATTAATCGTTATTACGGTCGTTGCGGAAGAAACTTTAGCCTAATTATTCAATTCGATGGTGCCATCTTCGCGAGCAGTGCCACTCAGGGTGCGGCCACCAGGCATGCGTACCCGCACGACCTCACCGGTAGCCGCCTTGTTGAGCGCTTGACCTTCCGCACTTGCAGAGAATCCATCCCCGACAAAGCGCACGATGACCTGTTGTCCCTGCTGCACCACCAGTGGCGCCAGAAGCTGGTTTTGGCGCAGGGCTTGGCCTGCGCCTATCGAGTTGCGCACGGTCTTTCCAATGGCCTCATCGAGTCCGTGTAATGCCCCGCTGGGTAATTGTCCCAGATCCCCTGTAACCAGCGTGATGTCTTCCGAGTTGATGATTTGGCCAGCAGACAGCGCACGTGCTGTCGTCAAATACTGTCCAAGTACGGCAATTTTGACCGGCACAAGAATCGTCCAGGGGTGAGGAGCCTGGCAGCGGATGCCAACATGGGTTCGCCCCATGCTTTTCATGCCGGGAGGGCTAAATGCCTCCAGTGCGTCGCAATCGGGCAGGCGACTACTATCGACTGGACCGGCGGAAACCTGAGCCTTGCCGTGTGAATTGGCACTGAATCGGGCCGCGTGCTCTTGCGCAAGCGAGATAATTTGCGCTGAATCACTGGCATAAGCGCAGTTGACCGCAAGAAGCAGTAATAGATACCTGTAAGCCATGACTGGATTTTGCCATTCCTGAGTGAATGGATAAATTAAATTTCAGGCACGAACCCTGCTTTTAATTCGCCGAGCTAACAATTTCAGGCGGATGTGATGGCAGATTTCAATAGTCATTTTGGGGTGCTGAGCAAGGCCTTGGACTTGCGCGCAGAGCGTCAGCAAGTCTTGGCATCCAATATTGCCAACGCAGATACGCCGAACTACAAGGCCAGGGATTTCGATTTTCGCTCAGCAATGGCCAATGCAGTTGCCGGACGCACAGGGAACGGCAATCTTGCCTTGCAAACCACCGCTGCCGCTCATCTGCGGGGAGACGGCCTGAATGGTCCGGTGCACTTGCAATATCGCAGCGAGTATCAGTCTGCTGTCGATGGCAATACGGTCGACATGGATGTCGAGCGTGCGCAGATTTCTGATAACGCAATCCAGTATCAAATTCTCACGCAGTTGATTGCCGACAAGTTCCAGGGCTTGCGATCGGCAATCAGCACTCAGGGTTGAGGTAAAGACAAATGAGTTTGTTCAACGTGTTTCAGGTTTCCTCCAGCGCAATGACTGCGCAATCCATGCGCCTCAACACTGTCGCCTCGAATCTCGCGAACGCGGACAGTATTGTTTCGTCCGATGGAAAGCCTTATCGCGCCAAGGAGGTCGTTTTTCAGGCAACCCCCATGGGTGGTAACACCAGTCTCTCGCAAGGGGTCAAGGTCAGTCAGGTTGTTGAGAGCGCAGCGCCTGCGAGGGTGGTGTATGACCCCAAGAATCCTGCCGCTGACGAAAAGGGTTATGTCTCGTTTTCCAATGTCAATGTGGTCGAGGAAATGACCAACATGATT
>CALAGF010000067.1 GCA_937892345.1 uncultured Rhodocyclaceae bacterium | reverse complement strand
ATGATCACCCACGACGTCGATGAGGCCATCCTGCTCGCCGACAAGGTGGTGTTGATGAGCAACGGTCCACTCGCCAAAATCGCCGAAATCGTCGAGATCACCATGCCGCGCAGCCGGACACGGGCAGAAATGCACCACAACCCGCAGTTCTACCGTATCCGCAACCACCTCGTCGATTTCCTCGTCAATCGCTCGAAAAGCTACGCCGGCAGCGATACCGCGGTCCTGCACGACCCCCGGCATCCGCCGGTCGTCCGTCCCGGACTGGCTAGCGATGAGCCGCTGCCGAGCGATAACGCACGCCCCATGCTGAAACAGGTCGTCAATCAATAATCACCCTCCAGGAGCATTCAAATGAACCGCAACGACGTTACCGAACTGATCATCGCCGCCAAGGTGAACAAGGGCATCAAATGGGCCGACGTGGCCGATAAAATCGGCCTTTCCAAGGAATGGGTCACCGCTGGCTGCCTTGGCCAGATGACCTTCAGCGCCGAGCAGGCCAAGATCCTTGGCGATACCTTCGGCCTGCCGGAAGAGGCGGTCAAGCTGCTGCAAGTCGTGCCCTACAAGGGCTCCCTGCCGACCGCCGTGCCAACCGATCCGCTGATCTACCGCTTCTACGAACTGATCAGCGTCTATGGCACGACCTTCAAGGAATTGATCCACGAAGAATTCGGCGACGGCATCATGTCCGCCATCGACTTCAAGATGGACCTGAAGCGCGAGCTCAACCCGATGGGTGACCGCGTCAGCATCACCATGTCCGGCAAGTTCCTGCCCTACAAGACCTACTAAGCTGCCATCGCCCCGCTTCGGCGGGCTATCCCGAAAACCAGGCCGAATTTTGGCCCGTCGCGACGGGCCGGGGCCGACTCACGCCGAAACTTCCAACTTTCCCCCTTCAGGAGAACATCATGTCCATAGAAACCAGCAAAACTTACCTCCGCCCGATCGACCGTGACGGCCTGCTCAAGTTCGCCGCCGGCGGGAAGGAGAACCCTGAACGTCGCGGCACCAACAAGGTGCACACTGTCATGCAGGGCCAGTTCCGCTCATGGAGTTTCGTTGGCATCCACAACCCGGTCGTCGTCGATGAACCGCTCCACCTGTTCGGCGAGAACACCGCGCCGGCGCCAGGCGAAATCGTCCTCTCCGCCCTCGGCGGCTGTCTGGGTGTCGGCATCACGGCCGTGGCGACGTACCGTCAGGTCAAGCTCACCCGCCTGGAAATCTTCATGGAAGCCGACATTGGCAACACGGCTGCCTGGGGTGCCGGCGGCGCCGAGCGCAAGCCGGAAGAGATGGGTTTCAAGGATGTGCGCGTCAAGGTCATCGTCGAAGGCGACGCTACCCGAGATGAGTTGAACGACATCGTTCATCACGCCAATTACTTTTCGCCGGTTGCCAACACCCTGCGCAACCCGATTCCGATGAGCTTCGAATTGGTCGACGAGGTCTGAGATGAGCAAATCGTTTTCGGTCATTACCGCGGATGTTTCCAAGGCGCTGGGCAAGCTGCGCAGCGCCATTCCCGAAACGATGAAGGGATTCGGCCAGATGTCGCAGGGAGCCTTGGCCGAAGGCGCACTGTCAGCCTTGCACAAGGAACTGACGGCGCTGGCCATCGGTGTGGCTTCGCGCTGTGATGCCTGCATCGGCTTTCATGTGAAGGCGCTGATCAAGCTCGGCGTGACACGCGAGGAACTCATGGAAACGCTGGCCATCTGCGTTTACATGGGCGGAGGCCCAACCCTGATGTATGCCGCCGAAGCCGTCCGCGCTTACGAAGAGTTTGAAGGCGCCTGAAGGCCTCAGCCAGCTCCCGTTGAAAGTCTGTATATGAACCCTCGTACCCTGATTATCGGCAGCGGCTTGGCAGGCATCACTCTGGTCCGAGAACTTCGCAAGCAGGACAAGGGACGCGCCATCACCGTCGTTACTGCGGACGATGGCACGTTTTATTCCAAGCCCAATCTGTCCAATGCCTTCGCTGCCAACAAGCGGCCCGAGGACATGGTGCTAACGCCAGCCGACAAACTGGAGCGTGATCTGGACATCCAGATCATGACCCACACCACCGTCACCCGTATCGATACCGGAGGCAGGAAAATCGAGTGTACGCAGGGTACGCTGACCTACGATCAACTGGTCCTGGCCATTGGCGCGTCACAGATTCCACTGCCGCTAGCCGGTGACGGTGTGCCGGATAGCATCTCGATCAACAGCCTTGCCGACTACACCCGTCTGCGTAGTCGGCTGGATGGCAAGCGCAGCATCGCCATCGTGGGTGCCGGGCTGATCGGCTGCGAATTCGCCAACGACTTGCGTCTGGGCGGTTTCGCCGTCGATGTCTTCGACCAGATCGAACAGCCGATGGGCCGCCTGCTGCCGCCCGCTGCTGCGCAGCAATTGCGCGACAAGCTGGTCGCCATCGGCATCGGCTTCCATCTCGGCACACGGCTTGAAGCCATCCATCGCGACGGCGAGCGTTATCTCCTGATCGACAGCCGGGGTAACGCCCGCCCCTACGATCTGGTGCTCTCAGCCATCGGTCTGCAGCCCAATCTGGCGCTGGCCAAAACCGCCTCGCTGACGACCGGCCAAGGCATCGTCACGGACGCATTCTTCAGGACGTCTGACCCGCAGATTTTCGCCCTCGGCGACTGCGTCCAATTGGACGAGCTTTTCCTGCCCTACGTCATGCCGATCATTCTGGGTGCCAAAAAACTGGCGGCCACTCTCTGCGGCAAACCCGAGTCCATCAGTTATCCGGCCATGCCCATCGTACTCAAGACGCCGGCCTGCCCGACTGTCGTCTCGCCGCCACCCAATCCACTCGGTTATTGGGATACAGCGGTCTCCGAAGACGGCCTGCGCGCGCTGTTTATTGATCAGGTCAGCGGCCAGCCGAGCGGATTCGTACTGCAAGGGAGATTTACCAAGGAGCGCGTCGCGCTGGCAGCCCGGATGCCGAACTTGAGTCGCTGAGCGGCTGCCGGTGCGCTGGTTCGCCCGGGTAGCCATGACATGTCGACAGCACCAATCTTGAGCAGATGGGTCGGCAGGGATGGGATGATTCTCGGCAGAGGTACCCCGTGTTACCTGGCAAGTAACGCTGAAAAGCAAAAAAGCCTTGGATTGCATCGGCTTACGATGAATAAAGGCTTTTACGATGTGTTGGCGGAGTGGACGGGACTCGAACCCGCGACCCCCGGCGTGACAGGCCG
>CALAGF010000066.1 GCA_937892345.1 uncultured Rhodocyclaceae bacterium | reverse complement strand
AAACTGCTGACGAAAAACACGCAGCGATCATTGCTGACATCAAGGATTGCGCCAAACGTGCCCAGCCTGTGTTGGTCGGCACAACCTCGATTGAAGCCTCGGAATTGCTGTCCTCCCTGCTCGACAAGGAAAAACTCGCGCATCAGGTGTTGAACGCCAAACAGCATGCTCGCGAAGCAGAGATCGTTGCTCAGGCAGGTCGGCCGGGGATGATTACCATCGCCACCAACATGGCCGGTCGGGGAACCGACATCGTGCTCGGTGGCAATGTCGAAAAAATGCTGGATGCCGTGCGTGCAGACGAGTCGCTGACGCCGGCTGACAAAGAGGCCCGTATCGCCTCATTGAAGGCCGAATGGCAGGAAGTGCATCAAGCGGTCTTGAATGCGGGTGGCTTGCACATTATTGGTTCGGAGCGTCACGAATCTCGCCGCATCGACAACCAATTGCGCGGTCGCGCCGGTCGTCAGGGTGATGCAGGCTCTTCGCGGTTTTACCTCTGCCTCGATGATCCTTTGCTGCGTATTTTTGCCGGTGAGCGCCTGCGCGCCATCATGGAAAAGCTCAAAATGCCTGAAGGTGAGGCGATCGAGCATCCTCTGGTGACTCGCTCGCTTGAGTCGGCTCAGCGCAAGGTTGAAGCGCGCAACTTCGACATCCGCAAGCAGTTGCTGGAATACGACGATGTCGCCAACGATCAGCGCAAGGTGATCTATCAGCAACGCAACGAACTACTCGAAACCCAGGATATTTCCGAAACCATTACGGCCATGCGCCATGGCGTGATCAGCGAGGTCTTCCGCCTCCATGTGCCGCAAGATTCAGTTGATGAGCAGTGGGACATGGAAGGTCTGGAGCGTGCACTGGCGGCAGACCTGCAAATTGCAGCACCTGTGACTCAATGGTTCAAAAACGAGCCGACGCTGTCCGACGAGGAAATTCTCGAGCGCATCCTGAGTGAAGCCGATGCCGCCTATGCGGCCAAGGTGGAACTGGTCGGCGCTGAAACCTTCCAGCAGTTCGAGCGCAATGTGATGTTGCAGAGCCTCGACAGTCATTGGCGCGAGCATCTGGCTGCGCTTGACCATTTGCGTCAGGGGATCCACCTGCGCGGCTACGCCCAGAAGAATCCCAAGCAGGAATACAAGCGCGAAGCCTTCGAGTTGTTCGAAACCCTGCTCGATCAAGTCCGCAGCGAAGTCACCCGGGTCGTGTTTACCGTGCATATCCGTACGCCGGAAGATGTTGAAGAAACGGCGCCGCACGCCGATGTCAGCAACGTCAAATACCAGCATGCCGGATACGACGAGGCACTGGCCGATGAGGGCGACACCCCGGCAGAGCCTGCGGATGCCGGCCCCAAGATTGGTCGCAACGATCCCTGCCCCTGTGGTTCGGGCAAGAAATACAAACACTGCCACGGAAAACTGTCCTGATCCCCCAAGGCACCGAGCAGGTGTCTTGATGCTATTGGAGCCCTGTCCATGCCTGTCAATTACGCTACGCCTGCCGCCGACCAACTGTTCCCTGTCGCCGGGGTGCGCCTCGGTGTTGCCGAAGCTGAAATCCGCAAGAAGAATCGCCGCGACCTGACGCTGGTTGCACTCGATGCCGGGTGCACTGTGGCCGGTGTATTCACGCAGAACCGTTTCTGTGCAGCGCCCGTTCAACTTTGCCGTCAGCATCTTGCCAGCGGCACGGAAATCCGGGCACTGGTGGTCAATACCGGTATCGCCAACGCGGGCACTGGCGAACCCGGTCGTCAGGCAGCACAGCAGACTTGTGAGGCAGTGGGTGAGTTACTGGGCGTGGCACCTGAACAGGTTCTGCCATTTTCCACCGGCGTAATTCTCGAACTATTGCCGGTCGACCGTATCAAGGCTGGTCTTCCAGCAGCTAAAGCGGATCTCAAGGCCGACAACTGGCACGCTGCTGCGCACGGCATCATGACCACCGATACCGTGGCCAAGGCGGCATCTCGCGTACTTACGGTCAACGGCAAGAAAATCACCATTTCCGGTGTTTCCAAGGGCGCCGGCATGATCCGCCCGAACATGGCAACCATGCTGGGTTTTCTGGCTACCGATGCCGGCATTGCCCAGCCCATGCTGGATGCCTTGGTGAAGGAGGCCGCTGACGCCTCCTTCAACTGCATCACCGTTGACGGCGATACGTCCACCAATGACTCCTTTGTGATGATTGCCTCCGGTCAATCCGGGGCCTGCTTTGCCGCTGAAAACGACGCCGGCTGGGCCGAGGTGAAGTCGGCCATTGTTGCTGTTGCAGTCGAGCTGGCGCAGGCCATCGTCCGTGATGGCGAGGGGGCTACCAAATTCATTACCGTGGCGGTACAGGGCGGCAAGGATGTCGAGGATTGCCGCAAGGTCGGCTACGCGATCGGTCATTCGCCCTTGGTCAAGACGGCGTTTTTTGCTTCGGATCCCAATCTCGGCCGCATTCTGGCGGCCATCGGCTATGCCGGCATCACGGATCTCGATGTCGATGCAGTCAAAGTCTGGCTCGATGATGTCCTGGTTGCAGAAAACGGCGGGCGTGCTCCTTCCTACAAAGAGGAAGAAGGGGCCCGCGTGATGGCGCAGGCGGAAATCACCGTGCGGGTCGACCTCGGGCGGGGCGATGCGGCTGCAAGCGTTTACACCTGCGATTTTTCCTACGATTACGTCAAGATCAACGCCGACTATCGTTCCTGATGTCAGTGCGTCATGACCTGGCCCGGACGACGCTGGCCATCGCCTTTATCGTTGGTCTGATCGCTTTGTCGCTGTGGGTGTTGCGCCCCTTTCTGGCCGCCGGCGTTTGGGCGGCGATGATTGTGGTCGCAACCTGGCCCCCCTTTCTGGCGCTGGAAAACCGTCTGGGTGGGCGCCGCACGCCAGCCATTCTCGTGATGAGCCTGGGCATGCTGCTGCTTTTGGTGCTGCCGTTGTGGTTGGCCATCGACACCATTTTTGCCCATCGCGAGGCGTTGACCGTACTTTCTGATCGTTTGGTGCATGAAGGCTTGCCGGCTGCACCCGCGTGGCTCCTGGGGCTGCCGTTGATTGGGGAAAAGCTTGCCGACGTCTGGAATGCGCTGGCCAGCGGAGGTTCCGAGGGAATTGTGGCCAAGGTCACGCCCTATGCGGCCGATACCGGGAAGTGGGTGCTTGCTCAAGTGGGGGGGCTTGGCGGCATGCTGATCCAGTTTCTCTTGATCATCACCATTGCCGCCATCATGTATGGCGGCGGTGAACAGGCCGCGCGCCTGATGCATCGTTTCGGGCGGCGGCTGGCCGGCGCACGCGGCGAGCATTCGATGATCCTTGCCGCGCAGGCGATTCGCGGGGTGGCGCTGGGTGTCGGTGTGACCGCGCTGGTACAGACCGTGCTGGGTGGCGCCGGCCTGCTGCTCGCCGGCATCCCTGCCGCATCGCTCTTGTCGGCATTGATGCTGATGCTGTGCATTGCACAGATCGGCCCGGTATTGGTCTTGTTGCCGGCAGCGGGCTGGTTGTTCTGGACCGGAGATAGCGGCTGGGCAATTTTTCTTGTGGTGTGGAGTGTGATTGTCGGCAGCCTCGACAACTTCCTGCGTCCCGCCCTGATCCGGCGTGGCGCCGATTTGCCCTTGCTCCTGATTTTTGCCGGTGTGATCGGCGGCATGCTGGGCTTCGGGCTGATCGGCATTTTTGTCGGCCCGGTGGTGCTGGCGGTCACGTGGACGCTGATGCAGGCCTGGATCAGCGATGCACTCGGCGATGATCTCCCGTTAGCGTCGGATCAGCCGGATTTCCCGGAACCAGCCGCCGGCGAGTGCAGCACGGTCCTCGCTCAGGTGGAAGGCGGGGACGCTGTCGAGCAGGTCCTCGAAGACCACGTCGAGCCGGGTAGCCACCCGTCGCGCGAGCGGATTCAGCAAGCGCCTTAAAGGGGCGGGCTGGCCGCGTCGGAGAAACTTGTCGAGGATCAGTGCCTCGCCGCCAGGTTTCAATACCCGCGCAATTTCTGCCAGACAGCGTGCCGGCTCGGGAACGACTGCGAGAATGAGATGGGCAAGCACCGTATCGAAACTGGCATCGGCAAACGGCAGGTTCAACACGTCGCCTTGCAGCATGCGGAAATCGAGCGCTCCGCGACGCGCGGATGCCTGACGCAGCATCGCATGAGTCAGGTCGATGCCGACATAGTGGTGATGTGTCGGCAAATGGGGTAAATCCAGGCCGGTGCCGACGCCGGCAAGCAGGACCTGCCCCGGCGCCACCGGTAGCCGGGCAAGGCTGCGGCTGCGAATTGCCCGCGTCGCCCGGTCGACCGCAAGATCGTAGAACGGGGCAATCAGCGTATAGCTGCCCTGCAATCCCATCAGTGCAGAGCCCGCGGCATGGCGAGCACGAACTCCGGGATTTCCGCATCAAAGTGGGTGCCATCTTCGGCAGCCATCTGGTAACTGCCTTTCATGGTGCCTACTGCCGTGGTCAGCGATGAACCGCTGGTGTATTCGAAACTTTCTCCGGGTTGCAGCAGGGGCTGCTTGCCGACGACACCCAAGCCGCGGACTTCCTGAACCTGATTGTCGGCATCGGTGATGATCCAGTGCCGGGAAACGAGTTGTGCTGCGACTGTGCCGAGATTGCGGATGGTGATCGTGTAGGCAAAAACGTAGCGTTTTTCCTCAGGTGCGGACTGCTCCGGCAGGAATTGCGGGATGGGAATGATTTCGATGCGGTACTTGATGGGGTCGGTCATGGGATAATTTCTGCTCTTTTTCAGGGAAACAACATCATGTCAGTCAGGGATTTCGTTATTGCACCAAGCATTTTGTCTGCCAACTTCGCCAAACTGGGCGAGGAAGTCAGCAGGGTCATTGCTTCCGGTGCCGACTGGATTCACTTTGACGTGATGGACAACCATTATGTTCCCAATCTCACCATCGGCCCACTGGTCTGCGAGGCGATCCGGCCCTGCACAACGGCGCCAATCGATGTGCATCTGATGGTCAAACCGGTAGATCGGATCATTCCCGATTTTGTCAAAGCCGGTGCCAACATCATTACCTTCCATCCCGAAGCGTCCGAACATATCGACCGCAGCCTGTCCTTGATTCGTGATGGCGGTTGTCAGGCGGGTCTGGTATTCAATCCGGCAACGCCGCTGGATTATCTGGATTACGTACTCGACAAGATTGATGTGGTGCTGCTGATGAGCGTCAATCCGGGCTTTGGCGGCCAGAAATTCATTCCCGGCACCTTGCAGAAGGCGCAGCAGGCGCGCGCCAGGCTGGATGCCTACGAACAGAAAAGCGGCCGTCGAATCCGTCTGGAGATCGATGGTGGGGTCAACACGGGAAATATTGCAGAAATCGCCCGCGCCGGCGTTGATGCCTTTGTTGCGGGTTCGGCCGTTTACGGCGCTGGCAAGGATAGTGATCCCAATCGCTACGATTCCATCATCGCCGCCCTGCGCGCCGAATTGGCCGCGGTTTAATTGCCGCTTTCGGGTGGACACTCCCGAGAACGATGGGCTAGTATCTTCCCTGCCTGCCCTTTCTGGGCAGGTTTCTCCTTAAGACCTCCTGAATCAAATGACCGCAGAACATACCTGGAACGATTGGCACGGCTGGCGCCCCTGGCGTCCTTGATCTCCTGCCCGTATTGCGCCCGCCGGCGCGCCCCAGTATGTCCATATCACGTCATTTCGAGGCTTCCATGACCGAATCCGAATTCAACACGCTTGCAGCTCAAGGCTACAACCGTATTCCTGTCTCGCTGGAGACATTTGCCGATCTCGACACGCCGCTGTCGATCTATCTGAAGCTGGCCAATGCGCCTTATTCCTACCTGCTCGAATCGGTGCAGGGCGGAGAGCGCTTTGGTCGCTATTCCATCATCGGCCTTGCTGCCCAGACCCGACTGGTCGTTCGCGGCAAACAGGTGATGGTGCTGACGGGCAATCGTATTGCAGAACGTAGCGACGATGGCGATCCGCTGGCCTTCATCGATGCCTTTTCCAAGCGTTTCAAAGCGCCAAGCAGCAAGGGCATGCCGCGTTTTCTCGGCGGGCTGGTTGGTTGTTTCGGTTACGACACCGTACGTTACGTTGAAAAACGCCTGTGCAACGGCCCGCAGGACGATCCCATCGGGACGCCCGACATTCATTTGCTGCTCTCCGAGGAAATTGCCGTCGTCGACAACCTCTCCGGCAAGCTCACCCTGATTGTGTATGCTGAGCCGGGTTTTCCCGGGGCTTACCAGAAGGCGCGGGCGCGACTCAAGGAATTGCTGGGCAAATTGCGCACGCCTGTGGCCATTCCGTCAGAGCAGCCGGTAGTCTCCCAGCCGGCGGTGTCGCATTTTGGCGAAGAAGCCTTCAAGGCTGCCGTGCTCAAGGCCAAGGCCTACATTACCGAAGGCGACATCATGCAGGTGGTGCTTTCGCAGCGGATGAGCAAGCCTTTTGCTGCCAGTCCGCTGGCGCTGTATCGCACCCTGCGCAGCCTGAATCCGTCGCCCTACATGTTCTATTTCGATTTCGAGGACTATCACGTCGTGGGTGCCTCGCCGGAGATTCTGGTACGACTGGAGGGCGAGCGTGTCACGGTGCGTCCGATTGCCGGCACCCGCAAGCGCGGTGCAACGCCGGAAGAAGATGCCGCGCTGGCGACCGAGTTGCTGGCCGACGAAAAAGAGCGCGCCGAACACACCCAGTTGCTTGATCTGGGGCGCAATGATTGCGGTCGCGTCGCAAAAATCGGTACGGTCAAATTGACCGAAAACATGTTGATCGAGCGCTACTCGCATGTGATGCACATTGTTTCAAATGTCGAGGGGCGGCTGCAGGACGGGCTTGATGCGGTCGACGTGCTGCGCGCGACATTTCCTGCCGGGACGGTCTCCGGTGCGCCCAAGGTGCGGGCGATGGAAATCATCGACGAGCTGGAGCCCAGCAAACGCGGCAT
>CALAGF010000065.1 GCA_937892345.1 uncultured Rhodocyclaceae bacterium | reverse complement strand
GGGAGCATCCGGGCAAAACCTGGATCGAGGGTTCGAATCCCTCCGTCTCCGCCAAGCAACTAGCAAACAAGCGCCCCTCGGGGCGCTTTTTTGTTTTACCCCCCCCAATTTGGTAGGCGCTTGAATCCACACGTACTTGGACTCACTCTGTTGTCAGTACAACTGCCGGCCACTCATTTGCGACCAGTCGTGCATGAGAGTGGCCGATTCCGGAATGGGTAAGTGCACCATTTCCAATTTTCGCGCAGCGTAATCCAGCGCCAGCTCGTCATAGAGTTCGGCATCGCAAAAACCGATGGCAGCCGCCTCGGCGCGCGTATTGGCGAACACGATGCGCGAAATTCGCGCCCAGTAGGCTGCAGCCAGACACATCGGACAAGGTTCACTGGAGGTGTAAAGTACGCAATCTTCCAGATGAAAGCGACCCAGGTGCCGCGATGCGGTCCGGATTGCGCCGATTTCGGCATGGGCGGTCGGATCGCAAGAACTCAATACCTGATTCCAGCTTTCGGCAATGATCTGATCCTGATGCACGATCAGGGCGCCGAATGGTCCGCCTTCACCATGCTGGCTACCTTGGCAGGCAAGTTCGATGGTGCGTTTCAGGTACTTTTCTGCGCATTGATTACTCATTATCAAGGCTCCTGAAGAGCGCCAAATCCGGGGACTGGCTGAATGGTATTATACGGCCCCCGTCATGGCTGGCACTGCATGCCAGCCAACTTCCGACATGCGCCTGACCAAACTCAAACTCGCCGGCTTCAAGTCCTTTGTCGATCCCACCGCAGTTTCCCTTCCCGGGCAACTGGTTGGGGTCGTCGGGCCCAATGGTTGCGGAAAGTCCAACATCATGGATGCGGTGCGTTGGGTGCTGGGCGAGTCAAAAGCCTCCGAGTTGCGTGGCGAATCGATGATGGACGTTATTTTCAATGGTTCGACCAACCGTAAGCCGGTGTCTCGGGCATCTGTTGAACTGATTTTCGACAACAGTCTCGGGCGTGCGCTCGGGCAGTGGTCGCAGTATGCCGAGTTGTCGGTGAAGCGCGTCTTGACCCGTCAAGGCCAGTCGGACTATTTCATCAATAATCTGAAAGTCCGCCGCAAGGACATCACCGATCTGTTTCTGGGTACCGGCCTCGGCCCCCGGGCCTATGCGATCATCGGTCAAGGGATGATTTCCCGCATCATCGAGGCTCGACCTGACGATCTGCGCGTGTTTCTTGAAGAGGCCGCCGGCGTCACGCGTTACAAGGAGCGTCGCAAGGAAACCAACGGTCGACTTGAAGATACGCGCGAAAATCTCCTGCGCGTTGAGGATATCCGCCAGGAACTCGCCAACCAGATGGAGCGCCTTGAGGCGCAGGCGGAAGTGGCCCGTCGCTATCACGCCCTCAACGAGCAACTGCTTGAGCGTCAGCAATTGCTCTGGTTACTCAAAAAACGCGAAGCCGAGGCCGAGCGGTCGCGACTTTCCCTTGAGGTTGAGCGAGCCAGCACGGAGCTTGAGGCGCAAAGTGCGGCCTTGCGTGAGACCGAGGCGCGTGCCGAGGATACGAGGGAAGCGCATTTCGCCGCCGGTGATGCGCTGCACAATGCACAAAGCGAGATGTATGCGGCAAACGCCGAGGTTGCTCGGCTTGAGGCCGAAATTCGCCATCGGCGCGAATCGCGTAGTCAGCTTGAAGCACGGCTTGTCCAGTTGGAAGACGAGCTGGCCCATTGGACGCAAAACGGGGAAAAACTGGCGGTCGACCGTGAGCAATGGGAAGAATCGCTCGAAATGAACCGTTTGCGCGTTGAAGCGGCGGAAGAGCGCCTGCATCAGCAGATGAATCTGGCACCACAGGTCGAAGAAGACCACGCGCAGGCTCAGGAAGAATTGCAGCGCCTGAAAGCCCGCACGACCAATGGCGAACAGAAACTCGAAGTTGAGCTAACGCACAAGGCCCATGCGCAGCGTGCCTTGCAAAGCATCATTCAGCGGCGGGAAAGGCTGCGTGATGAAACCTTCGGTGAAGCACCCGATGAAATGTCGCTGGCTGAAAAAGAAGAGGAGCTGGCGCTTCTGAGGGAAGAACTGGCCGGCGACCAGGAGCACTTGCAGCAATTGCAGCAAGAACTGCCGGCGCTGGATACAAAGCGCAAGTCAGTGCACGGCGAACTGCAGCGGCTGGAGCGTGAATTGGCCGCTGCTCAGGCACGTCGCGCCGCACTGGTACAAATGCAGGCACGAACTCAGGCAGCCGGGAAGTTACCCGAATGGCTGGCTCGCCATAATTTGCAGGATGCACCGCCGCTGTGGCAGAAAATCCAGGTGGAGGCTGGCTGGGAGGAGGCGGTTGAGGCGCTTCTCCGCGAGCGTATTTCGGCAATTGCCTGCGACGATACCGCCCGGCTTGACGAATGGTTGCATGATCGACCCGATGCTCGCCTGAGCGTGATGCTGGGCGATGCTGCGGTCAACAACGCAAGCAGGCAAAATTCCCTGGCAGCACAGGTGCGCTGCGACGATCCGCTGATTCGTTCGGTGCTTGATGACTGGCTGGGCGGCGTGCTTGCGGTTGAAACGCTGGCGGAAGCGCTGGCGGTCCGCGAACAACTGCCTGAAGGCGGCATTATCGTGACCCGTGGCGGCGATATGTTGACCCGCAGCAGTCTGACTTTTTTCGCGCCGGATCAGGGGGAACATGGCTTGCTTGAACGTCAGCGCGAAATCGAGGCGCTGACCGAGGGGCTGGCACTGGCCGAAGACCGTGCAGCGCATTTGCAGGAAACGCAGGCCCTGTTGGATGAGCAGCATGCCGACAAGCAGGAAGAAATCGATGAAACCCGGCAGTACGTCACCGATCGCCAGCAGCGCGTCCATGCCGTGCAACTCGATGTGCTCAAACTTTCACAGGCGCTTGCACGCTACAAGGAACAGCGCGAACGGGTTGCCGAGCAGATGGCCGAACTGGCCGAGGAGGAAGAGGGCGAACGTGAACGTGAAATGTCGGCCGATGAGCGGATTGAGGAAATTCGCGACGGACTCGGCCGGATACGCGTTCTCGTATCCGGTGCCCAATCCCGGCTTGACGAATGTGAGCGTGCGGTGCGTGCCGAACGCGAACGCAATGCCGATCTGGATCGCGCGCTGCGCGAAGCGCAGTTTTCCGCCCGTGAAGCCGACAGCAAGCTGCAGGATATTTTTGCCCGTCAGGCCATTGCCCAGCGCGAACTGATGCGCATCGAGCGCGATCGCGCTGTGTGCGCCGAACAGGTCGACGCGACCCCGGCCGACATCATGGATGCGCAATTGCAACTGGCGCTTGAAGCACGTCAGTCAGCGGAAAAAAATCTGGCCCATAAGCGGGACGCGCTGGAATCCGCGACCCAGGCTTTGCGCAGCTACGAAGAGCAGCGGATGCGTATCGAACAAGGGCTGGAACCGTTGCGAAGCCGGATTGGCGAATTGAAACTCAAGGAGCAGGCTGCAGCGCTGAATGCCGAGCAACATGCACAGCAATTGCTCGATGCCTCGGCCGATGAAGCGGCCTTGCTGCCAGCCTTGGGCAATGCACGCCCGGCCAGCCTGCAGGGTGAAATCACCCGTCTGGGCAACGCCATTGCCGAACTTGGCGCGGTCAACCTGGCTGCCTTGCAGGAATTGGAGACGGCATCCGAGCGCAAGGGCTACCTCGATATGCAGGCAGCCGATCTGAACGAAGCAATGGAAACGCTGGAAAACGCGATTCGGCGCATCGATCGCGAAACCCGCGATCTGTTGCAGCACACCTTCAATACGGTCAACGGACATTTCGGGCAACTTTTCCCCGAATTGTTCGGTGGCGGCAGGGCAGAGCTGGTAATGACCGGCGAAGAGATTCTCGATGCCGGCGTTCAGGTTGTCGCCCAGCCGCCTGGCAAGAAAAATTCGACCATTCATCTACTCTCCGGCGGCGAAAAGGCACTGACGGCGATTGCGCTGGTATTCTCCATGTTCCAGCTTAATCCCGCGCCATTCTGTCTGCTGGATGAAGTGGATGCCCCACTTGACGATACCAATACCGAGCGTTTCTGCGGTATGGTGAAAAAGATGTCCGCCAACACACAGTTCCTGTTCATTTCCCATAATAAAATTGCCATGGAAATGGCCGAACAGCTGGTCGGTGTCACCATGCAGGAATCCGGTGTGTCGCGTGTGGTGGAAGTGGATATTCAGGAAGCATTGAAAATGAGGGACGCGGCTTAAATGACCGAACTCCAGACGGGATTGATTGGCCTCGGCGTGTTTGCCGTCGGGGTGGTGGTGGCCTACAACAAATGGCAGGAAATCCGGCACCGGAAGGTGGCCGAATCGGTACTTAAACCGGCCAGCGATGATGTGCTGCTCGGCAGCGCAACACGCCCGGCACGCGAACCCGCCGATTTGGCAATGCCCCGCAGCGAGCCTGAGTTCCGTGCGCCGGAAATTACCGAATCGCAGGAAGTTGAAGTTCGCGAAGAACCGGTATTCACAGTGCATGCAGATGCACCGGAAGAACACGTTGCCTCGCCGATAGCCAATGATTTTTTTACCTCCGAACCCGGTACTTGCGCCGAATCGTCAGATGAATCGCCTGCGCCCGCTGCCCCGGCCGACGATAGCCAACCGCTTGCTGTGGAGGACTTGCCATCTGAGCCTGTCACCAGGGTGCCATCAACAAACACCGGGAAACCGGCAGAGGTGCCGGGTGAGTTGCTGGATTCCCGCCTTGAATTCATTGTGTCCATGGAGATGGTCGACATGGTGCCGGCGCGGCAGATTCTCTCGTCTCAGCGCGACGTGCTGCACAAACTTCACAAACCCGTGCACTGGGTTGGTTATAACGAAAGTACCCAAAGCTGGGAGCGGCTGGTGGCTGACAGCGAACTGGCGGTTAACCGCTTGCGTGTCGGTTTGCAACTGGTTAACCGGCTGGGGCCGATTGCCGGTGGTGACATCGCCATTTTTACCGGCGCCATGCAGTCACTGGCTGACGAACTGATGGCAGTACTCGATATACCGACCACTCGCTTGCTGGATCAGGCCGCACAACTGGATGCCTTCTGTGCATCGGTCGACCTTGAAATCGGCCTGAATCTGGTCAGCCGCGGACAGGTGTTTCCGGGGACCAAGATTCGTGCGCTGGCCGAGTCGGCGGGGATGGTGCTGACCGGCGATGGCCTGTTTACCCGTTTCGATGACGCCGGGCGGCCACTGTTTTATCTTCAGAATTACGAAACGACAGCGTTCTCCAGTGAGACCTTGCGCAGCCTGAACACCCATGGTCTGACTTTCCTTCTGGATGTTCCCCGAGTAACTCATGGCGAGAAGGTTTTCAATCAGATGACAGAGCTGGCACGGCGTTTCGCCGATGCGTTGAACGGCGTGCTGGTGGATGACAATCGGCAGCCGCTCGGGGATCCGCAGCTGGATCACATTCGTCGTGAATTCATTGGCAAGCCCCAGGTCACGATGATTCAGTACGGGATGGCAGCAGGTTCGCCGCAGGCGATGCGCCTGTTTTCATAATGACGCAGTTCATCGAGCGCGCAGCCTGGCTGCGCCGGGAACTTGAAGTTCACGCACATGCGTATTACGTACTCGATGCACCGACCGTACCGGATGCCGAGTATGACCGCCTGTTTCGCGAATTGCAGGCACTGGAAATTGCCCATCCGGAATTGTTGACCGCAGATTCGCCGACCTTGCGGGTTGGCGCAGCACCGCTCGCACAGTTTGCCCCGGTGGTGCACGATGTACCGATGCTGTCGATCCAGACAGAAACCGATACCGATGCCAGCGGCGCGACCAGTTTTGATGCGCGCGTCCGCCGCGAGCTGGCGTTGCAGCCTGGCGATCCGGCGGTTGAATATGCTGCCGAACTCAAATTTGATGGACTGGCCGTCAGCCTGCGTTATGAACACGGGGTGCTGGTGCGTGCAGCGACCCGTGGCGACGGGGCAACCGGTGAGGACGTGACGCAGAATCTGCGTACCTTGCGCCAGATTCCGCTGCGCCTGAAAGGCGAGGCGCCACCGCTGCTGGAAGTGCGCGGTGAAGTCTATATGCGGCGCGATGATCTTGAGCGTTATAACGAAGCAGCAGCAATCCGTGGTGAAAAGACGCTGGTCAATCCCCGCAATGCGGCGGCCGGTAGTGTGCGTCAGCTCGATTCGGCCATTGCCGCCAGTCGACCGCTGAAGTTCTTTGCTTACGGGATGGGCGCTGTTGCAGGCTGGCCACTGCCGGCAACCCATGCTGCCATGCTCGATGCCCTGGCAGATTTCGGCTTGCCGGTGTGCGAGCACCGGGCGGTGCTCTGCGGCGGCGAGGCTCTGGCTGCTTTCCACCAGCACATCAACACCCTGCGTAACAGCCTGCCATTTGATATCGATGGTGTGGTGTACAAGGTGAATTCCCTGGCCTTGCAGCAACGTTTAGGTTTCCGTTCGCGTGAACCACGTTGGGCGGTGGCACACAAATATCCGCCGCAGGAAGTGTTGACCGTGATCGAGGCAATCGATATCCAGGTTGGTCGCACCGGTGCCTTGACGCCCGTGGCGCGGCTGCAACCGGTATTTGTCGGCGGCGTGACCGTGACCAATGCTACCTTGCATAACGAGAGCGAAGTGCAGCGCAAAGACGTGCGCGTGGGCGACACCGTGGTGGTGCGC
>CALAGF010000064.1 GCA_937892345.1 uncultured Rhodocyclaceae bacterium | reverse complement strand
ACTATCGACTGAGCCAGCAGATCGAACTCATTCATTCCGATGCTTTCAGCCAACTCGCGGGACGTCGCTACGACCTGATCATTTCCAACCCGCCTTACGTCAATGCGGAATCAGTTGCCGCCCTGCCGCCCGAATACCTGCACGAGCCGGAAATGGCGCTGGGCTCGGGTGATGACGGGCTGGACTTCACCCGCATCATTCTCGCCCATGCCCGCGAGCATCTGACCGAGGACGGCATCCTCGTCGTTGAAATCGGTCACAACCGCGATGCGCTGGAAGCCGCTTATCCCACCCTGCCCTTCATCTGGCTCGACACCGCTGCCGGCGACGAATATGTCTTCCTGCTGCGCGCAGAAGACTTGCAGGATTGAAGCTGTTTGAATTGCCCAGCCCGTTTGAAATCGAGACGGGTACGGTACTGATGCAGGAGCCGGCCTGGGCACGTGCCGGCGAATTGCGGGCGCAACTTCTGGATGAAAGCTATCCCAAGCCCTTCGTCATCGACGATGGCAAGTCCCGCTATCTGTATTTCAATGTACGTCTGATGCAAAGCGAGATGTCGCTCAAGGCGCCGCACGATCTGGCCTTGCGCTACACACAAAAGATGATGGCCTTTCTGCTTTTTCAGCCACGCCCGAAGCGATTGGTGCTGATTGGTCTGGGCGGCGGTTCGATCATCAAGTTCTGCCACCGCAAATTGCCCGGCGTGGACCTGACAGCGATTGAGCTCAATCCCGACGTAATCGCCTTTCGCGAAACCTTCATGGTGCCGGCGGACGACCCGCGGCTGCGCATTCTGCAAGCCGATGGCGCCGACTTCATCGCTCACACCGAAAAAGGCATTGATGCGCTACTGGTCGATGCCTTCGACAAAACAGGTTTTGCCCCTACGCTCGCCAATCGCGATTTTTTCGAGCAGGCCTTTGCCAAACTGTCCGGCAATGGCGTGCTCGTCATCAATCTGGCCGGCGAAAAGGAAAGTTATGCGGGATTGATCAGTGAAGCGATGCACGTTTTTGACGATCAGGTGATCATGATTTCAGTCCCTGACGACGGCAACCACATCCTTTACGCCTTCAAGGAACGCTATTTCGAACCACGCTGGCGCTGGCTACACAACCACGCCAAGGAATTGCGCGCCAGACTCGGGCTCGATTTCCCGGCGTTTGCGCAAAAGCTGGAGCGTTCGAGCAAACTCGGGCTGGCACGCCGCGAGGCTTTTCGCGGCCGTTAAGCGGAAAACGCGGGTCTGCTGCGGTCGACCGCAGCAAACACCTCAAAATCACTGCTGAGCCAACTCGCCGAGCAAGGTACGCAACAAATGCCAGCAACGATCCACCGAAGCCACGTCCACGCGCTCACCCGGCGCGTGCGCGCCATGAATGGTCGGCCCGAATGAAACCGTGTCCAAGCCCGGATAACGCGCCCCGATGATGCCGCACTCCAGGCCCGCATGAATCACCTGCACCCGGGACTCGGTACCAAACTCACGGCGGAACACCGACTGACACACCTTGAGCAAGGGCGAATCCGGCTTGGGCGCCCAACCCGGGTATTGCCCGGACTTTTCAGCCACGGTACCCGTCAGGGCAAACAGACTGACGATTTCATCGGCCAGCGCCTCCGCGCTACGGTCAACCAGCGAACGGACCATGAAATTGCACGCGCCACCCGCCGGATCAATCGCCACCATCCCCAGATTATTCGAGGTTTCCACGACGCCCGGTAACTGCCGACTCATGCGCCGAACGCCATGCGGTGCGGCATGCAAGGAGGCCAGCCAAACAAACTGCTCCTCTGCGCCCATCACCCGATCCGCCTCAGCCGACTCGATTGAGAGCGTCAGTTGCTCGTCTACGCCAGCCAGCATGTTGCGCAATACTTGCTGCTGTTCTGCCAGCCAGTCGGTGAGCGATGGCAATTCGGGCAGCGCCACAATCGCGAACGCCTCACGCGCGAGCGCATTGCGTGCCGTACCGCCCTGCAGGCTGACCAAACGGTATGGCACCCGCGCAGCCAGATCGTGGAGCACGCCGACCAGCAGCTTGATGGCATTGCCGCGTTCTTCGTGAATATCCACCCCGGAGTGGCCACCCCGCAATCCCTGCACCGCAAGGCGACAAACCTGCCAGCCAGCTGGTAGCAACTCAGGCTCCCCCGCCCTTTGAACGTCGATATCCAGTCCACCGGCACAACCCAAGTAAAACTCTCCCCAGGCCTCGGTATCCAGATTCAACATCAACCGACCATTCAACATCCCGGCCGCCAATCCCCGGGCGCCGCCCATGCCTGCCTCTTCATCGACCGTCAGCAAGGCTTCGAGCGGACCGCGGCGCAGTTCGCGGTCGCTGATCGCTGCCAGGATCAGCGCAACACCCAGTCCATTGTCGGCACCCAGGGTCGTTTCTTCCGCAATCAACCAGCCATCGCGCAACACCGGGCGGATGGGATCTTTTGAAAAATCATGCTGGCTGGCCGTATTTTTCTGGCAAACCATGTCGAGATGGGCCTGCAGGATCACACCCGGAGCATGCTCACATCCCGGCGACGCAGGGCTGGAAAGCACCAGATTTCCGGCAGCATCCACACGCGCCGCAACACCTTCATCCTGCGCCCACGCCAGCAGATGGTCGCGCAACGCACCTTCGTGCTTGGATGCTCTGGGAATCGCGCAGAGCGTTGCGAAATGCTGCCAGACCCGTGCAGGTGACAGACCCGAAAATACGGACGATGCGGACATGAAACCTCCGAAAATGAAAACCCCCGCAGACCTTGCGGTGTGCGGGGGTTAAATTCTGGGGCGACTGATGGGGCTCGAACCCACGACAACCGGAATCACAATCCGGGACTCTACCAACTGAGCTACAGCCGCCGCTGAAGAAGGCGCGCATTGTACGAAGTTCTGCAAACTCTGTCTACACAAAGTGCAATGAATTTTCGATGACTGCTCCGAGACGCTGCACCGCATCCGTGCTTCAAGGTCCGTGATAGAATTGACGGCTTTATTTTTCGGCTCCGTAGTCACAAGGAATTCTCATGGAAGCAACTACTGCACAAGCTAACGAACTGGAACGCCGCATCGATCTCGCCATCGCCATCGCCGATATCGAGAAGGATATGGAACAACGCCTGAAGCGTATGGGCAAGAACATCAAGATGGCGGGCTTCCGTCCGGGCAAGGTGCCGTTCTCCATCGTCAAGCAGCAGTATGGCGACCAGGCTCGCCACGAAGCCATGGCTGAACAACTGGATCGCGTTTTCGCCGAATCCGTTGCTGCCCAGAAGCTGCGTGTTGCCGGTTACCCGCGTATCGAGCCGAAGACCGGCGAAAACGCTGAGCAGATGGAATTCACCGCAATTTTCGAGGTGTATCCGGAATTCACGCCGGGCGACCTGTCGACCGCTGAAGTTGAACGTCCGACGCTTGAAGTGGGCGACGCCGAAATCGAAAAAACCCTGGACATCCTGCGCAAGCAACGGGTTCGCTTCGACAACGCCGAGCGCGCTGCCGCCACCGGCGACCGCGTGGTGATCGACTTCCTCGGCAAAAAGGACGGCGTACCGTTCCAGGGTGGCGAAGCCAAGGATTATCCCTTCGTGCTGGGCCAGGGCATGATGCTGCCGGACTTCGAAAAGGCCGTAGAAGGCTGCAATGCCGGCGAATCCAAGACCTTCGACATGAGCTTCCCGGAAGACTATTTTGCGAAGGATCTGTCGGGTCAGACCGTGCAGTTCGAAATCACCGTGAAGCAGGTTCAGGCTCCGCGCCTGCCGGATGTTGACGCCGATTTCGCCAAGCAGATGGGCGTTGTCGATGGCGATGTCGCCAAGATGCGTGCAGAAATCGAAGCCAACCTGAAGCGCGAAGTGAAGAAGCGTATCGAAGGCAAGCTGAAGGATCAGGTCATGGAAGCCCTGCTCAAGGCGAACCCCATTTCCGTACCTGCTGCGCTGGTCGATATGGAAGTTGAGCGTCTGATGCAATCCGCCCGTCAGGACATGGAACAGCGCGGCATGAAGACCAAGGATTTTCCGATTCAGCCGGAATGGTTCACCGACCAGGCCAAGCGCCGCGTCAGCCTTGGCTTGATCCTTGCTGAAGTGGTGAAGACCGAGAAGCTTCAGGCCACGCCGGAACAAGTTCGGGCAATGGTTGAAGAATCAGCACAGAGTTACGAACAGCCGGAAGAAGTGATTCGTTGGTACTACGCCCAGCCGCAACGCCTTGGCGAAGTGGAAGGGGTCGCCATCGAAAACAACGTCGTTGAATGGGTGCTTGGCAAAGCCAAAGTCACCGACAAGGCCGCCGTTTTTGATGAACTGATGGGTCAGCAACAGCAGTAAGCGGACTCTGGTTACAAAAGCGACAAACGTCTGAAACGTTACACACAAGGGCTGACATGAATATCGACAACGCAAACAACTGGGACCCGCAAGCACTGGGTATGGTCCCGATGGTGGTTGAACAGAGCGGGCGCGGCGAACGCGCCTACGACATCTATTCGCGCCTGTTGAAGGAGCGGGTAATTTTTCTTGTCGGCCCGGTGAATGACGCCAGCGCCAATCTGGTTGTCGCCCAACTGCTCTTCCTTGAAGCCGAAAATCCGGACAAGGATATCTATTTCTACATCAACTCACCGGGGGGTTCGGTGACGGCAGGCATGTCGATTTACGACACCATGCAATTCATCAAACCCGATGTCTCCACCCTGTGTATTGGCCAAGCCTGCTCCATGGGCGCTTTCCTGCTCAATGCCGGTGCCAAGGGCAAGCGCTTTGCCCTGCCGAATTCGCGGGTAATGATTCACCAGCCGCTTGGCGGCTTCCAGGGCCAGGCATCCGACATTGCGATCCATGCCAAGGAAATTCTCTCCATTCGCGACCGCCTGAACCGGATCATGGCCGAACACAGCGGTCAACCGCTGGAACGGATCGAAAAAGACACGGATCGCGACAACTTCCTGTCATCAGCCGAAGCAGCTGAGTACGGTTTGATCGACAAGGTATTGACCCGCCGCGACGCGGCCTGATCTAGGAGTAACAGATGACTAAAGGCGGCCAGGAAAAACTGCTGTATTGCTCGTTCTGCGGCAAGAGCCAGCACGAAGTGAAGAAGCTCATCGCCGGCCCGTCGGTGTTCATCTGCGATGAGTGCATTTCTCTGTGCAACGACATCATTCGCGACGAGTTGCCCGAAGAGGCCGGCAAGGCCGGACGCTCGGATTTGCCCACCCCCAAGGAAATCAGCGGCATTCTCGACCAATATGTCATTGGTCAGGAAGTTGCGAAGCGCATTTTGGCTGTCGCCGTGTACAACCACTACAAGCGACTGCGCCACACGGCCCGCAATACCGGAGAGGTAGAACTTTCCAAGAGCAACATCCTGCTGATCGGCCCGACCGGTTCCGGCAAGACCCTGCTCGCACAGACGCTGGCCCGCATGCTGAACGTGCCTTTCGTGATGGCCGATGCCACCACGTTGACCGAAGCCGGTTATGTCGGAGAGGACGTCGAAAACATCATTCAAAAGTTGCTGCAGAAATGCGAATACGATGTGGAAAAGGCCCAGCAGGGTATCGTCTATATCGATGAAATCGACAAGATTTCCCGCAAGTCGGACAACCCTTCGATTACCCGTGACGTCTCTGGCGAAGGTGTGCAACAGGCACTGCTGAAACTGATTGAAGGCACTACCGCCTCAATTCCGCCCCAAGGTGGCCGCAAGCACCCGAACCAGGATTTTGTTCAAGTCGACACCACCAACATCCTTTTCATTTGTGGCGGCGCCTTTGCCGGTCTGGAAAAGGTCATCCGCAACCGCTCCGAAAAAGGTGGTATCGGCTTTGCCGCAGAGGTCAAGAGCAAGGACGATGGCAAGGAAGTCGGCAAAACACTGCTCGACGTCGAACCGGAAGATCTCATCAAGTTCGGCCTGATTCCGGAATTGATCGGCCGCCTCCCGGTGGTTGCAACTCTTCAGGAACTCGAAGAGGACGCGCTCGTTCAGATTCTGACTGAACCAAAGAACGCACTGGTAAAGCAATACCAGAAACTCTTCAATATGGAAGAGGTGGAACTGGAAATCCGTCCGCTCGCACTGGCAGCCATTGCCCGCAAGGCACTTGAACGGAAAACCGGCGCCCGAGGCCTGCGCTCGATCATGGAACACGCGCTGCTCGACACCATGTATGAACTTCCCGGCATGGAAAATGTCGAAAAAGTCGTAATTGATGAGAACATGATCTCAGGCGATACGCCACCCCTGCTCATCTACGCGGATCAGCCCAAGGTCTCCGGCTCCAACTGAGCCGGGGTTTCTTGAAATCCGGTGTCCCGCCCCCATCTAGGGGGCTCATACCTATTTCAAAGGCATTCTGATGTCGAACCCCAACACGCTTCCGGAAACCGTCGAACTGCCATTGCTGCCGCTGCGCGATGTCGTCGTCTTTCCGCACATGGTCATTCCCTTGTTCGTCGGTCGCCCAAAATCGATCAAGGCGCTCGAAATGGCCATGGAATCAGGCAAGCACATCCTCCTTGTCGCTCAAAAATCGGCGGCAAAGGACGAACCCGAACCCGAGGATCTTTACCGTATTGGTTGCCTCGCGAACATTCTGCAGATGCTCAAACTCCCGGACGGCACCGTAAAGGTGCTCGTCGAAGGAACCCAGC
>CALAGF010000063.1 GCA_937892345.1 uncultured Rhodocyclaceae bacterium | reverse complement strand
CCACCCCAGAAGATGAAAGAAACTATCGGGTGGAAGTTGGCGGGTCGAGGTCGTATTAGTACTTTGCGGCTTGACCCAGCCTCTAACGTGACCTGCCAGACTGACTCGCACCCCGGATTGCTTCCATCGAGAGCGCACGCTAAACAGGCCGTTGGCGACTTGTCGCCTTCAGGCACATTCAGTTTCGGCACCCGCCACCTTCCACCCTTGAGTCTAAATTGACGGGAGGCGACATGGAACTGGTAGCGTTGTACAAACGCGTGATCGGTCTCGACATTCATCAGGCGCAAATCACGGCCTGTGCGCTGATCGAGGAACCGGACGGCAGCGCGCGCATCGAGCAACGGCAATTCGGCGCGTTCAAGCGGGATCGCCGGGAACTGGCCGATTGGGTGTCCTCGCTGCGTCCCGACGAAGTGGTAATGGAAAGTACGGGCATCTACTGGAAGAGTCCGTACGCGGCACTGGAGGCGATCGGCATTCGCGCGAAGGTGGTCAATGCGCGGCACGTCAAGAATGTGCCGGGCCGCAAGACAGACGTGGGTGATGCCCATTGGCTGGCGACGCTGGCGCGCGCTGGTTTGCTGCGCGGCTCGTTCGTGCCGTCGGCCAAGCTGCGGGAACTGCGCCTGATTGCCCGTCAGCGGCAGAAGCTTGTCGGGCAGTTGGCCTCTGAGAAGAATCGGCTGCACAAGGTGCTGACTGACAGCGGCGTTCGCCTGGGCGTGGTGGTCAGCGATCTGCACGGCCAGTCCGCCCGCGCCATGGTCAAGGCCATCATCGCCGGGCAGTCGCCGCAGGAGGTTCTCAAACTCGCCAGTCGCCGACTGAAGGCCAGTCGCGAGGAAATCTTCGACGCCCTGCAAGGCGACCTGACGGCCAGCCACCGTTTCGTCCTCGACGAACTGATGCGGCATATCGAGGAAATCGAGGCTCGCATCGCCCGCTTCGATACCCGACTGCTGGCCGAACTGGAATCCGAGCGCGACGCGCTGGCGCTGCTGCAAACGATTCCCGGCGTCGATCTGATTGGCGCCGCCATGCTCTTGGTCGAAATCGGCACCGACATGGAGAGCTTTGGTAGCGCGGATCGCTTGGCCTCGTGGGTCGGTATTTGCCCAGGCAACAACGAATCAGCCGGCAAGCGCAAATCCGGCCACCTCCGCAAAGGTAATCTGTATGTCCGCCGCCTGCTCTGCGAATTCGCTCACGCCGCCAGTCGTACCACGTCAGTGTTCAAGTCGAAGTTCCAGTCGCTCGTCGTCCGGCGTGGCCACAAGCGCGCGATCATCGCCATCGGCCACAAAATCCTCCGCACCATCTTCTTCATGCTCAAACGGCGCGAACATTACCGGGATTCCGCCACCGACTATGAAGCCCTGTCCGTTCAACGCAACGCCCCTCGCTGGATCAAGTCACTGACCAAGTTCGGCTTCATCAACCCAGCCAACGCCTGACCGGCGAGTGACTTCACCGCATGACCTTCGAGGGTCAGGCGCGCGGTCGTCTTGGGCATAGGTTCTTTCACGCTAAACCCCAGTCACCGCAAGGTCTTGCGCGCATTCAAGACACTCCGGAAACTCGGCAACCAACGCCAAGCGGCGATTGCAAGAACGGCGACAACGCCACGAAATGTATCCTTCCCACGCGAGTTCTTTTTCGCTACGATTAGTCCGACGTGCCGATCCAGATATTCTTTCTGAGCACATTCCTTCCGGCACATTCCACTACATCTCAATCACCCTTGAGGCATTCCCATGAGCGAACACATCCATTACGTCACCGACGATTCCTTTGCCGCCGATGTCCTGCAATCGCAACAGCCCGTCCTCGTCGATTACTGGGCAGAATGGTGTGGACCGTGCAAGATGATCGCGCCGATTCTCGACGAAATCGCCAAGGAGTATGCCGGCCGCCTGAAAGTGGCCAAGCTCAATATCGACGACAATCAGGAAACCCCGGCCAGCTACGGCGTGCGCGGCATCCCGACGCTGATGCTGTTCAAGAACGGCAACGTCGAAGCCACCAAAGTGGGCGCTCTGTCCAAGTCGCAACTGGCAGCGTTCCTCGACGCCAACATCTGATGGTGTGCGG
>CALAGF010000062.1 GCA_937892345.1 uncultured Rhodocyclaceae bacterium | reverse complement strand
CTCGAAGCCTTTGCCAGCTTCAATGGCCCGGACTGGTATGGTTTGCCGCGTAATCCGGAAACCGTCACGCTGGTCCGTGAAAACTGGACTGTGCCCGCCAGCTATCCCTACATTGCTGGCGATGACATCGTGCCGCTGCGCGCGGGCGAAGTCTTGACGTGGAAACTGCGCTGAGGATCTCCAGGATGCGAGCGAACCGCTTTCTTGCCGTACTGCTACTGCTGCCTGTGCTCGGCGGCTGTGTCAATGATGGTGCCACTTACCAGATTGATGGTTCGGGCACGCATGTGCTCTCGCTGATCCGTGAGCAGCCTTATTTTTGGGACAAGAAAGTGGCCTTGACGGTGGTTGTGTCGCGCATGCCGACCTGTATGCGGCGCCACGCGCTGGGGTCCGCCACCGAAAATACCCGCGTCGAGATCTGGCAGGTCCCGTCGGGAGCCTATATCGTCAAAGCCGGCAAGCGCATGTTCGCAACCGAAACGCAAACCTGTGAATCCTGGGCCAAGGTCGATGGCGAACCGGAGGGCGGCATGGGTGAATTGCGCGGTACTTTCCGGGTCAAGGGCGGTGAACTGACTTTCGTCAAGGAGTCTCCCGACAAGGCCGCAGAAGCGACAGAGTGAGCATTCGCTCCGCGATGGCGGGCCTGCTGTTCGAGCCTCTGCGTACCTGCCTGGATCAATTGCCGGATCGCCCCGATGGCGCTGCGCTGGCGCAATTGGTCGCGCGTCATCCGGTGTTGCTGGCAGATGGCCGGCCAGTACGCTTCGTGCCACCACGGGATGACGGGCTGGCCTATGAGTGCCGTGTGTGGGAGGTTGCCGAGGTCGAAACTCGCCCCGACAACTGGCACGATTACTTCAATGCGCTGGTCTGGCTGAACTTTCCGGCAAGCAAGCGGGCGGTCACTGCAGCCCATGTGGCGGCAATGCAGCCCCGGGGCGAGGCGCGCGGCAAGGTGCGCGACGCCCTGACGCATTTTGATGAATGCGGGATTGTCGTGCTGTCCACGCAAGCGGACTTGCTCGATTTACTGCGTACCTTCCAGTGGAAGGCGCTGTTCGTCGAGCGCCGGTCCGAGGTGAGATCGGCCATGCGCTTCGTGGTTTTCGGCCATGCGACCTACGAAGCCTTGTTGCAGCCGTTCCGCGGATTGACCGCCAAGGCCGTATTGCACGAGGTGTCGCCTGACTGCTTGGAAATGGAGCGTGACGCCCTCAATGCTGCGGTCGACCAACTGCTGGCGGCTGATCTGGCGAGCGGACGCTACGTCCGGCCGCGCGATTTCCAGCCCTTGCCCTTGCTCGGTATTCCCGGGGTGACTGCGGAAAGCGAGGATGCCGCCTATTACGACGATAGCTGGCAGTTTCGCCCGGGGCGTAGCGCTTAGTAGCGGCGGCGGGGCGGCGGGGCGCTACCGCGGGTTTCCAGATGGCGGAAGGTAATCCGGCCCTTGGTCAGATCGTAGGGGGAAAGTTCCAGACTTACCTTGTCACCCAGGAGGATGCGAATGTGGTTCTTCTTCATCTTGCCTGCGGTGTAGGCAACCATTTGGTGCCCGTTCTCCAGCAGAACCCGAAAACGGCCATCGGGCAGGACATCTTCGACAACGCCTTGCATTTCCAGTAATTCTTCTTTGGCCAAGTGCTACTCCTTTAGTTTTAAAACGGGATGCTGAGGTCGCTGACCGTCAGATCGGTGGACAAGGCTTCTCCACGGCGCCGGGGTTCTTCCCAGAGGCGGCCGGGTGCGGTAAGGGCCTTGACGGAAATGGTCGGCGGTGCGGAGGTCACGCCACCAAAAATGGTGGCAAATGACACGTCCGCCGCATCGCGACCGGTGCCGATACGGACGAATCCCATGGGGATTGCCGTGCCGGATGGATCAAACATGTACCAACGGCCACTCAGGAAGACTTCCACGTAAGCGTGAAAGTCGGTTGGGCCAAGCGCAGGGTCGGCGCCGTAGTCGATGCCGGTGGCGAAACGTGCCGGAATGCTGAGTGCCCGGCAGATGGCAATCATCAGGTGGGCAAAATCGCGGCAGACGCCAACCCGGTCCGTCAGTGTGTCCAGTGCCGAGGTGGTCGAGCTGCTGGTGTTGGAACGGAAGGCGATGTGCCGATGCACCCATTCGCAAACGGCTTCGACCCGGCGATAGCCTTTCGGCAGGTGGCCGAATTCGTTGATTGCCAGCAGGGCCAGTCGGTCGGATTGGCAGTAGCGGCTCGGATAAATGTAGCCGAGTGCGGCGAGTGGCAATTGGTGGATCGGGGTCTCGTTGATTTTGTCAGGATCGGCGATGTGGTGTTCGATATCCAGCGTGGCGCGATAATTGACGTTCAGCGGGCCTGCGAGCGCACGCATGCGCAGGAATCGGGCGGCGGTGGTCGGTTCGGTCTGGATTGCAAAGGGAATTGCCTGGCTGACCTTCAGTGCCTCGTCGACGATTCGCTGGCAGCCGGTCTGGGCCGCCTGGATGTTGAAGACGAAATCCGCGCCCGGCGGGGTCACGTGATATTGCAGGTCGATGGCGAATTCGATGCGAACCAAACTGTCTCCAGGGCAAGATGCCGAGGAAGTCCGTGTTTTCGGCGGGCTTCCTGCGAACGTTCAAAGGCGCTTTGCGACGGGAAATGGGGGTACGGTGTGCTGGCGGTACTTCTCTGGGCGCAGCAGGGAGACGGCATTTACGCGGGCAGAACGATGCGCTCGGACATTGCGTCCGAACGCCGCCGCATGTTACGCGCCAAACCCCTGAGTGGCAAGGGAAAATTCCCCCGCGCCGCGTAATCCGGCGGGCGCGGGGGAGGCTCAGGCTGCCTGCTCGATGCGGCCGGTGATCCCGAGTCGGTTGATACCGCTGATCAAGGCTTTGATCGAGGCGGTGACGATATTGGCGTCGATGCCGGCACCGTAGCATTCGCCCCGCCCGGCTGCCGCCATCTCGATGAAGGCGCAGGCGCGAGCATTGCCATCTTCGCCCATAGGCACCATCGAGCGTTCCTCGTAACTGCGAACCTGGGCGTTGATGCCGGCCCGTTGCAAGGCATGCATTGCAGCGTTGATCGGCCCGTTGCCTTCGCCGGTCAGGATGTGCGTCGTGCCGTTGATATCGACCGAGAGGTGGATACCTTGCTCGGCGCCGTGTTCGAAAAGATGATGCTCACGGTAGCTCATGCTTGCGGTCGACTCGAGGTAGGTGGCAGAAAACAACTGCCAGATGTCCTTGGCGCTGACTTCGCCGCCGTGGGTGTCGGTGTGCTTTTGCACGACGCCCGAGAATTCGACCTGGAGGCGGCGCGGCATGACGACGCCGTGCTCGGTTTCCATCAAGTAGGCGATGCCGCCCTTGCCCGACTGGCTGTTCACGCGGATCACCGAGTCGTAGCTGCGGCCCACATCCGCCGGGTCGATGGGGAGGTAAGGCACTGCCCATGTCTCATCCGCCTTTTGAGCAGAAAACCCCTTCTTGATGGCGTCCTGGTGGGAGCCGGAGAAGGCCGTGAAAACGAGATCCCCGACGTAAGGGTGGCGCGGATGGATCGGGAGCTGGGTACAGTGTTCGTAGGTGCGGGCAACGGCGTTGATGTCCGAGAAATCGAGCTGCGGATCGACGCCTTGCGTGTGCATGTTGAGGGCAAGGGTGACGAGATCGACGTTGCCGGTGCGCTCGCCATTGCCGAAGAGGCAGCCTTCGACGCGGTCGGCACCGGCCATGAGGCCAAGCTCGGCGGCGGCGACGGCGGTGCCGCGGTCGTTGTGCGGGTGGAGGCTGATGAGCACGCTGTCGCGGCGGGCGAGGTTGCGGTGCATCCACTCGATCTGGTCGGCGTAGATGTTGGGCGTGGCGATCTCGACCGTGGTCGGGAGATTGAGGATGACCTTGCGCTGCGGCGTTGCACCCCAGGTGGCGGTGACGGCGTCGCAGACTTCCTTGGCGAAATCGAGCTCGGTGGCCGTGAAGAGCTCCGGGCTGTATTCGAGGGTGATCTCGGTTTCCGGCATCTCGTCGGCGAGGCTGCGGATGAGGCGTACGGCGTCGGTAGCCATGGCGACGACTTCCGCCTTGCTCATGCCGAAAACGTTCTCGCGGAAGGTTTTGCAGGTGGCGTTATAGACGTGGACGATGGCCTTCTTGGCGCCCTTGAGCGATTCCATGGTGCGGCGGATGAGGTGCTCGCGCGCCTGGGTGAGCACTTCGATGCTCACGTCGTCGGGGATGTGGCCTTCCTCGATGAGTTTGCGCACGAAGCCGAATTCGGTTTCGGAGGCCGACGGAAAAGCAATTTCGATTTCCTTGAAGCCGATGTCGCAGAGTGTCTTGAACATGCGCATCTTTTTGTCGGCATTCATCGGCTCGAAAAGCGCCTGGTTGCCGTCGCGCAAATCAGTGCTCATCCAGATCGGGGCTTGGTTGATGACACGGCCTGGCCATTGGCGGTCGACGAGATGAATCTGGGGAAAAGCGGAATATTTGGCGAACTTTTGCTGCGACATGATGCGGCTCCGGAAAAATTTCTCAATGGCAGCATCTTACGGAAAAGGCCGCGGCAGGTGCTTGCGTTTTATGGTGTTGTTTTGGGTAAAATCGGCAGAAAATTGCGCCATATTTGAATAATGGAGAATAATATGGAGATTGATCGCTATGACCGGGAAATTCTTGCCATCCTGCAGCGGGATGGGCGGATCAGTAATCAGGATCTCGCGGATCGCATCGGCCTCTCGCCTTCCCCTTGTTTGCGCCGGGTGCGCACGCTGGAAGAGTCCGGTCTGATCGCCGGCTATCGCGCCCTGCTTGATGCCCGCAAGTTGGGGCTGAACCTGATGGCCTTGATCGGCATTTCAATGGATCAGCACACGCCGGAACGTTTCGCCAATCTGGAAGCTGCGATCTCGAACATTCCCGAAGTGCTGGAGTGTCTGTTGATTACCGGCCAACAGTCCGACTATCAATTGAAGGTGGTGGTGGGCGATATGGATGCTTATCAGGACCTGTTGCTCAACAAGATCACCCGCATTCAGGGGGTGACCGGTGTGCACACCAGTTTTGTGCTCAGAAAGGTGGTCGACCGTACGGCGCTGCCGGTTTGAGTTCCTCATGCAGGGGATGGCATGCAAGTACTTCAAAGCCAGCCCGGCTTTCCTGTTTATAATCCGCCCCGGAAAGTCGGCCAGGCAATCGCTGGATATCCGGGGGAAACTTCGGTGTCGGGAGGAAAGTCCGGGCTC
>CALAGF010000061.1 GCA_937892345.1 uncultured Rhodocyclaceae bacterium | reverse complement strand
CGCCCGGCTCCAGCTGTCACCGGTTCGCTGCATGGGAACTGGGCGCGCAGGCAAACTTTCTTCCATTCACTCCAACTCGAGGTGTACTCATGGGCATTTTCAGCAATATCTACAACAAGATCTTCCACCATTCGTCCGACGCTGCTCCCGCAGCCACGCCAGCTGCCGCTACCGACGCGCCAGCGGCTGCAGCACCGGCAGCCGCACCCGCCGCCGGGGAAGAGCTGGCGCGGCTGCTGGCCAGCTTCGAAGCTGTCCTCCCCCTGCGTGAGGCGTCCCATTTGTCGACGCCTCAAACCCTTGAACATATCTTGCGGCGTTCAGAAGGCACGATTGGTGAAATGGCGACGCTCTTGGCCCGCGCAGCTGACTTCGCCCTGCGGAATGGGGATGAGAAAATCAGCGAGGCCGCGATCACACAGGCGGAGTACTTGCCACCCAGCGTGCGTAGGCGCGCCATTGAGCGGACGTTGCGCTAGAGGAACACCGCTTATGCCGAAACGTTGGCCGCTGCACCCGCAACCGCACTCTTGGGAAACGCTGGAGTCCTATGTCCGACGATTGGCCGGGTGCTATGGCTTTCGCTACGAGACCTTTTGCCTGCATGCGCTGGGGATTCCGATAGCCGATGCCCCGGCGAGACGTTTCAAGGATGCCGGTCCGCCGCTGTTGCAACGACTGTCCGAGGGCACTGGGGTTGCTGTATCGCAATTGGAGGGGATGACACAGGAGCGCGTTTGGCGGCGACTGATCACCGAAATAGAGGCTATGGCCGCCACGCCGGAAGGGAAGGCCGACCTAGAGCGTGTTTTCAACAGAACACCTGTTGTCGCATAAATCCTAAGTAAAGCGACAAATTTGCGATCTTTGCCAAATCGGCGTTTCGGATGTCGCAAAAGTATGGTGCGTAACCAGATAATTACGATACACTTTTGCGACAACTTGCCCAGAGTCCCCGCCATGCAGATCGGCTATGCCCGCGTCTCGACCGATGACCAACACCTCGACCACCAGCGATCCGCTCTTCGATCAGCAGAGTGCCGACGGATCTATGAAGAAAAAATCTCGGGCGCCCAGCGGCATCGGCCGGAACTGACCAAACTGCTCGATCACCTGCGCGAGGGGGATGTGGTGGTGGTGACGCGGCTGGATCGCTTGGCGCGTTCAACCAAGGACCTGCTGGAAATTTCAGAACTGCTCAATCGGGCTGGCGTTGGGTTACGCTCTCTTGCGGAGCCTTGGGCAGATACGACCTCCCCTTCCGGGAAGATGGTCCTGACCATTTTTGCCGGCATCGCCGAATTTGAACGCGCCCTTATTAAGGAGAGGACCAGTGCCGGCCGTCAGGCCGCCAAAAAGAAAGGGGTAGTTTTTGGCAGGCCGGCCAAGCTCAGTGACGACCAGATAGCGCTGGGTAAACGGCTGCTTGCCGAAGGGACATCGGTGCGTGATGCCGCCAAGCTACTGAACTGTCACCATGCCACCCTGTACCGAGCAATCAATGCGACGGGTGGGCGAACGGACAATCTGGAGTTGTTGCGCTGACAGCAACTGTGACGATCCGCTGACATCAACTCTGAAAAATGACAGGAAGGCAATGCCGAGCATCAGCGCATGCCAGCGACCGACCCAGCTCCGCAGGAAGAAATCGCGCCGCAACCAGAGCCAGCCGGCGGCCAGCAAAGCGACGGCCAAGCCGGCGCCGCGATGCAAGATAAACAGTCCGTCCCGGGTGAGCAGGCGCGGGATGGCTGTAAAATTGAAGGCCTCCAAGCCGCTCAGGAGCGAGGTCAACATCAGGCAGATGATCAACAGGTGCGCCAAGCGGACGCTCAGCGGTCTGTCGTCTTCCGATCGGCGGGGTAGGGCGCTCACCGGCTGCGACACCTGGGAGGCTGGCTCAACATGATCATTTCGCGGCATCCAGGGTTCGCTCAGGCAGCCTGCTTGCCGCTTTCATGACTTTCTTTACTTCAATGTTGACAGGTAGGCAATAATGGATTCGCGCTCGCCGGCCGCCGCAACCCCCTTGAAGAAGCCGCCCATCCGATTGCCGGGTATAAAGTTCCGGGTGTCGGCCAGGTGCTTGTCAAGGTTTTCGGCGCTCCAGGTGATTCCGGAGTTGCGCATTGCCTCAGAGTACGTAAAGCCCGGCAGGCTTCCGGCCGGTCGTCCGACTACCCCGAACAGCGATGGTCCGATGCCGTTCTGGTTGGGAGCGATCGAGTGACAAGCGATACAGGTGTTGTCAAACAATTTCTTGCCGGCCAGTATTGGCGAGGCGCCGGGAGCGGCAGAGCCGGCACCATGCCCTTCGCCGGCCTTCAGGTGGCCGCCGCGGGCCGCCGCAGGCGTCTGACGCAAAGCCATTTCCCCGAGTGCCGGGTAGGCATAGACGTAGACCCAATCCATCGCCTTGGCCGGGACGTGGCATTGGAGGCAGTCGGTCTTGTAGTTCGTGGCAATTTGCTTGGAGCGATCAGTCGGATCGAACTGCGCCCATCCCCAGCCGTCACCCCACAACGGATTGGCGGGGAACCGCCCGCGGGAGTCCTTGATCATCATGAACCAGGTTTTGCCTTTGCTGCCCCAAAAAGCCTGGCCCGTTGTATGGTTGGATCCGATGGCTTCAAGCACCTCTTTGATGATCACGGCGCCATCCGGGAACGAACCGTTCCGGCGAAAATAAGCGACATCCTTGGGGCGTGCATAAACATTGTGGGTGTCGGCCACTCCTTCTTCGCCAAGTACCGCCCAAGTGCCGAGATGCTGATAGCCGTCGGGAAATTTTGTCGGGAAACTTATGTTTCCCTTGGCGTCAACATAAGGGCTGTAGCTCTCCCTTTTTCCCGACTTGGCGGGGTCAGCCGCAGCTACGGCCGTTGCCATCAGAACCGAGCTCGCCATGAGTGCACAACGGACGTAGTTTCGCATCATCATTCCTTAAAAGGTCAGGGGCGTGGGAGCGGCGTCAGGATCGGCTTGTACAGATTGACATAAACCATATCCTCATCGGCATTGGCAATGTGGCAGCCGGCACATTCACCCACCGGACGGACCGCCGCCGACTTCAGATAGGGAGGGGCGCTGTGGTTGAAGTTGAAATAGCCCCAGTTCTTGGTTTCGGCAAAGCGTTTGCTATCCTTGACCGCGACATCCATTCCGTTGACCGCCCCCGGGAAATAGCCCCGACCAGAAGTCTCGAAGCGTGATCCATCCGGAAATTCGGACGGGCCCTTTACCAGTTGCAACTCCTTCAACAGAATGGTCCCTTCCGGCCACTTGCCGGTGGCGCGGTAAGCCTTGAAGGCCGAGGGCTGGACATAGACATTGTGGAACTCGGGGAAATTGGATTTGCCGTTGTTCAAGCCATGCGGCGTCAGCGGCGAGCCGAGGAAAATCCATTCACGGAAATCAACCGGCTGCAGGAGCTCGCCTTTGGCATTAAACTGCGGTGGAAATTCGATTTGCGGGTAGTTGGGGTTTTTCTTCACCTTCCCGGTGCCGGCAGCCAAGGCCCCCCCAGTCACCAGCATCGAAAATGCCGCAAGGCCGCAAATCAATGTACCGCGCCTTGCCGCTGCGGAAATCCCATACGTCAACTTGCGTAATATGAGTTTCATTGTAATTCCTCTTCTCGTTTTGGTGGGGTGCCCCACAACAGATCGGAAGAGCGTCGTGTAGGGAAAGAGTGTCTTCGCCTGTGTAGATC
>CALAGF010000060.1 GCA_937892345.1 uncultured Rhodocyclaceae bacterium | reverse complement strand
CGTTTCCGCGCCGGACGCTGAATTTCACGACAAGGCCGCCGTGCACATTTACATTGTTGGCGGCGCAGTCCGTGATGAATTACTCGGCCGCGATTGCGACGACCGCGATTACGTGGTCGTCGGCGCCACCCCTGAAGCCTTGCTGGCCCAGGGATTCCGGCCGGTCGGCAAGGATTTCCCCGTATTTCTGCACCCGGAAACCCATGCCGAGTATGCGCTGGCACGCACCGAGCGTAAAACCGGGCGCGGCTATCATGGCTTCAGTTTCCATGCCGCCCCCGATGTCACCCTGGAAGAAGACCTTGGCCGACGCGACCTGACCATCAATGCGATGGCCAAGGCACCGGATGGCCAATTGATCGACCCGTTCAACGGTCAACACGATCTGGAGGCAAAAATCCTCCGCCATGTCGGCCCGGCATTTTGTGAAGATCCCGTGCGCATCCTGCGCATTGCCCGCTTCGCCGCGCGCTTTGACACCTTCACCATCGCGCCCGAAACCATGGACCTGATGGTCGCCATGGTAAGCGCCGGGGAAGTGGATCATCTGGTCGCCGAACGGGTCTGGCAGGAACTGGCCAAGGGTCTGATGGAAATTCGCCCATCACGCATGTTCGATGTATTGCGTGAGTGCGGCGCGCTGGCCCGCCTGCTGCCGGAAGTCGACGCCTTGTTTGGCGTGCCGCAGCGCGCTGATTACCATCCGGAAATCGATGCCGGCATCCACACGCTGATGGTCATTGATCAGGCAGCACTGCGTGGTTTCAGCCTGGCGGTCCGCTATGCTGCCTTGTGTCACGATCTGGGCAAGGCCGAGACACCGGCCGACATCCTGCCCCGGCATATTGGCCATGAAGTCCGCAGCATTCGCCTGTGCGAAGCCATGAGTACCCGCTTGCGGGTCCCCAACGACTGCCGCGATCTGGCGCTGCTGATGGCACGCCACCACGGCACAGTGCACCGTTGCCGGGAAATGCGTGCAGCCACACTGGTCGAATTACTGGAAAAATGCGATGCCCTGCGGCGACCCGAGCGCTTTGAGGAATTGCTCGCCAGTTGCCTGTGCGACTATACGGGCCGAGGCGGCTGGGAAAACCGCACCTATCCGGCGATGGACACCATGCGTCAGGCGCTGCTGGCGGTCAACCACGTTGATGCCGGAAAAATCGCCCGGGACAGTGTTGACCGCAGCAGCATTCCCGAACGCATACGTCAGGCACGGATCAAGGCCGTGCAGGTCGCCCTAGATCACCCGGGAGACGAGCCAGAGCAGGGCGGAAAATAGCAGGACGGAGGCGAAAGGAAAGCGGTAAGCCCGGCCCCGAAACCTGAAAGAGATATCGCCCGGCAGTTGCCCGAAACGGATGAAACGCGCGACATGCGGCGTCACGATTCCGAGGAGAAATATTGCGACAACCAGCGTTACCAGCCATTTCAGCATGAATTCGCAACACCTGAAAAACACGCATTTAACCACGGCAAAGGCCGCTTACTCCATGATCACCACCCAAAACATCGCCGGTCTCGAAGTCTATTCCTGCCTGCCCAACGAGGACACGGGGAAGACGCCGCTGCTCTTCGTACACGGCGCATTTGCCGGCGGCTGGATGTGGACTGAAACATTCATGCCCGCACTGGCCGCTGCCGGCCATCCCTGCCATGCCTTGTCCCTGCGTGGCCACGGCGGCAGTGCAGGGCACGACCATATCAACTGGCACTCGATCAGTGACTACGTAGACGACATGCGCACCGTGATCGACACGCTCGCCATCGATCCGGTCCTGATCGGCCACTCGATGGGTGGCTTTGTGGTGCAGAAATACCTGGAACGCTTTCCCGCGCCGGCGGCAGCCTTACTCTGCTCCGTACCGCCACAAGGCCTGATCGCCGCACAGTTTCACTTGATGTTCCAGAAACCCGAACTCTTTCTTGAAATCAACCGCATCATGAGCGGCGAAGGCACCGATACCGCAACACTGCGTGCGGCGCTATTTGCCGGCGATGCTGAAGAAGCCATGCTGAGCGGGTGGCTGACCCAGATGCAAACCGAGTCGCAACGTGCACTGTGGGACATGTCGATGTTCAACCTGCCCAACGTTTACCGCATGCACCGTTCGCCCTTGCTGGTCGTGGGTGCGGAGAAAGACATGCTGGTACCGGCTTTTCTGGTTCAGTCCTGCGCTCAGACCTATGGGGTACAGGCACATATTTTCCGCAACATGGGGCACGCAGTCACCCATGACGCCGGCTGGGAGCATGTTGTCGAACTGCTGCACAACTGGATCGAAGGCCTGGACAGCTGAGCACCAGACGATAGCTTTAGGAGCGGGATGCAGTCACAGAGCGGCATTCCGGACTTGGTCCAAGCACTATAACTTTGGTAAAGTAGCCGCCTGAATTGTTGAACTGACCATGGCCGACCAACCCGACATCGCTGCAGCCATTGCCTCCGCCTTGCGCGCCAAGCGCGACGGTCGCGACCGTATGACTGAAGACATTGAGGCACTTGAAGCCTCACTGGTCGCAGATATCGAAGCCTTCGATCTCGACGCGGTCGAGCGCCAGACCCGGCACGAGCAAATGGCCATCAAGACATCGCCATGCCTGCTCGACCCCAGCTTGAACTTTCCGGACATTGTGCCGAACCGCAAGGCAGAACATGCCGTGCTCGACACCCGCATCGAACCGGAAATCGCCAAACCTGCAGAAACCCGATCGAACGAAGTGCCCTTTCCCCAGATCAATCTGGAAGGCGGCGGCAGCAGCTTGCTTGACCAACTCAAGGCGCAGGCTGACGTGCGGCAGCGCGAGCAACATTCGGCACAGGCTGAACGGAATACCGCCCATGAGGCACTGGATCAGGCGCTGAAAAAGGTCTTCTTCTATCTGCATGATGTAGTTCAGCAACTCAACATCATCAAACCCAGTGTTCCCCGTGATTTCCTGCTGGTCGAGAAATTCGTCTTCCGTCAGCTCGCCTGGACCGAAGGCTTCGTCGATTACCGCTCCCAAAGCCAGAGTGCCGGTGCTTTGGTTGAACTGGTCAGCTTCAGCTATCGCATTAACGGCAAACAGAATCTGCTGATCGAGCGTGACGGCCCGAGCATAGACCGCTTTCGGACAGTGCTCTTCGATTACGGCCTGCCTTTCAATTGCAAGGAATACCGTAACGAGCGCCGGCATCTGGAGCGTGCAGATTTTCATGTGCGTGCTGAAATCGGTGTCAGCGCCCGCTGGCGCGCCGATTTCGACAAAGGCGTGGTGATCCTGGAAACGCGCAATCTTGAGCGTTTGGGTGCAGCCATCTTCACCATCCGCCCGACTGCGGTCGACCAGTCGCTACTGGATGATTTCGGCAGACTGGTCCTGGGCCAACCCAACCGCTTCCGGGAACTGGCGCGGCGCTGAATCACAGGCGGCGGCTGCGATCTCCGCTGCTGAAGCCGCACAAGGGGATATCCACCCCCCGACCGATGGCGATGACCTTGAACAGCTCGCCCATTTCATGCGGCATGACCAGCTTGCCCACCGCACCCGCAGCTCGCACATAGTCCGGGGTGTCCTGGGCTATTCCGGCCAACAGATCGAGAATTCCGCAGTTGATCAGGAACTGTCCCTGATTGGTATACCCGAGCAGATCCAGCCCGGCGGGATGAGCGGCCGCGATAATTGCGGTGAAATCAACGTGGACCGTCACATCCTGCAAACCGGGCAAATAAAAGGGATCGGGATGCGCGTGGTGTCGGTAGTGGCACATCAAGGTCCCTTCGCCACGATGCGGATGATAAAACTCGTGTCGGGGAAAACCGTAGTCGATCAGCACCAGGGCTCCCTGAACCAATCGCCGGCCCCACTCGGCGCTCCAGCGCCTTGCCGCCAAGCCAATTTCGATCAGATAGCCGTCCGGCAACGCGCATTCAGCCGCGATTTCTTGTGCAGCCTGAAGCACTTCGCCACTGGCCGGACGTCCGGCACGCTCAAACTGCCCATTCGCACCCAGCGCAACACCCATCTCGATCGCGCCCGCTTCAGCCCAGACCACAAGATGCGCCGGCATGGCATCGAGCAGTTCGTTGGCAACAACGGCGCCGGAAAACTGTTCCGGCAGGCGGTCCAGCCATTCGACACGATCAATCAGTTCCGGCAACGCCGCGGCAATCGTTTCGCGTTGGCGGGCACGCAAATCACCCGACAGATCGAGAATCAGGTAACGATCAGGCAAAGCATTCCGCGCCCCCAGGCTGGCCAGCAAATCCGCAGCCAGCCGCCCGGTGCCGGCACCCACTTCGAGAATCACCGGTGCCGAAGCCGCCATGATCTGTGCAAGCTGTACCGCCAGCGCCTCGCCAAACAGGCCGCTCAACCCTGGCGCTGTCACGAAATCGCCGGCAGCGCCAAATTTTTGAGCCCCGGCCGAGTAATAGCCCAGCCCCGGCATGTAAAGCACATGGGCCATGTAGTCGGCGAAGGAAATCCAGCCATCATGCTTGCGAATTTCCGCCGCAATCGCTTCGGAAAGCCGCTGGCTGTGTTGCAGAGCATCTTCGTCGGGCAAAGGCAGGGACATGGGGAAATCTCGCTTGAAAGGGCGAATTCTAGCCGCCCGCGGAAACTTATTCGTAGCCGCTTGTGCTATTTTTGCCAGCAGGGAGGATGTAATGAAAATACATCAGGAGACCATCCGTAATATCGCGCAGGCACCAGCCGCCTTGGAGAACCTGGCTGCGGTGCAGCCACAGTTGTTGCTGGTTTTTGCTGGTATCGGCTTGTTGACCGCAGGCGGCTTGGTGAAACAACTGCGCCAGCGCTTTCCGCACTGTGTATTGATCGGCTGTTCGACTGCCGGAGAAATCGATAACAGCGGGGTCAATGACGACAGCGCCGTACTGACAGCGGTCCACTTCGATACCTCAAGGATTTCCGTTGCCTCGACAGCCTTGGCATCCATGGACGACTCTTTCGCTGCCGGCAAACGACTCGGCGAGTCGCTCGCAGATCCGGCCCTGAAAGGGATACTGATGTTTGGTCCCGGCGTCGGGATCAACGGCAGCGCGCTGGTTCGCGGCCTGAGTGAGCGGATCGGCGAACAGATTCCGATCACTGGCGGACTTGCGGGCGATGCCGGTGCCTTCCGGCAAACCTGGACGCTGGGGCCTGAAGGCCTGAGCGACGACAGCATTGTCGCCATCGGACTGCACGGGGAGCAACTCACTCTGGCGCATGGCTCCTTTGGCGGTTGGGAGGCTTTCGGGCCGGCACGCCGGGTCACTCGCTGCAGCGGCAATGTGCTTTTCGAACTGGATGGCGAGCCGGCGCTGGATATCTACAAACGCTATCTCGGCACCCATGCGGCTGGCTTGCCGGCCTCCGGCTTGCTGTTTCCCTTCGCCATGCTCGGCGAAGACCACCATGCGCTTGGTTTGATTCGAACCATCCTTGCCGTGGATGACGCCAGCGGCAGCCTTACCCTGGCTGGAGAGATCAGCGAAAACGGTTATCTGAAACTGATGCATGCAAGCACAGACAAGCTGGTCAACGGGGCCGAGCATGCCGCGCTGGACGCCAGCCGCATGCTGGCAGGCGGTGCTGCACAATTGGCGATCCTGGTCAGTTGCGTCGGTCGCAAACTGGTGATGGGCAACCGCGTGGATGAGGAGGTGGAAGCCGTACAGGACAGTCTGGGCGAGTACACACAACTCGCCGGTTTCTATTCCTACGGCGAAATCAGCCCGTTTTCTGACGCAATGCGCTGCCAGTTGCACAATCAAACAATGACCATTACCTGCATCGGCGAAAACTGACGATTCAAACATGCAGAAAAGCCTTCTCCGCCAGCTCAAGCGCAGCATGGGCATTCGTGATGAAGCCGCCTTTGGCGAGTTGCTGCAGCAGTTGCCGGCGCTTGCACAAGCCGGCGATCCGCGGGTGGCCGAGTTGTTATCCGGATTTGGCGCTTTCGTTGCACAGGTTGATAGCAGTTACGAGCAATACGAACGTGATCTCGATTTACGTACCCGCAGCCTGGAAATTTCCTCCGACGAGCTCTCTGCGGTCAACGAGAAAATTCGCCAGGAATTGCTCGGACGAGAGAACGCACTTGCAGCACTGAGAGGCGTACTCCGCACGCTTCTGCCCGATGTCCAGGCCCAACATAACGAAGACAGTGATGATCTGGCCATCCTCTCGGACAAAATCGGCACGCTGATCAACGAGAACGAGCGCACACGACGCGAACTGGCCAATCAGAAATTTGCGCTCGATCAGCATGCAATCGTCAGCGTCACGGACGCGGATGGTGTGATCGTTTATGCCAATGATCGATTCTGTTCAATCAGTGGCTACACCCGCGAAGAATTGCTCGGAAAAAATCACCGGGTGGTGAAATCAGGCCTGCATCCCGACACATTTTTCGGTGAATTATGGTCCAGCATTTCCGCTGGTCAAGTCTGGAAGGGTGAAATTTGTAATCTCTCCAAGGATGGCGGCCTCTACTGGGTGGACGCCACCATCATTCCCTTGCTTGGCGCCAAAGGAACACCCGAGCAGTACATCGCAATCCGCACCGAAATCACCGCACACAAGAATGACAAGGCCGCACTCCAGCAGGCGAAAGAAGCTGCCGAGGCGGCAAACCGCGCGAAGAGCGACTTCCTTGCCAATATGAGCCACGAAATTCGCACGCCGATGAACGGGGTGATCGGCATGACGGAATTGGCGCTGGACACGCCGCTGAATGACGAACAACGGGATTATCTGAACATCATCCGCGCTTCAGGCGAATCCCTGCTGGCACTGCTCAACGACATTCTCGACTTCTCCAAAATCGAGGCCGGGAAACTGATTGTCGAACACATCCAGTTCGACCTGCCGGAACTTCTGCGCGTGACCCAGCGCACACTGGAGATGCGCGCGCAGGAAAAGGGGCTGAAATTACTCGGAGATATCTCCCGCTCGCTGCCCTTGCAGGTCTGTGGCGACCCCAATCGCTTGCGTCAGATTCTGATCAATCTACTGGCCAATGCCATCAAATTTACCGATGCTGGGAGTGTCACGCTGCGCGCCTATGAGGTTTCCCGGCGCGGCGAGACGATTGATATCGAATTTTCAGTCATCGACACCGGCATTGGCATTTCAGCCGATAAACAGGGGCTGATTTTCGACGCTTTTTCTCAGGAAGACAGCTCCACGACCCGGCGCTATGGCGGCTCCGGACTCGGCTTGTCAATTTGCCGTTGTCTCGTGGAATTGCTTGATGGCGACATTCGCGTCGAAAGCACACCGGGCATGGGCAGCAATTTCGTATTTCGTCTGCCTTTCACTGTCGTACAGACGCAGCCAAGCAGCGTCAGCACGACAGTCCACAAGCCCAATGTGGGGCCGCTCGATATTCTGCTGGTCGAAGATCATCCGACCAATCAAAAGCTGGCCTTGAGTCTGCTCGGCAAGTGGGGACATCGCACCATGCTGGCAGTGAATGGACAAGAGGCGGTCGACCTGCATGCCGGGCACAAATTCGATGTCGTCCTGATGGATTTGCAAATGCCGGTGATGGGCGGTATCGAAGCAACCCGGAAGATTCGGCAACACGAACTCGAAACCGGGCGCGAACCCTCTCCCATCATCGCCATGACTGCCGCCGCCACCCTTGAAGATCAGGTTGAATGTTTCGCTGCCGGCATGAACGATTATCTTGCCAAGCCAATCCGTGCCAGTGACCTTCAGGAAAAACTGGCAAGTGCAAGTGCGCACAAGCACCCTACGTTCTCGGGGTAAACTGTCGCCCTTTCATAATGACCGGCAGCCAGCGATGACCGATTCTTCGACCCCGTCCCCCTCCAACAATCTGCAAAAACTGCGTAAGCATCTGGAAGGACGTACCGGCAAGGCCATCATGGACTACAACATGATTGAGGATGGCGACACCATCCTTGTCTGCTGTTCCGGCGGGAAGGACTCCTACACCCTGCTCAGCATGCTGATGGCGCTGCAGCAGCGCGCACCGGTCAAATTCCGGCTGATCGCGATGAATCTTGACCAGAAGCAGCCAGGCTTCCCGGCTGACGTACTGCCCGCCTATTTCGCCAGCCTGGGTATCGAACACCGTATTGTCGAAGTCGATACCTATTCTGTGGTCAAGGACAAGATTCCCGAGGGAAAAACCACGTGTTCGCTTTGTTCCCGTCTGCGCCGCGGCATTATTTACCGGACCGCAAAGGAACTTGGTGCCAACAAGATTGCGCTTGGCCATCATCGGGACGACATGGTGCACACGCTTTTCCTGAATCTGTTGTTCGGCGGCAAAACCAAGTCCATGCCGCCAAAACTGGTTACCGATGATGGCGCCCACGTGGTCATCCGGCCACTGGCCTATTGTCCGGAATCGGAGATCGCAAAATTCGCCCGCGGTATGGCGTACCCCATCATCCCGTGCAATCTTTGCGGCTCGCAGGAAAACCTGCAACGGCAAAAAATCAAGGAAATGATGCAGGATTGGGATCGTCGCTTCCCGGGCCGTACCGAGGCGGTGTTCACCGCGATGCAGAACATCGTTCCGTCCCATCTTGCCGATAATCGCCTGTTTGATTTTCGCGGGTTGAATATCGGCACTCAGGTTGATGAAGGCGATATCGCCTTTGACGCGCCTGAACTGCCGCCCGTCTTTACCGGAACGACTGTTCAGTGGTCGCTTTGATCCTGCGGCTCACGGCGTCTGTCATATAATCCGCTGATTGCCCGTTCGCCTGGAGGCTCCTCCGATGATCCAACGCCCCCCGCCAGTTTTCGTCATGGTTGCCGATGTCTGTGGCAGTGCCGACTTGTACGAGCGACTCAATGACCGTGAAGCAGCCCGCGCCATCGAGCGCTGTCTCAAACGCATGAACCGCTCGGTCGCAGGCTATCAGGCGAAGCACGTTGAACTGGCAGGTGACGAATTGCTAGCCTTGTTCACATCCGGGGAAGATGCCTGCCAGGCGGCAATCAACATGCAACAGCGCTTGGCGGCATTACCTCCCGTTTCCGGACTGAAACTCGGACTGAGGATCGGTATCCACTCCGGCGAAAGTGCGGCTGATAGTGACAAGGCGCCCCCCAGCCTTACTGAAACTGCGGCGAGGATTGCCGGACTTTCCCGGGCCGGACAGATTCTTTGCAGCAACCGGGTGGTCAATGCACTCAAGCCAGGAGGGGTTGTTCGGGTGTTGGCCCGCTTGCCTGAGGACGTTCGGGAAAACAACCGCGTACTCGACATTTTCCAGATCGACTGGCCAGCACAACCGGATACCGCACAAATACATTCGATGTTCGGCCCCTTCAGCACAATGGCAGTGGATCGTTTGCGCCTTCGCTATCAGGGCGACGTACTGCTGCTGGATGAAAACAATCCGGTAGTGACGCTGGGCAGGGACCCGTCCAGCCAACTACAGATCGACGACCGCAAGGCGTCGCGCCACCACGCCCGGATTGAACGCCGCCACGAAGGCTATTACCTGGTGGATACCAGTACCAACGGCAGTTTTCTCCAGCTTGGGGGGCGTCAGGAAGTTGCAGTTCGCCGTAGCGAAATTTTGCTGGAGGGTACAGGGATGCTCAGCTTCGGCTCGCGTTTGAATGATCCCGCTGCAGAAAAACTGGCCTTCGATCACTGTTGACCGATAACGGCCACCCTGCTTGGTGGCCGTTCACAAGATTTGTTCGCGTATTAGCTGGCGCTTGCGTCAGCAACACACTTCTTCATGAAACTGTTTTTGGCAGCCCCCGCCAATTTTTTCTCCTTGGCAGTGGCTTCACACGTTGACTGTGCCGAAGCCGGCTGACCCGCATCGGCCTGACATTTTTTCAGGAAACTGTTTTTAGCCGCCCCTGCAAGCTTCTTTTCCTGAGCTTTGGCTTCGCAGGCGGAGCCACCGGAAATTCCCGCATCAGCGCGACATTTCTTGACGAAGCTGTTTTTTGCGGCGCCGGCCAGCTTCTTTTCCGCAGCCTGATCTTCGCAGACATCAGCTGCGTGAACACATCCAAACGACAATCCTAGAACGACAGCTGCGATCAATTGCTTCATGGCTTACTCCTGTGACGGTTGATGGGGTCGATGCCTGCGGACTATCGTGCCAATCAGACATCCTCGTCAAGCATCATCCGCTGCTGGCGTTCAATAAAATCCTGCATGCTGTCGATACCGCGGAATTGCAGGATGGTATTGCGCACTGCCGCTTCCAGAAGCACCGCAAGATTTCTCCCGGCTGCCACCGGAATCACGACCTTGCGAATGGGGACGCCGAGTATCTCCTGCGTTTGAGCATCCAGTGGAAGGCGAGGTGCGTCTGCTGCTGCCACAGTTTTCTGCAGATGGACGATGAGCTTGAGTTTCATCTTCCTGCGCGATGCAGTCTCACCAAAGATGGTCCTGATATTTAACAGGCCGAGCCCGCGGACTTCGAGAAAATCCCGCAGCATGCCGGGACATCTGCCCTCGATGGTCGTTGGCGCAATCCGTGCCATTTCCACCACGTCGTCCGCAACCAGCCCATGACCACGGGAAATCAGCTCTAGCGCAAGCTCTGACTTGCCCACGCCGGAATCCCCGGTGATCAGCACGCCCATACCCAGAACGTCCATATAGACGCCGTGCAGGTTCACGGTATCCGCAAGCCGGGCAGACAGATAGATCCGCAACTGATCAATCACGGCAGAACACGGCTTGGGAGAAAGAATCAAGGGCGTACCAGAAGCGGTACATGCCTCCACCACCACTTCGGGCGGCGTCAGCCCGTCGGCTACGATAACCGCAGGCGTATTGGCTGCCAGCAGATCGGTGAACATCTGGCCAAAACGGCGCTCCCCGATTCGCATCGCCCAGTCGTATTCCGCCTGACCAAGGACCTGCAAACGCTCGGGGTGAATAATATTGATATGGCCGACAACATCTGCACCATAGTTACTGACTGCCTTGAGTTCTATCCTGCGCGCACTCTGGTGGGCAATCAGCCATGAGAAAAGCAGCTTTTCCCGATTGTCTTCGTAAAGCTGCTCAAAGCTGATGTGTCGCACCGGCAGGACTCAAGCAATGAACAGTGAAACGACCGCCGGCGCATCTGCTGCCTGCTGCAAGGCTTCACGAAAGGCTCGGTCAGAAAAACGCTGCGCGAGTTCGGAAAGAATCTGCAAATGTTCTTCTGTCGCCTGTTCAGGGACCAACAGAACAAAGAGCAGGGTTACAGGACGTCCATCCGGAGAATCGAAGGGGATAGGCGCAGCCAGACGAATCAGCGCGCCAACAGCTTGTTTCAGCCCCTTGATGCGACCGTGCGGGATCGCTACACCTTGACCCAAACCAGTGGATCCCAGCTTTTCCCGGGCGAAAAGACTGTCGAAAATGATAGAACGCGCCATGCCCAGTCGGGCTTCGAACAACATGCCAGCCTGCTCGAATACGCGCTTTTTACTGCCGGCATCCAGATCAAGAAGCACCTGGTCCACAGTCAGGATATTGGTTAATGGATTCATGGGAAAACCAAGGCTACGGCCGCGACGGAATGTCGCGGCCAGTCAGAACTTATTCTTCGATGTGCATTGCCGCCTTGTCACCGCGATGGTGATCCTGAATTTTCTGCTTGTATTTCTGAACCTGACGGTCCAGCTTGTCAAACAGTGCATCAATGGCCGCATACAAATCATCGGCGGACTCTTCAACGTGAAGATCCTTGCCCGGCACATGGACAGTAACTTCAGCCAATTGCTTGAGCTTCTCTACCGACAGGACGACGTTGACGCCCGTCACCTTGTCAAAGTGGCGGACAACCGGATCGAGCTTGTTCTCCACATATTCTCGAAGTGCTGGGGTGACTTCAATGTGGTGACCAGTGATCTGCAGATTCATTTTTTCTCCTCTCTCTACAGGGTCTTGCGTAAATTGACCGGCGGGATGTTCAGCGATTCGCGGTATTTGGCGACCGTGCGTCGAGCTACGACGATTCCCTGCTGGCCTAGTATTTCGGATAATTGACTATCCGACAAGGGCTTCTTGCCTTCCTCGGCCGAGATCAATTGCTTGATCAGTGCCCGGATGGCGGTGGCAGAACATGCCCCCCCGGTATCGGTGGAAACATGACTGCCGAAGAAATATTTCAATTCAAAAATGCCACGCGGCGTAGCCATGTATTTCTGGCTGGTTACCCGCGATACGGTCGACTCGTGCAAACCGAGAATATCAGCAATCTCGCGCAGCACCAGCGGACGCATGGCAACCTCGCCATGCTCAAAAAACTGCCGTTGGCGTTCGACGATCGCTTGTGTCACCCGGTGAATGGTATCGAAACGCTGCTGCACGTTCTTGATCAACCAGCGCGCTTCCTGCAATTGCCCGGTCATATTGCCGTTACCTCTACGCTGGCGGGCGAGAATCTCGGCATAGAGACGATTGATTCGTAATCTGGGATAAGCATCCGGATTGATATAGGCCGTCCATTTGCCCTTCAACTTTTTGACGATTACATCCGGCGTGATATAGCGCGCTTCCACCTGTGCGTAGCCGGCAGCAGGCCGCGGGTCCAGGCTGGTAATCAGGGCATGCGCCGCCTTGAGGTCTTCGTCATCACAAGCCGTGAGGCGCCGAATCTTGGTGAAATCACGGGCCGCAAGCAGGTCCAGATGACGCGACACGATCACCGTGGCCAAAGGGCCGTCAATTTCGTCATTCAGCGCCTTGAGTTGGAGCAGCAGGCACTCCTGCAGATTGCGGGCACCGACGCCGGTGGGATCGAAGTTCTGGATATGCCGCAAGGCGATTTCCAATTCTTCGATTTCAATTTCATATTCCGGCGGCAGGGTTTCCCACAACTCCTGCAGGGGGGCCGACAGATAGCCGTCATCGTCCAACGCCTCAATCAGGAAACGGACCAGACTGCGGTCCCGTTCCGAGAGCTGGGTCATGCCAAGCTGCCAGCCCAGATGGTCGCGAAGGCTGACAGTGGCGGCATGAATATCGCGCGACTCACCCTCATCATCGTCATCCCGTCCGGCACCGGAAAAGCTGCCCGCATCCGACGTCCATCGATCATCGTCGACCTCTGACGGCGAGGAGGGTACTTCCTGCTGATCGCGGTCATCGCTGGACGGTCGCTCTTCCACACTACGTTCGCTTGTGCTGGCAGGCGAATCAAATTGCTGAGCCCCGGCGAACGACTCCGGCCCGCCATCATCGTCCCGTTCCAGCATCGGATTTTCCAGCAGATAGCGCTCTATTTCCTGCTGCATTTCGACCGTGGACAGCTGTAGCAGTTTGATTGACTGCTGCAATTGCGGCGTCAGTGCCAGGTGCTGGGAGAGTTTGAGCTGAAGTGCCGGTTTCATCGATGGGGGTTGGCTGCTGCGTTGCGGTCAGAGCTTGAAGTGCTCGCCGAGATAAACCCTTCGTACGCTTTCATTATCAACGATTTCGTCCGGGCGTCCAGCAGCAAGCACGCGGCCGGCGTTGATGATCCAGGCGTGATCGCAAATACCCAGCGTCTCGCGTACGTTGTGATCAGTGATCAATACGCCAATGCCGCGCTCCTTGAGGAAGCGGATAATTTTCTGGATTTCCAGCACCGCAATGGGGTCGACCCCAGCAAAGGGCTCGTCAAGCAGTACAAAACGGGGATTGGTCGCCAGCGCACGGGCAATTTCCACCCGACGCCTTTCGCCACCGGAAAGCGCCGCTGCGTTCACGTGGCGCACATGGCCGATATGCAATTCAGCAAGCAGGGCTTCCAGACGTTCGTTGAGCGCGTCCTTATCCAGCTTGAGCAGTTCAAGAACAGCACGAATATTGTCTTCAACATTCAGCTTGCGGAAGATGGAAGCTTCCTGTGGCAGGTAGGACAAACCTTCTCGAGCACGGCGATGCATCGGCAAATGGGTCAGCCGGGTTTCATCGATATAAACTTCGCCGCCATCCGCCGCAACCAGCCCGACAATCATGTAGAAACACGTGGTCTTGCCGGCACCATTCGGCCCCAACAGGCCAACGACTTCGCCAGCCCTGAGCTCGAAGGATACGTCTTCAACGACGGTGCGCGTCTTGTATCGTTTCTTCAGATTGTGTGCCGACAGCTTGGCAACCGTCTCGCTCATTCGTCCGCTCCGCTGATGACCCGGCGAATTGCTTCACCGGAAAAACCGCGATATTGCAGGAAACGCATCTGTTTGGCACGTGCTTCTGGAGATTCCGGCGGTACACCGAACTTTTTTTGCCAGATTGCCCGACAGCGTTCGGTTTCGTCACCCGCCTCAGGGAGCGCCTCTCCGATATCTTCATCGCTGACACCACGCTGGCGCAACTCCTGGCGCAGACGTGCATTACCGTAACGCTGGCCGCGCACGCTCACGCGCTGAACGGCATAGCGACTGTCAGACAGCAGTCGCTCGGATGCCAGGCGATCAAGCACCGCATCGAGTGCCTCGGCCGACTCAGCCTGTCCTGAGAGCTTGGCCTTCAACTCCGCCCGACTGTGATCGCGCCGGGTCAGGAGTCGTAATGCCGCCACTCTCAGTACAGCCGACGAATCAGGCATCCGCCTTGGCCTTCACTGGCTTGATCACATTGGTGCTGGCAGCCTCGCGGATACCGGCTTCAATTTCCTGGGAAATTTCCGGATGTGCCTTGAGGAATTCCCGCGCGTTGTCCTTGCCCTGGCCGATCTTTTCGCCCTTGTAGGCATACCAGGCACCCGCCTTGTCGACCAGCTTGTGGGCGACACCCATTTCGACGACCTCACCCTGGCGGGAGATGCCCTCGCCGTAGAGAATGTCGAAGATGGCTTCACGGAAGGGCGGGGCGACCTTGTTCTTGACCACCTTGACCTTGGTTTCGCTGCCGATGACTTCGTCGCCCTTCTTGATCGCGCCGATGCGGCGGATATCGAGGCGGACGGAGGCGTAAAACTTGAGCGCATTGCCGCCGGTGGTGGTTTCCGGTGAGCCGAACATGACGCCGATCTTCATGCGGATCTGGTTGATGAAGATGACCAGCGTGTTGGTCTTCTTGATGTTGGCAGTCAGCTTGCGCAGCGCCTGGCTCATCAGACGGGCATGCAGGCCGACCATCTGGTCGCCCATTTCACCTTCGATTTCAGCACGCGGGGTAAGGGCAGCAACCGAGTCAACGATAATGATGTCAACCGAGCCGGAACGTACCAGCATGTCGGCGATTTCGAGCGCCTGTTCGCCGGTATCCGGCTGTGAAATCAGCAGGTCGCCAACATTGACGCCGAGCTTCTGGGCGTATTGCGGATCGAGCGCGTGTTCGGCGTCGATGAAGGCTGCCGTACCGCCGAGCTTCTGCATTTCGGCAACGACTTGCAGACAAAGCGTGGTCTTGCCGGAAGACTCCGGGCCATAGATTTCAACAACGCGACCGCGCGGCAGGCCGCCGACGCCGAGCGCGATGTCCAGGCCAAGCGAGCCGGTCGACACAACCTGAATACCTTCGTCAATTTCAGCATCGCCCATCTTCATGATGGAGCCTTTGCCGAACTGCTTTTCGATTTGTTGCAGCGCTGCGGCGAGCGCCTTTGCCTTGTTGTCGTCCATGTTCTTACCTCAAAACGTTGAGCGGATTATGGCACAGCGGCCAGTGATGGAACAGAAATTGCTAACAGCATCCGGACAGATTTACCCGAATAATATGCCATTGGCAACAATGCCCGATATTACGAAAATTTTGCGGGCCTGCGTGTATTCTTGCGGCTCCGCCATTCAAACCTAATTACTGTACAACTATACAGTATTTGTACTGATGATCAATCGCTGCATCCTCGTACTGCTGCTCTCCACCTGCCTGCCGGTGCATGCACGACCCGCGCCTTGGTACTGGTGGTCCAGCAAAATTGACGGTGCCCGGGCATGCCTGCAAACGGCGCCAGCGCTAGGCTGGGTGCTTGCCAGCGGCCCGTTTCGCGATGCGCACTGCCGCCAACCGGAGCTGTCCAGATGAGCTATCTGCCGCCTGTCGACATGCCACGGATCGTGTACGCGGACGACGTGTTGCTCGTGGTGGACAAACCATCCGGGCTACTGTCGGTGCCGGGACGCGGTGCCGACAAGGCAGATTGCCTGGTATCCCGCGTTCAGCGCACCTACCCCGATGCATTGGCGGTTCACCGGCTGGACATGTCCACTTCGGGCCTGCTCATCATGGCGCGCAACGAGGCGACGCACAGCGCCCTGTCCCGGCTGTTTCGCGACCGCGCCGTCGATAAGGTCTATTACGCGCTGGTCGATGGCCTGCCTGAAAATGATCGGGGCGAGATCGACTTGCCGCTGATCTGCGACTGGCCCAACCGCCCTCGTCAGAAAGTTGATCACGATATCGGCAAGCCCTCGCTCACCCGCTATCAGGTGATTCGGCGGGAACCCGAACAACACCAGAGCGTTGTCGAGCTTCTGCCTGTGACCGGCCGTTCGCACCAGTTGCGTGTTCACCTGGCCAGTCTGGGACACCCCATTCTTGGTGATGAACTGTACGGTGCGCATACGCTGGAGCGCACGCCGCGGCTGATGCTGCACGCAGCGAAAATCGGCTTTGTTCACCCGTCGACCGGTGAGGCCGTCGAATTTGTCAGCCAGCCTGACTTTTTCCCTCTTGAAAACGCGCAATAACCTTATAATCTGCCGCGTTTTCAACCCCTTGCCGCTGTCGACCGTCGTCCATGCTGATCTGGTTCGTCATTCTCTACCTTCTGGTTTCCGTGGGTATCGGGCTACTCGCTGCAACGCGTGTACATAACGCCAAGGACTTCGCCATTGCCGGTCGCTCACTGCCTTTTCCGGTGGTCATGGCCACGGTTTTCGCCACCTGGTTCGGGGCTGAATCGATCTTCGGCATTTCCTCGACCTTCCTCAAGGAAGGCCTGGGCGGCATCGTTGCCGATCCCTTCGGCTCCTCGATCTGCCTGATTCTCTCGGGCATCCTGTTTTCCCGATATTTGTACAAGCTCAACATCATCACGCTGGGCGACTTCTATCGGCTGCGCTACAACCGCAGCGTCGAAATTCTGACTACGCTGTGCATCGTCCTCTCGTACCTCGGCTGGGTGGCAGCCCAAACCAAGGCGCTTGGCCTGCTTTTTTCGGTGGTTTCCAACGAACGGATCAGCGAAAGCACCGGGATGTATCTGGGTACGGCACTGGTACTGACCTACACCATTTTCGGCGGCATGCTCTCAGTCGCCATCCTCGATTTCGTGCAAATGCTCGTCATGCTGGGCGGGCTATTGTTCGTAGCCGTTCTGGTTGCCGGACAGGTCGATGGGGGTGCGACAGCAGTCATCACCCACGCCTCGGCTGCCGGAAAATTCGCTTTCTTCCCCGAAGCCGACCCTTGGTTGTGGCTGAGTTTCGCGGGTTCGGCAGTCACCATGATGTTCGGCTCCATCCCGCAACAGGATGTATTTCAGCGCATTACCTCCGCAAAGAGCGCCCGCGTGGCATTGTGGGGCTCGGTTGCCGGAGCGACGCTCTATTTTGTGTTCACCTTTGTCCCGATCTTCATTGCTTATGCCGCAACCCTGATTGACCCTGCGCTGTTCGGCGCGATGGCAACGGCGGAGGCAGAAAAGGTGATTCCGACCCTCGTCACGCGCCATACCCCGCTGCTGGCTCAGGTCCTGTTTTACGGAGCAGTGCTCTCGGCCATCATGAGCACTTCTTCGGCGACGCTGCTCGCACCCTCAGTCACCTTCTCGGAAAACATCATCCGCAGCCTCTGGCCGGACATGAATGACCGCCAGTTTTTGCGAACCATGCGCATTGTTCTGCTGGTGTTTGCACTGCTCGTCCTGGGCTTTGCACTCAATTCGGAATCCAGTATTTTCCAGATGGTCGAGGGCGCCTACAAAATCACACTGGCGGGCGCATTTGCCCCACTGGTGGGCGGCATCCTTTGGCGCCGGGCAACCACTCAAGGGGCGCTGTTCTCGATTTTCGGCGGCATTGTCTCCTGGCTTCTCATCGAGATACTTGTCGGCAAAGCCAGCGCCGTGCCACCGCAACTGATCGGTCTGGTCGTGAGTTTGAGCGGATTGGTGGCCGGCTCTCTGCTCCCTCAGTGGGTGGGGCGCACCAGCCCCAGAGAGGATATTCATGATGCGCTTCATCATCGGGCGGCCGCAGAAACCCACCACGTCAGCACGCATCCGCATCACCACTAAGTCGATATTTCTGTAACTTTGTTTCCAAATCCGGCTGACGAGTACGAATCCAGCCCCTAAAATCCGGGGAATGAGCAATTCGGCAAACGGCCCTGTCATCCTTTCCCGCTACCTGGCACTCGCCTGGTTCGGCTTGGTCGTTTACGGTAGCCTGCATCCGTTTTCCGGATGGCGGATGACTGGCGCAGCACCGCTGGCGTTTATAGAAGCCGAATGGCCGCGTTACTGGACCTATTTCGACCTGCTGGCCAATGTTGCGGTCTACTTGCCTTTGGGCTTCTTTTTGACCCTCGCATTGCGCCGTTTGCCCTGGCGTTATACCGCCCCCATATTGGCCATTCTTCTGTCCGGCAGTCTGAGCCTCGCGCTGGAAGCGGTCCAGAACTGGCTGCCCTCGCGGGTGCCATCCAGCCTCGATCTGTTGTGCAACACACTGGGCGGCCTGATTGGTGCTGTTGCTGCGCAACATGGCGGCCCCCGACTGTTTGCACGGATCGCCTTGCTGGAAAAGCAATTGCTGGCGCCCGTCCCCCACGCAGAACTGGGTCTCACCATTCTCGGCCTCTGGCTGCTGGTGCCGCTTTCGCCGGAAACCTGGCTGTTCGGGGCAGGGGACTTTCGTGCCCTCATCTCGTTTCAAGCCCCCATTCCCTTTTCCGCTGATCGCTTTGCATTGATCGAAGCAGCGGTCGCTGGCTGCAATGCTCTGGCAGTTGGATTGATCCTGCGCCGCTTGATCAAGCGTGTCTGGCTTGCTTATGTGCTCGTACCGCTCTTTTTGCTCCTTGGCCTCACGATCCGGACCTTGGGTGCAGCTGTCTTGATCGGCCCGGCCGAGTCGCTTGCCTGGCTGACACCGGGCGCCGGACAGGGTTTGCTGGGCGGCTTGCTGGCACTCAGCCTGAGCTTGTGGCTACCCGCCCGGCTATCCCTTCTGTTGGCAATGCTGGCCTTGGTCGCAGGAACCTTGATTCTCAATCTGGCACCCGGCAATCCGTATTCCGAGGCAGCCCTTGCCGCATGGCGACAAGGGCATTTTCTCAATTTCAATGGCCTGACTCGTCTGGTTGCCAGTTTGTGGCCATTCCTGGCACTGCCTTTCTTGTTCCTCACCTTGCAGCGTCGCTGAAGCGGGTTCCACGTGAAACGGCTGGCCTATAATGCCGGCTTCCAGGAGGACACTCATGAGCTATTTTCAACACCACGTTTTCATCTGCACCAATCAACGCGAAGCCGGGGAACAGTGCTGCAACACGGTTGGCGGTTCCGATGCCTTTGCCTATGCCAAGGACCGCATCGGGGCACTCAAGAAAAACGGTGCCGGCGCCGTACGCATCAACAAGGCCGGTTGTCTCGGTCGTTGTGATCAAGGCCCGGTCATGGTCGTTTACCCGAATGAGACCTGGTACAACTTTGTCGACAATGAAGATGTCGAGGAAATCATCCAGGAACACCTGATCAACGGCCGCGTGGTCGAACGCCTGAAACTGTGATGCCATGAAAGCACCGGAAGAAAAAATCCTCATCGACGGCCCGATCGGCAAGATCGACGTCATCATGGAACGTCCGGATGCGCCGCGCGGCATTGCGCTGATCGCACACCCGCATCCGCTGGGTGGCGGCGCCAACACCAACAAGGTGGCCTACACGCTGGCACGAACCTTTGTCGGACTCGGATACGCCACCTTCCGCCCCAATTTCAGGGGCGTCGGCGGGACCGAGGGAACCCACGACGAGGGCAGAGGGGAAACCGATGATCTCCTCGCCGTCCTGCATGCAGCGAAAAACCGTTGCGGCGACATTCCGGTCGCACTCGCCGGCTTTTCCTTTGGCGCCTTCTGCCAGACTCGCGTCGCCAAACGACTGGTCGAAGCCGGTCATCCCGCGCAACGACTGGTACTGGTTGGCACCGCAGCGGGCTTCGTCGAAGGCACCCGTCAGTACGATACCGAAAGCGTACCGCACGACACCATCGTCATCCACGGTTCCGCCGATGAAACGGTGCCGCTCGACAATGTGCTGGCCTGGGCCTTGCCCAACGACCTGCCGGTGGTCGTGGTGCCGGGCGCCGATCACTTTTTCCATCGTCGCCTGCACTTGATCCGCGACATCATCACGCGCGCATGGCGGCATTAGTTCCTGCCACGGGCGCCGGGATACTGCGCGTTACCGGACTCGACAAGCGCTACGCCGGCAATGATGTCGTTGCCGGCCTGTCATTTGGCGTCGAACCGGGTAGCTGTTTCGGCCTGCTCGGCCCCAATGGCGCCGGGAAAACCACCACATTGCGACTTTGCCTGGGCCTGACTGCACCGGATCGCGGCGAAATCAGCCTTGGCGGCCATTCGATTCCGGGCGACGCGCAGGCGGCGCGCACACGGGTCGGTGTCGTACCGCAATTCGACAATCTCGACCCGGATTTCACCTGCGCAGAAAACCTGCTGGTCTTTGGCCGTTACTTCGGGCTGAAGGATGCCGAGATCCGGGCACGCATACCCCGCTTGCTCGAATTTGCCAGTCTGACGGCCAAAGCGGATGCAAAGATCTCAACCCTGTCCGGCGGCATGAAGCGACGCCTGACACTGGCCAGGGCACTGGTCGCCGACCCGGACATCGTATTTCTCGATGAGCCGACCACCGGCCTCGACCCGCAGGCACGGCACCTGATCTGGGAACGCCTGAAGCAACTCAAATCGGCTGGCAAAACGCTGATCCTGACCACCCATTTCATGGATGAAGCGGAACGCCTTTGCGACCGTTTGATCGTCATGGATCACGGGCGCAAGATCGCGGAAGGTAGTCCACGCGAATTGATAGCAGCCCACATCGAACCGCAGGTGATCGAAGTGTTTGACGAAACCTGCGGTCGACTCGCTGAATTTGCAGAAAATCATCGCCATCTGGCAGACCGCGTCGAAACCAGTGGCGAAACCGTTTTCTTTTACTGCCGCGACCCGCAACCGCTACTGGCTTGCCTGAATGCCAGCGAAGGCCTGCGTTACGTACACCGCGCCTCGAATCTCGAAGACGTATTCATCAAATTGACCGGACGGGAATTGCGCGACTAATTTCCGGGGTTTGCAGACCGGGGAAAGAGGGCACAAATGCCTTGACGCAGTTTCCAGGGACGCACCGGCTTGAGCAACAAGCTCAGTCCGTTGTCACTGATCAAGTTGCGTGTTTCCGGGCTGGTATCGCCACTAATGATCAAGGCAGGCACCTGCGACCCCAACTGTTCCCGTAAACGGGCCACCACCTGAAGCCCGCTTTCATTTTCGGCAATGCCGAAATCGGACACGATGGCATCGACCTTGCCGTCATGGGCCGACAGCGCCGCCGCAACCTCTGCAAACGTGGCGCCGGAAATAACCAGCGCCCCCCAGTTTTCAATCAGTTCGTGCAAGCCATTGCGAATCAACGCCTCGTTTTCCACGAGAACGATGCAGCGGCCGCTCAAATCATAGGGCTGCGACTGAGCACGCGCCGCATTCATGGCGCGTTCCGCATCCGAAAGCACCGGGGCCAGCGGTAAAGACAAAGAAAAACAGCTCCCCTTGCCGATTCTGGAGTTGAGCGTCAGCGGGGCATTGAGCAAGCGCGCCGCCCTGTCGACAATCGACAACCCCAAGCCCAGCCCCTTTTCCCGGTCCCGATGCTGATTCCCCACCTGGAAGAATTCCCCGAAAATGGCTTCCTGATTTTGTTTTGAAATACCGATCCCGGTATCCCACACCTGAATCAATACCCGGCTGCCCCGCCTTCTGCAGCCGAGCAGAACCTTGCCGCTCGGCGTGTACCGCAGGGCATTGCTCATCAGATTACGCAAGATGCGCCCGAGCAAAACAGGATCCGAGGCCACATGGCAACGCGTTGGCATCACGCGCAGGGCAAGCCCCTTGCGTTCCGTCAGCGGGGCGAACTCCCGTATCAGCTCGCGAAATAACTCGTTGACGGAAATCACTTCAATTTCCGGCTCTACAGTACTGGCATCAAGCCGGGACAAATCGAGCAAGGTCCCCAGCATCTCCGAGACCGTACGCAATGCGTACTTGACCTTGCCGAAATACGCTTCGCCCTTCTCGGTCAGACGCATTTCAGGCCGCATCAATTCGACAAACAAGGAGACCGCCTGCACGGGCTGCCGCAAATCATGGCTGGCGGCCGCGAGAAAACGGCTCTTGGCCATGCCGGCTTCAATCGCGATCTGCTCCTGACCGGCCAGTTCGTGGGCAAGCCTTTCATTCTTGAAACGAAGCGCGAGCGACTCATTGAAGGCAGCGTGACGGCGAACCAGTTGCCACGACAGCACCAGTACAAAAATTACCAGCAGGATACCCAAGGTCGTGTGGTTCTCACCCTCGGAAAAGAGAAACCAGAAGGCCAGCGGCAACTGGGAAAAACTGATGAAGGCCAGCGAAGGCCGATAATAGGCAAATCCCTCAGTGGCCGCCGCTGAGGCCGAAATTGCGGCAACGGTCAGCACCATGAACTGATTCGCGAGCGGCAAGTGATGACACATCATCGAAGTCACATAACCCCAGGCCAGCCCGTTGATTGCCGCACATACGGTCTGCCCCCGCCCCCATTGCGCCGTGCTTCGTCGCTGTGGCTGTCGCTGGTATTGCATGATCAGCACACCCCGTACCAAGGTCATCACACAGGAAAGCAGCAAGCCGGGCCACCAGGTCCATGCCGGTACCAGGCTGGATGACAGCCAGACGATTCCCGTGAGCACCACAATCCCGGCCACATTCTGTGCCTGAGTTTCGGCAAAAAACGCCTTGATCTGTTCACGGGGAACGGCATCGATGGCGGGGATGGTTTTGAATTCGTTTGGCATGGCGGCACTTTAACGAGAATCGCCGGGCGCCGGCAAGCGAGCAAAATGGCCAGCACCTGCCCTTGCGCTAGAATGCGCGCTTCCCTCCCGAGCACGTCGATGATGTCTTCCACACCAAGATTGACCAGCTGGTTTCCTGTCTGGCAGCGCAATTTCCTGGTCTGGCGCAAACTTGCCCTGCCTTCCATTCTGGGCAACCTGGCCGATCCGCTGATTTACATGCTCGGCCTCGGTTACGGACTGGGTGCGATGCTGCCCAGCATCGACGGACAGCCCTACGTGGCTTTTCTGGCAGCAGGTACCGTCTGCGCGTCAACCATGAATGCTGCGACCTTCGAAGCACTTTATTCCGCCTTCTCCCGCATGCACGTGCAAAAAACCTGGGAAGCCATTCTCAATACACCGCTCGGCCTGAGTGACGTCGTTGCCGGAGAATTGTTCTGGGCAGCCAGCAAATCCCTGTTTTCCGGGCTGGCCATCCTGATCGTGATCACGATCATGGGCTTGACTAACGGCCCGATGCTGCTTTGGGCGATTCCGGCGCTCGTACTGACCGGGCTGGCATTTGCCGCACTTGGCCTGATCTGGAATGCACTGGCACCGTCCTACGATTTTTTCATGTACTACTTCACGCTTTTCATTACCCCGATGACATTGATTTCCGGGGTATTTTTTCCGACAGACCAGCTCCCGGGATGGCTCGCATTGATCGGCAGCCTGTTGCCGCTGGCACAAGGCGTCGCGCTGATCCGGCCCCTGCTGGCCGGGGAGATTCCGCCCGGAGCACTAGTCCACATCGCCATACTGCTGGCGACAACGGTGATTGCCTTCAGCATCGCGCTACACCTGACCCGCCGCCGCCTGCTCAAGTAAAATCTCCCGATGCAAGCCATCCTCGTCCTGACCAACTGCCCCGACACGGCCTGCGCACGCCAATTGGCCCGCAGCCTGCTCGAAGAAGGTCTGGCAGCGTGCGTAAATCTGCTGCCCGCCGTCGAATCGCTCTATCGCTGGCAAGGCAGCATCGAAAGCGCCAGCGAAATTCCCCTGTTGATCAAGTCGACCGCAAGATCCTACCCGGCGCTTGAACAGCGGATTGCCGAACTGCATCCCTACGATGTCCCCGAAATCATCGCCCTGAATATCCAGCAGGGACTGCCCGCCTATATGAACTGGTTGGCAGCTGAAACAGTCGAATGACCATGCGCACACTCTTCCTGCTCCTTGCCTTCCTCAGCTCGCTGGTTCACGCCCAGGAGTTTCTTGACCCTGCGGTTGCCTTCAAGCCGTCTGCCAAGGCCCTTGACGGCACAACGGTCGAAATCAGCTACCAGATTGCCAAGGGCTATTACCTGTACAAGGACAAGTTCCGCTTTAACTCGCTCGATCCGGCCATCCCGCTGGGCACCCCGGTGCTGCCCAAAGGCAAGGAAAAGGACGACGACAATTTCGGCAAGGTCGAGGTCTTCTACAAAACGGTGGTGATCCGCCTGCCGGTCGAACGCAATCGCTCCGGTGAACTCGCATTAACCCTCGAAACCACCGCTCAAGGCTGTGCCGATGCCGGCGTGTGCTACCCGCCACAAACCCAGACGGTACAGGTCACATTGCCGGACCCTGCCACCACGCCCGCCGTTGCCGCAGCGCAAGACAGCGTATCCTCCGGTGATGAAAGCGGCTTGATTGCCGACACCCTCAAAAACGCCGGATTCTGGGCCATCCTCGCATTTTTCTTCGTCGCCGGCCTCGGGCTATCGCTCACACCCTGCGTCTTCCCGATGATCCCCATCCTGTCCGGCATCATTGCCGGCCAAGGCCACAAGGCAACCCGAGGCCGGGCTCTCGCGCTGTCGACTGCCTATGTCCTGGGCATGGCGCTGACTTATGCTGCGGCGGGTATTGCTGCCGGACTCACTGGCACGCTGCTTTCGGCCGCACTGCAAAATGCCTGGGTACTCGGCACGTTTGCGGGAGTCTTCGTCATCCTCTCGTTTTCGATGTTTGGCTTCTACGAGCTGCAATTGCCCAGCACCTTGCAAAGCAAGCTCTCGGAAGAGTCCGGTCACCTGCAAGGCGGCCGGGGCATTGCCGTATTCCTGATGGGGGCGCTCTCGGCGCTGATCGTCGGGCCTTGCGTCGCCGCACCACTGGCCGGCGCATTGCTCTACATCGGGCAAACCGGCGATGCCGTGCTCGGCGGTATCGCCTTGTTCGTGATGGCGCTCGGCATGGGTGTCCCCCTGATCGCCGTCGGACTGGCTGGCGGTACTTTCCTGCCAAAAACCGGCCCGTGGATGGAAGGGGTCAAAAAGGCATTTGGCGTGCTCCTGCTGGCTACGGCGCTGTGGCTCGTATCGCCGGTCATACCTGCGGTCGTCGCCATGATCGGCTGGGCAGCGCTGCTGATCGTGCCAGCCGTTTATCTGCACGCACTCGATCCCCTGCCGCAACACAGCCATGGCTGGCAGCGCTTCTGGAAAGGCATCGGCATCCTGATGCTGCTGACCGGCGCAGCCTTGCTCGTCGGCGCCCTGGCCGGCAATCGCGACCCGCTGCAACCCCTGGCAGGTCTGCGCGGTACGGCAGTTGCCGCTGAATCCCGCCATCTGGCCTTCGAGCCCTTGCGCAGCACAGCCGAGCTCGACGCCCGGCTTGCAGCGGTCAACGGGCCGGTGATGCTCGATTTCTACGCGGACTGGTGCGTCTCATGCAAGGAAATGGAGAAATTCACCTTCTCCGATGCGCGCGTGCAGGCCAAACTGGCGGGATTTACCCTGCTGCAAGCCGACGTCACCGGAAACACCGCCGATGACAGCGCGCTGCTCAAGCGCTTTGGCCTGTTCGGCCCGCCGGGTATCATTTTCTTCGATGCCAAGGGCAAGGAAATCCGTGATGTGCGCATTGTCGGTTTTCAGGATGCTGAACAGTTTCTGGCCTCGCTCGGACGCGTCACCGGCTGACTAGATGCCCTGACGGCCAAGCGCCGACTCAATCTGGCGCAAGGAAGCCCAGCCGAAGACCAGCCCGACCAAAGCACCGGCAATGACATCCAGCACGACATGCTGACGCGTTGCTACGGTCGACCACATGATCACCAGACATTGCACGCCGCTCAGACAACGCAGCCAGACCGGCGCAGCCACATTGACCAGCACGCGCTCCAGCCAGACTGCCGAAAAAACCGCTGAGGCCACATGCAGGGAAGGGCAGGCATTGCCCGCAGCATCAATGCCCTTGATCAGCGCCATCTCCGGATAAAGATGCCAATCGATGTCTACCGGCGGTACGGTGGTGGGAAAGCCCCAGAATAGCGCCAGACAGAACAGGCACAGGGCCGCCGACCACAAGCCGAGCAGCAGCAGCGAGCGAAATCCGGACATCAGTGCGGTCGGCAGGGACACATAGACCCAGAGCGAGACGTAAGCGGGAAATGCCAGCGTGGAAAACGGAATCGCCTGATCCAGCGGCAAGCGCGGCATGATCAGGGGCAGCCCGACCGGATTTTCCATGACCGAGAAATAGGCCCAGAAAAACAGGGCCATGAATGCCGAGGTCCCCAGGGCCTTGAGCGGCCATAAAGTCGCAATGCGCAAAACAAGCTGGCGATACCAAGGCAAGGGAATGGGGCGATCCATTGGAGCAGAAGTGGGCTGGACAGGAAAAAGGCAACGTCATGGTAACAAATCCCGCCAATAGCAAAGCAAAGTCGCGCATTGCGGCAACAATGTGCCGCGAAAACCTTGGGAAAACAGGGGCATTCGGCTAAAATCGCCAGCCTATGAATTCCATTGGCCTGATTCGCGAATTTCTCAAGGAACGCCTTGGTGTCGAACCGGATACGGTGACGCCTGAGGCTGTTTTGTCCGACCTCGGGGTGGATTCACTGATGATGCTCGAACTCATTTTCGAGTTTGAAGACCGCTTTGGCGTCAAGCTCTCCCCCGATCTGAAAACCCCGAATTCCGTCAGCGAAATGGTTACGCTGATGGACGGCCTGATCGCAACGCCGAAGAGCTGAGCCATGAGCCTGCGGCGCGTGGCAATTACCGGCCTCGGTCTGGTCAGCCCCTATGGGGGTGACCTTGATGACTATTTTGCCCGACTGTGCGCTGGTGAATCTGCGGTTCGCCACCTGTTGACCGATGATCTTCCGCGACCGCTGTCCATCCCCTTCGTCAGTTGCCCGGCCTTCAACCCCGAGGCCGTACTAGGGAAACCGTTGGCCTCGATGATGGACCGCTTCGCCCAACTCGGCATGGCGGCGGCCTTTGCCGCCTGGGACAGCGCCGGTCTGCCGCGAACTGACAGCGAAGAATCCCGCAGCAGTTGGGGCTGCGCCTGGGGCACCGCGCTTGGCGGCACCCTGGCCTACGAAAAAGGCTACCGCGAGCTCTGGCAGAAAGGGCGCGAGCGCCTGTCACCACTCGCGGTCATCCTCGGCATGAATAATGCCGCCAACGCCCATATTTCGATCCAGCTCGGTCTGGGCGGCGTCAGCATGAGCCACACCGTTGCCTGTGCCTCATCCGCCATCGCCATCGGTGAAGCCTTTCGCCGCGTGCGTTCCGGCGAATCCACGATCATGGTGACCGGGGGCTCCGATGTGCCGCAAGCCTACGGCGTCGCCCGTGCCTGGGAAGCGCTGCGCGTCATGGCGCCAGGCGACACCGACACTGCGCCGCGCGCCTGCCGGCCCTTCTCTGCCGATCGCCGCGGTCTGGTGCTGGGTGAGGGGGGCGCAGCGCTGGTGCTGGAAGACTGGGCCCACGCTGAAGCGCGCGGTGCGCGCATCCTTGGTGAAATCGTCGGCTACGGCACCAGTTGCGACCACAGCCATCTCGTCCGTCCGGAGGCGGCCGGGCAGGTGAGGGCGCTCAAGGACACGCTGGCCGACGCCCGCCTGAACCCGGACGATATCGACTATGTGAATGCCCATGGCACCGCAACCAGCGAGGGCGATCCTGTGGAAATTGCCGCACTGAAGCAGGTTTTCGGGGACAGCGCCGCTCGCCTGCCGGTGAGCGGAACCAAATCGATGCATGGTCACCTGCTCGGTGCAGCCGGCGCCATCGAGGCAATTACCACGGTACTGGCCTTGCACGAACAGTGCATTCCGCCGACTGCCCATCTGGAGACATTGGACCCGGCCTGTATCGGCGTCGATCATGTCACCGTAGCGCGGCGTCAGCCGCTGCGCGCAGCACTCTCCAATTCCTTTGCCTTTGGCGGCAGTAACGCAGTGCTTGCGTTCCGTGCCGTCACGCCCTGATCACCACGGAAATCCCATCATGTCCGAAACCGTCTCCCCGGAAATTGTCACCGGCCTGTTGCCGGAAATTGCCGACCTGATCATTTCTGCACTGAATCTTGAAGTTTCTGCCGATGAAATCGACGCCGACGCCCCCTTGTTCGGCGAAGGGCTGGGGCTGGACTCGATCGATGTGCTGGAAATTGCGCTGGTGGTTTCCAAGCGCTATGGCTTCCAGTTGCGCTCGGACAACGAGGACAACATTCGCATTTTTTCCTCCCTGCGGGCGTTGACCGCACACATCGCCACCCATCGCAGCAAATGAACCTGAGTCCGGCCCAGCTGCTGCGCGGCCTGGCCGTCGTTGCCCTGCTTGTTGCCTGGGCAGTTGCCGCACATATCGGCAGTACCGGTGAGGGCAGCCCCGATCTGACCACGACGCTTGGCGTCGCACCGTTTGTCCTGATCATCGGCCTGCTCTTGTGGCGGCTTCGCCAGCCGCTGCTGATCATCGCCGGTTGCCTGCTGACTGCGGGCGCGCTGATCTGGCTATGGCCGCAACTGCGCCAGAATGTCCCGCTGCTCTACTATCTTCAGCACGTGGGCTCGCAACTGGCACTGGCCGTATTTTTTGGCCGCACGCTCCTGGGGCCGGGTGAAGCGCTGATCACCCGCATTGCCCGAACGGCAGCGCACGGTCACATCTCAGCGCTCAAGGCGCGCTATACCCGCCAGGTCACGCTGGTCTGGACACTGTTTTTTCTCGCCAACGGGCTGGTGTCGACCGGGCTCTTCCTTTTTGCCTCGCCGGCTGCCTGGTCCTTGCATGCCAACGTGCTCTCGGGGCCGTTGATGGCCCTGATGTTCGTTGCCGAACATTTCTGGCGCATCATGGTGCTGCCGCCTGCAGAGCGGCCGAGCATGGCAGCGGCGATTCGCGCCTATCGTGAAAGCATGCAGCCGCGCGCCACCGAGGCCCGCCCACCCCAATGAATACACTGCCTCTGATCACCGGCCACACGCTCGATGACTGCCTGGCCTGGCGCCCCGATGGCCCGGTGAGCGTGCGCGAGTTCATTGCCGATGCCCGCATGCTGGCAGCCCGACTCCCGGCCGGAGACTGGCTGCTCAACGTTTGTCAGGACCGCTACCGCTTTGCCGTCGGTTTTGCCGCCGGCCTGCTGAGCGGCAAAGCCAGCTTGCAACCTGCCTCGCAATCACCCGAAACGCTGGCCCAGATCAAGATCAATTTTCCCGGCAGCCTGTGTCTGTGCGATAGCGATTTCGATCATGGCACGCTGCAGCGCATTGATTTTCCGGTGCTTTCTGCGGTCGACCGGGAAAATGTGGCAGAAATCCCCGCCATCGCGGCCGAGCAGGTCGCTGCCATCCTGTTTACTTCCGGCTCCACCGGATTACCGCAAGCGCATCAAAAATCCTGGGGCAAGCTGGTCGCCAACGGGCTGGCCGGTGCCGCTGCACTGGCGCTGGAGAATCGGCCGCACGCCATTGTCGGCACGGTGCCGGTCCAGCACAGCTATGGTTTCGAATCGACCTTGTTGCTCGCTTTGCATGGCCGCTGCAGCTTCTGGGCGGGCAAACCGTTTTATCCGCAGGATATCGCCAGTGCATTGGCGGCCGTGCCGCAACCCCGGCTCCTGGTCAGCACGCCTTTTCACCTCTCGGCCTTGCTCGCGGCCGAGATCCCGCTGCCTGAGGTAGATTTGTTGCTGTCGGCAACCGCGCCGCTGTCCGGTGAACTCGCCGCCAAGGCCGAAGCACGCACCGGCGCGCCGCTGCACGAAATCTACGGCTCGACGGAAACCGGACAAATCGCGGTAAGGCGTACCACTGCCGGCCCGGAATGGGCCTTGCTCCCGGGTATTGAGCTGCGTCAGGCAGGCGAATATACGCTGGCGAGCGGTGGCCATATCGAAGGCGAAATGAGCATGGGCGATCGCATCGATTTGCTGGATGCGCGGCGATTCATCCTGCTGGGCCGCCATGCCGATCTGATCAACATCGCCGGCAAGCGCACCTCGTTGGCCTATCTCAATCATCAGATCACCGCCATTCCGGGCGTTGTCGATGCCTGCTTCTATCTTCCCGACGACGAAGCGGTGGATGGCATTACCCGGCTGGCGGCCTTTGTCGTCGCCCCTGAACTGAGCCGCCGCGATATCCAGGCCGCGCTGCGCCAGCGAATCGACGCCGTTTTCATGCCGCGCCCGCTGATGCAGGTGGATTCGCTGCCGCGCAACAGTACCGGCAAATTGCCGCGCGCTGCGCTTCAAGCCTTGCATCAGGCCCAGACCCGCCATGAATGAACTGCACGCCACATGGATCGTCCCGGTCGACCATCCCGCGTTCGCCGGCCACTTTCCCGGACAGCCCATCGTGCCCGGCGTTGTTTTGCTCGACCACGCTGTGCTGCTGGCCGGCCAAATGCGTCCCGGTATCGGGCGCTGGCAAATCGGCAATGCCAAGTTCCTCAGCCCGGTCGGTCCTGGCGAAACGCTTGAATTCGCACTGATCACCAAGGCCAGCGGCAGTATCAGCTTTTCCGTGCACGCAGGCGAACGGGCCGTGGCCAGCGGCAGCCTGACCCCGGAGCCGGCATGAGCCAGACGCAAAATCCCGACTGGATGCGCCAACAGGAGCGTAGCAATCTCGCCATCCTGCGCCTGATGGTGTGGATTTCGCTGACCTTCGGACGCAGCATCGGGCGCGTCGTCCTGCATGGCATTGCGGCCTATTTCACGCTGTTCGCACCGCAAGCCCGCCTCGCCAGCCGCACTTACCTGCATCGCGCCCTTGGTCGCTGGGCTGAATGGACGGACGGTTACCGCCATGTCTTCAGTTTTGCCAGCACCATCCACGACCGCATCTACCTGCTCAACGACCGCTTCGATCTGTTCGACATCGAGATGATTGGCGCCGACGCGGTGCACGCCGCCGCCGACAATCACCCCGGTGCCTTGTTGATTGGCGCCCATCTGGGCAGTTTCGAAGTATTGCGCTCGGTCGGCCGCGGCAAGTCCAAGCGCCAGGTAGCGATGATGATGTACGAGGAAAACGCGCGAAAGATCAACGCCACCCTCGAAGCCATCAATCCGAAGGCGACCGAGGACATCATCCCGCTCGGCCAGTTCGACTCGATGCTGATCGCCCGCGACAAGCTGGAGCAGGGCTATCTGGTCGGCATGCTGGCCGACCGCAGTCTGGGCGGCGATCCTACGGTCGACTGCGAATTTCTCGGCGAAACCGCGGCCTTTCCACTCGGCCCCTGGCGCATGGCAGCCATGTTGCAGCGCCCGGTGTTCTTCATGACCGGCCTCTATCTGGGGGGTAACCTGTATCAAATACACTTCGAGAAAGTGGCCGATTTTTCTGCGGTCCGCCGCGTTGACCGCGATGCCGCCATCCGGGCTGCCGTGCAAAACTACGCCGACCGCCTGGCACGTTACTGCCGCCTGGCGCCGTACAACTGGTTCAACTTCTTCGATTTCTGGCAGAAAAAATGATCAAACGCCTGATTTTCTCGCTCTGCCTTGCCTGCGCTGCGCTCCCCGCATTCGCCGCCTTCGACCTCGCGCAGCTGATGAGCGACCTCGCCCGACACAAGGGCGGCAAGGCAAAGTTCGTCGAAACCCGCTATCTGGCAGTACTGGACAAGCCGCTGGTATCCAGCGGCGAGATGACCTACACAGCCCCTGACCGGCTGGAAAAACAGACCCAGAAGCCCAAGCCGGAAAGCATGGTGCTCGACAAGGATCTGCTCACCCTGTCTCGTGAGAAGCAGACCTTTTCGATCAACCTCGCCAGTCAGCCCGAAGCACTGGCCTTTGTCGACAGTATCCGCGGCACGCTCTCCGGCAACCGCGCCGCGCTGGAAAAAAACTACGCCCTGCATTTGGCAGGAAGCAGCGACAAGTGGGTACTTACCATGCTGCCGCGTGAGGAGAAAATTGCCAATTTCGTCCAGCGTATCGTGGTCAGCGGCAATCGCGGCCAGATGCGTCATATCGAATACCTGCAGGCCGACGGCGACCGCTCCGTACTGGCCATTGAGCCCTTGAATCCATGAAGTCCAAAGCCCTGCGCAGTTTCCTGATCTGGCTGCTGGCCATGCTGGCCGGCTTGGCTGTTGTGTCGCAGGCGCGCTTTTCAGCCGACATGAGCTTCTTCCTGCCCTCGAACCCGACGGCGGAACAGCAGGTCCTGGTCGAGCAAATCAAGGATGGCGCCGTATCGCGCCTGTTGATGCTGGGAATCGAAGGCGGCACGGCCAGCCAGCGGGCACAACTGTCGCGCGATTTACGCGGTCGACTGGCGCCAATGCCCGAATTTGTCGCGGTACAAAACGGGGAATCAGGCAGCCTCGATATCGACCGTGACCTGCTGCTCACCCATCGCTACCTGCTCAGTCCAGCCGTCGAACCCGGGCGGTTTACGGTCGACGGCCTGCGGCAGGCTTTTTCCGACAGCATCGATCTGCTGGCTTCACCGGCCGGCATGTTGTTCAAACCATTCATCACCCGCGACCCCACCGGCGAATTGCCAGCCCTGCTTGGCACACTGGGCGGTGCCAACCAGCCAGCCAGTCGTGAAGGCGTGTGGGCTTCGCGCGACGGCGAGCGTGCCATGCTGCTGGCGCAAACGAAGGCTCAGGGCGCCGATACCGACGGTCAGGAGGCGGCGCTCAATCTCATCCGCCAGCAATTCGACGACCTGCGCCAGTCGACCGGATTCGCCGAAACCCGCCTGCTGCTCTCCGGGCCGGGTCAGTTCGCGGTCAATGCCAGAACCACAATCAAGGCTGAAGTGTTTAACCTGACCTTGATCAGCAGCCTGGCCATCATTGCCGTACTGTTTTTCGTGTATCGCTCGCTGCGCCTGATGACGCTCGGGCTGCTGCCGGTAGCAAGCGGCATGCTGGCCGGCGTGGTAGCCGTCAGCCTCGCTTACGGCACCGTGTTCGGCATTACGGTCGGCTTCGGTGCGGCGCTGATTGGTGAGGCGGTCGATTACTCCACCTATTATTTCGTTCAGTCCGGCCGTCTCGGGCTGGCCGCCTGGCGCCAGCGTTTCTGGCCGACCATCCGGCTCGGCGTGGCAACCTCAGTATTCGGCTTTGGCGCGCTGCTGTTTTCCGGCTTTCCCGGCCTGGCCCAGCTCGGCCTCTACTCATTGGCCGGTGTACTGACCGCGGCGCTGGTGACCGCCCACATCCTGCCTGATATGGCCGGCCCGCTGGTGCACAGCGCCGCGCCGCGCCGCCCGTGGCCGGGCATCGCCGCAGCGCTGGCAGGCCTGCAACGCCTGCGCGCACCAACGCTGGGCCTGGCCTTGCTCGCACTGCTGTACATCGGCCAGGACCATGACACCCTTTGGCATCCCAATCTCTCGGCCCTGAGTACTGCCACTGAAGCCGAGTCTGCGGTCGACGGGCGTTTGCGCGCCGATCTTGGCGCCCCCGATTCGCGTTATCTGGTGGTAGTCACCGGGGCAGACAAGGAGGCAGCGCTGGCCGCCGCCGAACGCGCCGGCAAGGTGCTGGATGGCTTGGTAAACCGGGGCGTGATCGCCGGTTACGACAGTCCGGCGCGCTTCCTGCCCAGCCATGCGGCCCAGGCGGCCCGCCGCGCGGCATTGCCCGATGCCGACACCCTGCGCGCCCGTACTGCCGAGGCATTGACCGGACTCCCGCTGAATGCCAACAAACTCGACGCATTCATTGCCGATGTGGATGCTGCGCGCACTGCCCCCGACATCGACCGCAAGGCGCTCAATGGCAGCAACCTCGCACTGGCCGTCGATTCCCTGATGCTGCAGCAAGCCAAGGGCTGGAGCGTCCTTTTGCCGCTGCATCCGGCCATCAATGCGGGGGAGTTGCAAATTCCCGCTGACGAAATCCGCGCTGCGCTAACCGGCAGCGATGCGCTGTTCATCGACATGAAGGCCGAATTCGATGCGCTCTATGCCAGTTATCTCGGTGAAGCGATCAAGCTTTCGTTGGCCGGCGTGCTGGCGATCATCGTCCTGCTTGCCTTCAATCTGCGCTCCGTCCGCCGCCTCGCCGCGGTGATGCTGCCGCTGGCGCTGGCCGTGATTTTTGTGGTTGCCGGCCTGCACCTTGCCGGCCAGCGCCTGCATCTGATGCATCTGATCGGGCTGTTGCTGATCGTTGCGGTCGGCTCGAATTACGCTCTCTTCTTCGATCGCGCTGCCGACGAAGGCGAGCTTGATTCCGAAACGCTGACCTCGATGGGGGTCGCCAACCTGACCACCGCCATCGGCTTCGGCACACTCGCGCTGTCCTCCGTTCCCGTACTCAATGCCATCGGCGCCAGCGTTGGCCCGGGGGCCGTACTGGCCTTGCTGCTCGGGGCGATATTCGTTCCACGTGGAACGGGAAAATGAGCACCGCCCTGCGCACCCGGCGCCTTGAGCACGGCGGCAGCAGCCTGCTGGTGCTGCTGCCCGGTGCCTACATGAGCGCCGACGATTTTGTCGCCAACGGCTTTTTTTCCCGTGTTGAACAAGGCCGTCTCGACCTCGACCTGTGTGCGGTCGACCTCGATCTGGAAGCCATTTCCGGCGGTCATGGGCTGCTTGCAGTGCATGACCAATTGTTGCGTCCGGCACGCCAGCACTATCGCCGTGTCTGGCTGGGGGGAATTTCACTCGGCGGACTGCTCAGCCTGAGCCAGGCTGCCGATTACCCGGAGAGCATCGACGGCCTGTGCCTGCTCGCTCCGTATCCGGGCAGCCGCCTGACCACCAACGCCATCGCCCGCGCCGGAGGATTGACCCAGTGGGAAGCCACCGCCGAACAGCTGGAAGATCCTGAGTTTCGCATCTGGCGCTGGCTAAAATCGCCGCCAGCCACACTCCCCGTATTCACCGGATATGGCCGCGAAGACCGCTTCGCAGAGGGTATGCAGCAGATTGCCGCGTGTTTTCCGCCTGCCGCTCGCACCGTCGTGGCGGGCGATCACGACTGGCCGGCATGGCAGCGCCTGTGGGACTGCTTCCTGGATGTCGGCCACTTTGCAGCGCGCACCTGACATGCCCCGCCACTGGAAACCGACGCCCACGCTGCAAGCCAGCCTCGCCATCCACGGTGCAGCGGCAGCCGGCCTGTTGCTGACGCCGGCCCACTGGCCCTGGGCGGCGGCAGCCTTGCTCGCCAATCACGCGGTATTGAGCACCGCCGGCCTGTTGCCCCGCTGCACCTTGCTCGGTCCGACCTTGACCCGTCTGCCGCGAGCCGCCATCGCCTGCCGCGAAGTGGCGCTGACCATAGACGACGGTCCCGACCCTGAAGTCACACCCCGCGTACTCGACCTGCTGGATGCTGCCGGCGCGAAGGCCAGCTTTTTCTGCATAGGCTGGCGGGCGCGCGAAAATCCTGCGCTCTGCCGCGAAATCGTTGCCCGCGGCCACCGCATCGAAAACCACGGTGACGCCCATTCCAAGCTGTTTTCCCTCTTCGGCCCCGGTCGCATGCAGGCGGATATTGCTGCGGCACAAGCCACGCTCAGCGAACTCAGTGGTCAGGCGCCGCGTTTTTTCCGGGCCACCGCCGGGCTACGCAATCCCTTCCTTGACCCGGTGCTGGCCCGCCTGGACCTCGATCTTGCGGCATGGACGCGGCGCGCCTACGACACCCGCTGTGGTGACCCGGATACGGTCCACGCCCGTCTGACGCAAAATCTCGCTGCCGGCGACATCCTGCTCCTGCATGATGGTCATGCCGCACCTGACGCCAACGGCAAGGCGGTCATCCTTTCCGTACTGCCGCGCCTCCTGGCGACGCTCGCCGAACAACAACTCACGCCCGTCACGCTCGATCACGCCTGTCCATGAAGCCCAACGACTTTCTCAAGAACCTGCTCGACGAAGCCAGCGCCCCTTTCCTGTCCGGTGGCAAGTTCGCGTATCACTACGCACGCGGCAAGCTGTCGTCTGACAGCATTTTCCGCGAAGTGCTGAAGCGCGGCCTGTTCCCGGCCGAGGCCCGCTTTCTCGATCTTGGCTGCGGGCAGGGCAGCCTATTCGCCTGGCTGCTTGCCGCGCGCAAGCTTTACGAAGCCGGGAATTGGCCGCAGGACTGGCCGGCCGCACCCAAGCCGCTGGCGCTGCGCGGGATCGAACTGATGCAAAAGGATGTCGATCGCGCGGCGCAAGCCTTTGGCGCCGACCATCCACTGGTCCGCATCGAACAAGGCGACATGAACACCGCCGATTTCGGCCAGCCCGACATCATCACCATCCTCGATGCCCTGCATTACTTCGACTACGACCATCAAGCGGCTGTCCTGCGGCGCATCCACGCGGCGCTGCCGGCCGGAGGGCTGTTCCTTACCCGCGTGGGCGATGCCTCTGCCGGCCTGCCTTATCACCTGTGCAACTGGGTCGATCACGCAGTGACTTTCGTGCGCGGCCACCGTCTGCCGCGTCTTTACTGCCGGACACTGGCCGAATGGGTGAAATTGCTCGAATCCCTCGGGTTTACCGTAGAAACGGACC
>CALAGF010000059.1 GCA_937892345.1 uncultured Rhodocyclaceae bacterium | reverse complement strand
TGTACAAGGTCATGCCATGCTCGGACATGAACTGGCGGGTGCGCCGCAACAGCGTCTGATCGAGAGGGGCAATACCGCCCAGTGATAGCGACAGGCCATGGCAAACAAAGGGATGGCGTTCAGTAAAGCTGCGTAGTTGCTTTGCCGAGCGTCCACCCAGGCCGGCCCAGTTTTCCGGGGCCAGTTCAAAAAACCGGATGGGATCGGGAATGCCCTGGTTCAGGGCTTCGATCAGTTCCCGGCGAAAACCGAGCCCTGCACCGTGCGGGGAATAGGCTTGCATACCGGACTCCTGTAAAAAAGGGCAGGGCAGCGCCCCGCCCATGGATCAATTGGCCGGCATTATTTCTTGCTGGCACCGCATTTGGCTTCGCCGCATTTGCCGTCAAGCTTTTTCTCGACGGCTTTCTTGTCGGCGCCGCATTTGGCTTCGGCCTTTTTGTCCGCACCGCACTTGGCGTCCATTTTCTTGTCCGCCCCGCATTTGGCTTCAGCCTTCTTGGCACCACATTTTCCATCCGCACCCTTGGTGTCGGCCTGGGCCAACTGGTAGCCGGTATCGAGCTTGGCTGCAGTAAAAGGATTGCCGGCGGCGTGGGCAACCGGGGTCAGGGCGATGGCGGCAAAGGTGGAGCCGATGGCCAGGGAGGCGAGATTGCGATTTTTCATTGTGAATTCTCCGTCGAGGTTGAGGTGGATGCGTCATGGCGACTCATCCAGGCACCCAGAGCACGGTGCATGAAACGGAATTGTCTTTCCATCCGCCGGCAGCCGATGCAGAACGCAAGATGCAAACGGAACTGTAAGTGCTCACTCAAGCTGAGTTTGCGTTCCAGTTGTTGCGATGCGAGCCTGCTGGCGTCCTTGCAGCTGATCATGATCTCTTCCGTTCAATGCGTTTTCCGGGTTACCTGTCCGATTAGTCGGGCAGCGCTGAAAATCCTTACAATTTTTTTCCAGTATGATCGATCGCCTTGAGTCCGGGCGAATCGATATGAGTGCTGACCTGCTGCAAGACCATGAGTTCATTTCGGGGCTGCGCCGCGACATGCTGCGCTTTGCGGAAATCCAGTTACGCAACAAGGCCCAAGCCGAAGATGCGGTGCAGGAAGCGCTGGCAGGTGCTTTGCAAGGACGGGAGCAGTTTTCGTCGCGAGCTTCGCTGCGCACCTGGGTGCTGTCCATCCTGAAGCACAAGCTGATCGATGTACTGCGCGCACGTAAACACGAGTTTGTTTCGGTCGACGACGACAACGACCAGGATCTGGATGGCCTGTTCAGCGAGCGCCAGCACTGGGCTGCCGATACCCGTCCATCGGCATGGGCCGAACCGCAGCAGGCGATGGAGAGTACGCGTTTCTGGGAGGTATTCGAGGCTTGCCTGTATCGCTTGCCAGAGTCGTGTGCCCGCATTTTTACGATGCGCGAAGTGCTGGGCTTCGATACGGAAGAAATTTGCGAGACGCTGGACATCAGCAAGAGTAATTGCTGGGTGCAGCTTCATCGCGCGCGCCTCAACCTGCGGGCGTGTCTGGGGGTAAACTGGTTTGGTGAGGCGGCCTGAGGCGGGTGGTGCCCGGACACCTCTGAGGGCTGCGGCCTCCGGGCAAAAAAAACCCCGCCACGTGGGCGGGGTAACAGGGAGTTCTCGAATCCGGGGGGAACTCGAGAGGAGGGTTTCCGGTAAATTCAGTCGCTATTCCGATGGCGGATGACGCGAATGCTGGCAACGGCAATGCCGACCATGAGTGCAGCGATCAGCGCTTTGAGCGGCTCGGCATGACCTTCGGTGAGCCAGTCAAAACCAGCGACGCCGACAAAGGTGGCAAGCATCTCGCTGAGCGGCAGGCGGTCAGCAAAAGCCATCAGCAGCTGCAGCTTCCGCTGCCGTCAAGACTCAGTTGGGTCAGCTTGCCAAGCAGGTACTGGCGGGCTGTTGCGATAAATTGCTGCACATTGTGTTCGTTCATTTCGAGTTCCTCTTCATGGGGTTCTTGTTCTTCCATGAGAGGCATTCTAGGGCGATGCTGGTAATGCGTCTGTTGCGTCAGCGTTGCGCCGCGGTAACTGCGCTCAGGACTTCGATGACGCTTTGTAACCGCTTTGCAAGCGCTTATTGATGGCTCAGCCAAGCCAGAGTGAAGCGGGCGCCGCCCAGTGGCGAAGCACCTGCCGTAGCCGTGCCGCCTTGTAATTCGAGGACTCTGCGGGCAATCGCCAGCCCAAGTCCGTAGCCGCCGGTGGAGCGGTCGCGGGAGCGGTCCAGGCGGGTGAAGGCGGAAAAAATGTGTTCGCGCTCGCCTTCCGGAATGCCGATGCCGTCATCGTCGACATGGATCTCGATGTTTTCGCCGTGAAGGGTGGCGCTGACCTGAATGTTCTTGCTGGCGTATTTGAAGGCGTTGCGTAACAGATTGCGCAAGGCGTAGGGCATGGCTTTACGGTCGAGGTCTACGTGCAGGTTTTCCGGCAGGGTCTGGGTGTCGACCGTGACATTGAGTGTGCGACCCAGCAGGCGAACCGATTCGACTTCTTCGGTCAGCCAGTCGGCAAAACGAACACTGCTGAAGTGAGCTTCCGGGGCATCCCGCTCAAAACGGGCATAGGTCAGGCTGGTGTCGATCAGTTGATCGAGCTCGTCAAGATCGGCTTCCATCATTCCCCACAGGCGCTGGCGCTCTGCCAGTTCGTCGGTGCCGGCCAGCATTTCCAGGGCAAAGCGCATGCGGGCGATGGGAGTGCGCAGTTCGTGTGAAATACCGCAGGAGAGTTCGCGGTGCGTGGCCAGCAGTTGGCGCACGCGTTCGGCCATGCTGTTGAGTGTGTCCGCCAGTGGCGCGAGTAACTGGGTACGGGTGAGTGGTGAGCGCGCATCGAAATCACCATCCCCGAGGGCGCGGGCGGTCTGGCGCAAGCCTTCGAGGTCGCGCCAGACCGGGCGGATCCAGAACCAGAGGGCAATCGCAAAAATGACCCCGATCAGGCTCCAGGTCAGCAGGCGCAGACGCAGTTCCAGCGGCAGGCGTTCGGTGTTTTCTGTATTTTGGCTGGCTGACAATGGGCCGACGACCAGGATTTTGCTGCTCAACCCAAGACGGTGGTACATGATGTCGTTGTTGTGCGCGATGGCGATGTCGCCGGCGTCAAGTTTCTCAACTTGTGCGCTGGTGAGCTTGGTGTCCAGGGTGATGCGCTCAACGATCCCGAGGCGGTAGGCAAACTTGTCGTTGATGGTCTTGATTTCGGTTTCCCATTGCCGCCTTGGGAAACGGAAGAGTTCGTCTTCAATGAGGGTGATGGTGCCGCGCATGAAGCGGCGCGCATAGTCATCGGTAATGCCCCGTTGGGCATTGGCAATGATGAAGTCGGCGGTAAAGGCGATGGCAACGAAGGATCCCATCGCCAACAAATAAAAGTTGAAGAAGAGTTTCGACAGGCTGTAGCGTCCGCCGTGCCAACGCGGCAGTGATACCCGAAAAAGGGAACGCACCAGCCCTTGGGGCGGGGTTTTCTCGGGTTTCTGCTGTTCGCTGGGATCAGTTCCAGTCATGTTTGCTGAACAGATAGCCTTTGCTGCGCACGGTCTTGATCCGCGTGGGGTTCTCAGGATCGTCATTGAGCTTTTTGCGCAGCCGGGAAATGCGGGCATCGATCGAGCGGTCCAAGCCGTCGAACCCGATGCCGCGAAGTTCCTGCAGGAGATCGTCGCGCGACAGGACGTTGCCGGCGTGCGAGGCGAGCAGCCAGAGCAAGTCAAATTCTGCCGTTGTGAGGTCGATTGCCTGCCCGGCAAGGCTGGCTGTGCGTGTCGCCTGACTAATGCGGAATTGACCAAAGACCAGTGACTCCTGATCACCGGTTGCTTCGGTGGCGACGGTCACCCGGCGCAACAGTGCCTTGATGCGCGCGAGTAATACACGGGGTTGCACGGGTTTGGCGATGTAGTCATCAGCCCCCAGTTCAAGACCCAGAATCTGGTCGAAGTCTTCGTCTCGGGCGGTCAGCATCAGGATCACGCCGCGGTACTGGCTGCGCACTGCTCGGCAGACTTCGAAACCGTCCTTGCCGGGTAGCATGACATCGAGAATGACGAGATCGGGCTGTTCCGAGAGAATTCGGGCTTCCGCAATGTCGCCACGCGGCTCGATGCTCACGGAAAGATCGTTGCGGGAAAGATACTCGGCCGTCAGTTCGGCCAGGCGTTCGTCGTCTTCGACTAGCAGGATACGTGTACTCATCCGCACATCTTATCTCTGCCGCCGGTCGGGGTCCATCTTGGCAACCCGTTTGCTGCCGGCTGCGGTCGACGCAGTCAAACGGTTAAAATCGCACTCATTGTCTCAACCGGAAGTTAAAAATGAATTGGAAAACCGTACCTCTCAGAGCCTGGTTTGCTGCCTTGTCGCTGGCGAGTCTTGGTGTGACCGTGTTTGGACTGAATCTGCAGCACCTTTTGCATCTCTCTCCATGCCCTTACTGTATTTTCCAGCGCCTGCTTTATCTGGTTATCGCCGGACTTGCTTTGCTTGGTTTTCTTTTTCCGTCAGCACAGCTGTTATGGATCGGGCTGATCGCAGTCTCTGCATTTTCGGGTTTGGGCATTGCCGTTTACCAAAGCTGGATGCAGGCCTACCCGGAACTGGCACCTGCCTGTGGGTTTAGTAATCCGGATTTGATTGAGCAGTTTGTTGATCTGCTCGGCATGCAGTGGCCATCACTTTTTCTGGCAACCGGGTTTTGTTCGAGCAAGGAATGGGTATTTTTCGGTCTTTCCATTGCCAACTGGTCAGTGCTGCTCTTTGGCGGCATTTTGGGACTTCTGCTCGTAATGTCCCGCAGAGATTTTTCAGTGGCCTGATGTTGGCGATTAACTGGCGCGGGAATTCTGCGCCACAAAATGAAAAACCCGCCGAGAGGCGGGTTTTGTACGCAGAGGTGGGCTGATTACTTCAGCTTCACTTCCTTGTAGGCAACGTGCTTGCGTGCCTTCGGGTCGTACTTCATGAATTCCAGTTTTCCAGGCGTCGTGCGCTTGTTCTTGGAAGTGGTGTAGAAGTGACCGGTACCCGCAGTGGATTCCAGCTTGATCTTTTCGCGACCGCCTTTGCTAGCCATTTTTCAGTCCCTTTCGATTAGATTTCGCCACGGGCGCGCAGGTCGGACAGGACAGCATCAATGCCGTTCTTGTCGATCACGCGCAGACCGGCGTTGGAAACGCGCAGGCGGACGAAGCGGTTTTCGCTTTCGACCCAGAAGCGGCGGTACTGCAAGTTCGGCAGGAAGCGGCGCTTCGTTTTGTTATTGGCGTGGGAAACGTTGTTCCCAACCATCGGGCCTTTACCCGTTACTTGGCAGACTCGCGCCATGATGGTGCTCCAGAATTTGCTAGAAGAAAGCCCGCGAGTTTAGCTAGAAGCTTATGAACGATCAAGTCCTTTTTTCGGATTAAATGAGTCCACGCTCCGCGAACGAGAGTGGGTGGGCGTTTCCGGCGATGATGAAATGGTCGAGAAGTTTCACGTCGACCATCGCCAAAGCGTCTTTCAGGGTCCGCGTGAGCATTTGATCAGCGTTTGATGGTTCAGCAAGCCCTGATGGATGGTTGTGCGCCAAAATGGCGGAAGCCGCATTTCTTGCCAGCGCCGCCTTGACGACTTCGCGCGGGTAAACCGAAGTTTGAGTCAGTGTGCCATTGAACAACTCGTCTGCTTGCAACAGGCGGTTTTGGGCATCAAGCCACAAGACCATGAAGACCTCATTTTTGCGATGTGCGAGTTTCAGGCGCAGCCAGTCGCGAACGGCTCCCGGCGTGCCGAGTGCACTCCGGACCTGCATTTCCTGGGCAAGGGCTCTGCGAGCCAGTTCAAAGCTTGCTTTGAGTTGGGCAGCCTTGGCGATACCGATCCCGGGTACCGAGGCAAGTTCGCCAAGGGGTGCCTCTGCCAGTTGTCCAAGATGTCCGGAAAAACGGTGCAGTAAATCTCTCGCCAGATCCACTGCACTTTTCCCCCGGATGCCCACCCTGAGATAGATCGCCAATAGCTCCGCATCGGAAAGCGCAGCAGGGCCGAGATTGAGCAGGCGCTCGCGAGGGCGTTCCTGTGCTGGCCAGTCGGTGATGCTCATGACTTTCCGATTAAAATGCAGAGGCTTTCATTCTAGCGAATATGAAAATGGAATTAAATGGCAAGCGCATTGTTCTTGGGGTAACCGGTGGTATTGCTGCCTACAAGGCGGCGGAACTGGTCAGGTTGCTAGGCAAGCTTGGGGCAGAGGTTCAGGTGGCGATGACCAGTGCGGCAACGCACTTTGTCGGTGCGACGACCTTTCAGGCGCTATCCGGGCGTCCGGTCTACCTTGATCAGTGGGACGCTCGCATGCCTAACGCCATGGCTCATATTGATTTGTCCAGGCAAGCCGATCTGATTCTGATCGCGCCGGCTTCTGCCGATTTTCTTGCCCGCGTAGCGCATGGTATGGCCGATGATTTGCTCGCCACCATGGTGCTGGCGAGAAATTGTCCGCTGTTGGTCGCCCCCGCGATGAATCGCCAGATGTGGGAGAGCCCAGCGACGCAACGCAACATGCTTCAGTTGGCTGCTGATGGTGTCCGCGTCCTCGGGCCGGCAAGTGGCGAACAGGCTTGCGGCGAGGTTGGCGCTGGCCGCATGCTGGAGCCAGACGAAATTCTTGAAGAAGTCCTGTCATTTATGGTGCCGGACTGTCTGCGAGGCAAGAAGGTTTTGATTACCGCGGGGCCAACTTTCGAGGCGATTGATGCGGTGCGCGGTATTACCAATCTTTCCTCCGGCCGCATGGGCTACGCAGTTGCTCGTGCGGCGTGGCAGGCCGGGGCCGAGGTAACGCTGGTTTCGGGCCCTGTTGGAATTTCCGCCCCTTATGGTGTTGACCGTATCAATGTCCGAAGCGCACTCGAGATGCACGCGGCAGTCATGCAACGTGCGGCAAGCGCCGATATTTTTATCGGGGTCGCCGCAGTGGCTGATTATCGTGTCGCGAATGTCGCCGAGCACAAGCTCAAAAAGGACGATGGTGGTATCCCCCCGATTGAATTGGTGGAGAATCCGGATATTCTTGCGGAAGTTGCCGCGCTTCCTGATGGACCCTTCTGTGTGGGTTTTGCTGCTGAAAGCCGTAATCTTGAGGCCTACGCGCAAGCCAAACGGCGCAAGAAAAACATTCCGCTGATCGTGGCCAACCTGATTCAGGAGGGCTTTGGTGGCGACGATAACCGGTTGGTTCTGTTCGACGATGCGGGTTCGCATCCCCTGCCGCCTGGCAGCAAAACCGAACTGGCCAGCCAATTGATTCAACATATTGTAAATTTGACTGGAAAAGACGTATGCACCGCATTGACCTGAAAATTCTTGATCCTCGTCTCAAGGAGATGCCGCCTGCCTATGCAACACCGGGCTCTGCCGGTCTGGATTTGCGTGCCTGTATCGACGAGCCTTTGGAACTCGCGCCTGGACAAACGGTGCTGGTGCCGGCCGGCATGGCCATTCATCTGGCTGATCCCGGACTTGCTGCGATGATCCTGCCGCGCTCAGGCTTGGGCCATAAGCATGGCATCGTGCTCGGAAACCTGGTCGGATTGATCGACAGCGACTATCAAGGACAGTTGATGGTTTCGATGTGGAATCGTGGCAATTCGCCTTTCACGATTGCGCCCCTGGAACGCATCGCACAACTGGTGGTTGTGCCCGTTTTACAGCTTGGCTTCAATATTGTTGAAGAATTTTCGGTTTCTGACCGTGGCGAGGGCGGCTTTGGCAGTACCGGGCATGCATGAAAGCTTGATACTTGGGGATAAGATAATTAGGATTTAATAATTTTCTACTAGGTCAGGAGGGGATATGAACAAGTTGTCCAGGAGAGTGGCGCTGCTGATCGCATCGTCTGCGATGTCGATGTCCTTGTTTGCTGCAGATCCGGTCGACTTGGCGCGTGCTGAAGAAATCGTTTCAGGTCGCTGTTTTCTGTGTCATGGCCTTGAGGGAGAGGCCGCGAGTGCCGTGTTCCCCCGGCTTGCGGGTCAGCATTCAGATTACATTGCCAAGCAACTGGGTGATTTCAAATCCGGCAAGCGTAATAGCGACACGATGAAGCCGCAGACGGAAGACCTTACGCCTTCGGAAATGAAGTCACTTGGTGCCTTTTTCCAGAACAAGAAGGTTGCCCCGCGGGTTGTCAGCGACGAAGCCTTGGCGATGGTTGGCAAGTTTATTTTTGATCGCGGCAACGAGTTCTCGGGTTTGCCCTCTTGTGCGAGCTGCCATGGTGCCAAGGGTCACGGCACCCCGTTGCTGCCAAGGCTGGCGGGTCAGCATCCGCGATATATCGAGGATCAGTTGAAACAATTCAACAAGCGCGAGCGAACCAACGATAACGCAGTGATGCATACGGTGGCCTCAAAGCTGAGCGAACTCGAAACCCACGCGGTTGCAACTTATATTTCGACGCTGGAATAAGGGCTTTTCAAGCCCGATGATGCTTTGAAGCCGCCTGCGGGCGGCTTTTTTACGCAGGATTTTTGTGCAGCCATTCCTCGATTTTCTCGGCCAGGGCAGCGTTGGATTGTTCCAGCAGGGGAAGCAAAGGCGTAGCAGTTTCGAATTCGCCTTGACGGATCATCGCTTCAATTCTGCTTGAAAGGCCGTGAAGCTGTTTGCTACTGGCCGTACCGGCAAGGCCGGTGATCGTATGGATTCGACGTTCCACAACCCCGGTTTCGCCGGCATTGAGGGCTGCTTTCAAGCCCTCAATTTCTTCGTTTAAACCTTTCGGAATTTCCAGCAAAACGAGTCTTACCAGTTCGACATCATTACCGAGGCGCTCCAATAACTCCTCTGGGTCAAAAACGACACTGTGCAGAGGAATGTTTTCCGGGGCCGGCTTGGGTTGCGGTGCAGCTGTTGTGCTCTTGGTCCAGCGGTTGATTGCGTCAGCCAACAATTGCGCATTAATGGGCTTGGTAAGGTAATCATTCATGCCGGCTTCAAGCGTAGATTCGCGGTCGCCTTCCATGGCATTGGCAGTCATTGCGATGATGCTGATTTGCGGATCCAGGACCCCGTGCGAACCGGCGCGGATCGCTTGCGTGGTTTCATAGCCATCAAGCACGGGCATGCGGCAGTCCATCAAAACAAGGTCGTAATGATTGGCCGCAAGTTTTTCCAGCGCGATTGCGCCGTTATCAGCCACGTCGACATGGTGTCCCAGCTTGTGGAGCAATGTGATCGCCAGCTTTTGATTGACCGGGTTATCTTCAACCAGCAGGATGCGCGAGTGGCGGGCCGCCTCAGCCAGACTGTGGCGGGTAATCAACTCTCGTTTCACCGTGTCCGAACTGCCAAACAAGGATTTCAGGCAGTTTTTGAGCAGGCTTTCCTTGATCGGCTTGTTCAGGTAGGCGGAAAAGCCCGCCTGGTGGAGGCGCTCTGCATCTCCGCGCAGCGCAGCCGAGGTTAGCAGAACCAGCGGTATATCCTTCAGCGCAGGATTCTGGCGTATGACTTTTCCAACATCTTCGCCGCTGAGTCCCGGCATTTGCATGTCGAGAATGATGGTGTTGACCGTCCGCTCGGCACTTGTTTCGGTGGACAGGATTTCAAGCGCTGATTCACCGTCGACCGCAGAAAGCACCTCGATAGACCAGCTTCCCAGCAGTACTTCAAGGAGGCGTCGATTCGTCTGGCTGTCATCAACAATCAGCATCCTCTTGCCCGCCAGTATTTGATCGTTGGCGGGTGGGGGGATGTCATTCGTTGCGACCTGAACGTGGAAGGGCAACTCAAACCAGAATGTGGAGCCTTGCCCTTCCTTGCTGGTGACGCCAATTTCTCCGCCCATCAGTTCGCACAATCGACGCGCGATGGACAAACCCAGCCCGGTGCCGCCGAATTGCCGCGTTGTTGAGGCATCGGCCTGAGTAAAGGGGGAGAACAACATCCCTTGCTTGCTTTCAGGAATACCGATGCCTGTGTCGGTAATCTTGAACTGAAGCTGAACCCTGTCTTGCGCTTCGTGCAACAGGCGAATATGGAGCGTGACTTCGCCGATCTGGGTGAACTTGATGGCGTTACCGAGAAGGTTGAGCAATATTTGGCGAATCCGTCCCGGATCCCCCTTGAGCAAAGACGGTACCTCGGGATGAATGGCGTAGATCAGTTCGATGCGTTTCTCGTCAGCACGCAACGCAAGCAAGTCGCAGATTTCGCTGACAAGTACGCGCAGGTCAAAATCAATGCGTTCAATTTCCAGCTTGCCAGCCTCGATCTTGGAAAAATCGAGAATGTCGTTGATGAGTCCGAGCAATGCTTGAGCTGAACTGGCGGCAGTTTGCGCGTATTCGCGCTGTTCCTGATCGAGTTCAGTGTCCAGCAGCAGTTCGGTCATGCCCAGCACGCCGTTCATTGGGGTGCGAATTTCATGGCTCATATTTGCCAGAAACTGGTTTTTCGCATGGCTGGCAGCTTCTGCGGTTTCCTTGGCCAACTTTAGGTCGGTGATATCCATGCGGAAACCGACAATGTGACCGCTGGCGCTACGCCGATCTACGATCCGCAGCCACCGGCCATCAGAGAGTTGTTCCTCTATGGTGGAGTCTCCCGAGCGGTGCTCCATCAGCCGTTGCTGCAACCAGGCATCCTCGTCTTTTGCCGCTTCCGGGAACAAGCCTCGCGAGATGCCTTCCCTGAGCATGGATTCGAAAGGAACGCCCGCATGCAGTTGTCCATTGGTGGAGAAAAGCTCTGCGTACTTGTGATTGAAGTAGGCTAGCCGGTCATCTTGATCAAAGAGTACAAAAGCTTCATCGATGGCATCGATGGCGGCTCGCAGCGTGTCCTCTGTTTCGCGCAACGCATTTTGTGCTGCAGCACGCTCGCGAAATTGCGCATCAAACAGTGATTTGGCCATGTTGTTGACGGCTTCTGCCACACGTCCGGTTTCACCGTCTAATTTGGGAATGCGGACCGTAAGATCCGTTTCCATCTTTTGCAGGCCTTCCTGAATCTGAGCCATGTCGCGGGTCAAACGGGTTACTACGCTGTAGATGAGGGCCAGGGCGATGATCAGGGTCAGGCTGGCAAATGCAAGAATTTTTGTGCGCATTGCCGATATCTGTTCGGCAATATCGGACAGTAATTCGTTGGCCCATACATAGCCGACGACTTCACCGTTTTCCTGAATCGGGGTCATGGCGTTCATGATTTCGCCGCGTACCTGTTGGCCACTTACGACATCTGTCAGACCGAGAGCGAGTACTTTTCGTCCGGGATGGTCATCGGAAATCGATTTGCCGACGGTATTGCCGTATTCGATGCTTGGGCCGTAGGTGATGATGGCGTCGAGCCCCTTGTGGTAGAAGCCGACACCCACACCGGGAAATGCCGTGGCAATCTGGTCGCTGGAGTCTCTCAGCAACTGGTTCAAGCCAGCAATGATTTCTTCCCTGTGTGTTTTTTCGGCTGCAGGGAGATTTTTTTCAAGCTGGGTGAATCCCCCCCGGGCTTGCAATTCGATCAACTGGATGCGCGTGATACCCAACAGATGATCACGTTTTTCTTTCAGGATGGCTTCCTGACCGGAGAGCGTCAGAAAATAGCCGCCGCCAAGGATGCTGAGGCTGATCAGGGGAGCCATCAACAGCAGTAGCTTGGCACGCAGGGTGGTAGGCAAGCGGAGGGAAAAAATCATGAAAGCTCACTGCATGAACGATTCTTGATTTTAACGTTTTTGTGACTATTCAACGAAAAAAAGCCGCCTTGCGGCGGCTTTTTTTGTGCTGAAAATATCGATCAGGCCAGCATGTCTGCCCAGATATTTTTTGCCCAAGCCATCGCAACCTTGCCTTCCAGTTCATTGCGGGCAGCCGATACACCTCCTGCGCCTTTGACCGGCTGAACCAGTTTGGTTGCAGCGTCATACTGGTGCACGGATGCAACGTGAATGACATTTTTGTCATCGACGAAGCTGTAGCAGGTATTCATCACCACCGGCGCTGGATTCACTTCCTGTCCGGCCAAAAGATTCAGGATGGCCGCTGCAGCGAGCTTGCCATGCTGATTGGCCATATGTCCGGACTTCGGCATGGTCGGGGCTGGGAATACTGCGTCGCCCAGCACATGGATACCCGGGGTGCTGGTTGACTCCATGGATTGCCAGTTGATGTCGACCCAGCTGTTGTTCACCAGCTTGATGCCAGATTGCGCGGCAATGATGCCAGCCCTGTGTGGTGGAATCACGTTAAGGACATCTGCCTTGAACTTGTCGAATTCGAGAATGGCGGTGTTGGAAGCAACTTCTACATCCTTCACTTCGCTATTGTTGCGATATTCGATGATGCCCTTGTAGAGATCATTCCATGCCTTGGTGAACAAGGCTTTCTTGGACTGGACATCTTCGTTGGCATCTAGGATGACCACCTTGGATTTCGGTTTGTTTTTCTTGAAGTAGTTGGCAACCAGGCAGGCGCGTTCGTAAGGTCCGGGCGGACAACGGTACGGGGCCTTGGGGATTGCGATTGCATACACGCCGCCGTCCTTCATCGCTTCAAGTTGCTGGCGCAGGGCAACGGTTTGCGGACCGGCCTTCCACGCGTGAAGAATCTTGCTCTGGGCATCCGGATTGTTAAGGCCGGGAATCTGGTCAAACATGAAGTCGACCCCTGGCGAAAGTACCAGGCGGTCATAGCTGATATCGCCGCCCTTGGCCAGTTTCACGGTGCGTTTAGCCGCATCCAGTCCGGTCACTTCATCCTGAATGACGCGTACGCCCCAGTGATTCTTGAGGTTGTCGTAGCTGACTGTAATGTCAGCCATGTTTTTCATGCCGCCAATGACCAAATTGGAGATAGGGCAGGAAATAAAGGTCGGGTTGCGCTCGATCAGGGTGACCTGGACAGCGCCTTCGCTCCACATCCGCAGGTACTTGGCGACTGTTGCGCCACCGAAACCGCCACCAACCACAACCACATGGCCACCAGCCTTGTTGCCGACTGCGCAACCGTACATGGAAGCCATCGCGCCGGCCGCAGCACCTACTTTGAGAAAGTCACGTCGTTTCATCTGGAACATTGTCATCCTCCCTTATTTTTGTGCGGCAAAATATTCAGCGATCAGTGCCAGTTGCTCGTTGGTATAGCCCTTCGAGATCTGGTGCATGATGGAAGCCGGCTTGTCGCCGCTTCTGAAGTCGGCAAGCTTCTGTAGCAGCTTTTCCTTGTTTTCTCCGGCCAGACTATCCAGTCCGGAACCCTGAACAGCCTTGCCGTTCGTTCCGTGGCAGTTTGCGCAGGTGGCGGCCAGGTTGCGTCCAAGGTTTGGATCGGCAGCCTGTGCGGTCCCGGCTGCAAGCAGCAGGGACGTTGCAATTGCGGTTGCAAATGGTTTCATTGAGAAATCTCCTTCCTCTACGTTGTGTTGTGAATTGCGATGTGCCGTGATTTTATTGGATTGGCAACTTTCACGCAGGGGCAAGCGTAAAGCGCTTTCGTCAAAAAAGCATGCTGCGTCGCAACAATATTAGTTGTTGACTATATAAATACTCAGTTATACATTGATGTTGATATAGATCAAAACGACATGGACGAGACATCCCGCGTATTCGAGCAGGTTGCACGGTATTTCAGCTTGCTGGCTGACCCGACACGCCTGCGCATTCTTTCCTGTCTGTGCGCCGAAGAGCGCGCAGTCAATGATGTGGTCGAGCGGGTTGGTTTGACTCAGGCGAATATCTCCCGGCACTTGAATATTCTTTTCAGGGCGGGGGTGGTTGGACGCCGACGCGAAGGAAGCTCTGTCTACTACAAAGTCGTTGATCCCAATTTTGTCGACATCTGCAGAACCGTCAGCATCACCGTTGCAAGCAGTGATCTTGGCGAGGTGCTGGGGGTGGCGTCGGTGTCTTGCAATTCTTGAAGTCAATCGAGCGGAGGGGAGAAATCTCTATGGGTGATTTATCGAATAAGCCGGGGCGCTTGCAGCCCGCTCCGGAAAACTTCCTGTCGGAAGAACAGGTCAAGGCTGTGGCAGCGGGGCGGCGCAATTTTTTGCGCAAGAGTTTTTTCGCCGCTAGTGCGGCGATGGCGGCTCCGATAGCGGCGCGCGCCGTCGAGGGTGATCCCGAGATACTGAACTTGCCACCCTGGTCAACTAGTCTGGGTATGCCGGTAGCTACGAACCCCTACGGTCAACCTTCCAAGTTTGAAAGCCAGTTGCTGCGTCGTGAGTCGCCAGGTTTGGCTCGAGTGGGCGGGGCGTCGGTGTCATTTGCTCCGCTGCAGGGCTTGTTTGGCATTATTACGCCCTCCGGTCTGCATTTCGAGCGTCACCACCAAGGGTGGCATGATGTGGATCCGGCCCGTCATCGTCTGATGATCAATGGCTCTGATCCCGCATTCCTGAAGAAGCCCAAGGTGTACACCATGGACCAGTTGATGCGTCTGCCGCCGGTATCGCGTATTCACTTTATCGAATGTGGAGCGAACACCGGCCTCGAATGGGGCAATGTCGCCGTCCCGACCGTGCAGTACACGCATGGCATGCTTTCTTGCTCTGAATTTACCGGGGTGCCGCTGAAGTTGCTGCTCGAAGACTGTGGCGTAGATTACAAAAAAGCCCGTTATGTGCTGGCTGAAGGGGCTGACGGCTCGTCGATGACCCGCACCATTCCCATGGAAATGGTCGAAAGTGGCGAGGTTTTCGTTGCCTACGGCATGAACGGCGAAATGCTGCGGCCGGAAAACGGTTACCCCTTGCGTCTGGTTGTGCCGGGCGTGCAAGGCGTTTCATGGGTCAAATGGCTGCGCCGAATTGAAGTGGGCGATAAGCCATATGCAACCAAGGACGAGGCGGTTCATTACATCGATTTGATGCCGGATGGAATGCATCGTCAGTACACCTCCATTCAGGAGTGCAAGTCGGTGATTACCACGCCTTCCGGCGGTCAACGCTTGCTGGAGAGCGGTTTCTACAATGTCTCCGGTCTGGCTTGGTCAGGACGCGGGAAGATTACCCGTGTAGATGTCTCTACCGATGGCGGCATCAACTGGAAACCGGCGCGTATTGAAGGCCCGGTTCAAAACAAGGCCTTGACCCGTTTCAATGCCGACTGGGTCTGGGATGGCAAGCCGGCCATTCTCCAATCCCGCGCCATTGACGAAACCGGTTATGTCCAGCCGAGTTATGGTCAGTTGCGTGAAGTGCGCGGGACCAAGTCGATTTATCACAACAACGCCATCCAGTCCTGGAAAGTCGTCGAAAGCGGGGAGATCAGCAATGTCCAGGTTCTCTAAGTCAATTTTTGTACTGGCCACCGCTACGCTGGCCACGGCGGCCTTTGCTTTCGATAACTACAAAGGACTCGGCCGTCAGGCGACTCAGGCGGAAGTGGCTGCGTGGGATATCGATGTCCGTCCCGACTTCAAGGGTTTGCCCAAGGGGTCGGGTAATGTTGAACGGGGTAACGATCTATTCGAAGAGAAGTGTGCCTCGTGCCACGGTTCCTTCGGCGAGTCCAATGAGGTGTTCACGCCGCTGGTGGGCGGGACGACGCAGGACGACATCAAGAACGGCCGCGTTGGCGGTTTCGTTACCGGTGATATTCCGCAGCGTACGACCTTCACCAAAGTCGCGACAATCTCGACCGTTTGGGACTACATCTATCGTGCGATGCCCTGGACTGCACCGAAGTCCCTGAAGCCGGATGATGTTTACGCAATCCTGGCCTACTTCCTCAATCTCGCTGAAATCGTGCCGGGTGACTTCGTGTTGTCTGACAAGAATATTGGCGAGATCCAGAAGAAGATGCCAAACCGCAATGGCATGACAACCAACCACGGCATGTGGCCGGGGGCACCTGCAACCAAGGGCGGTATTGGCAATGGTGGCAAGCCGGACATGAAAAACATCGCTTGCATGAAGGATTGCAAGAAAGACGTCCGCATTGGCTCCGTCCTTCCGGACTATGCGCGCACCGCTCATGGCAATCTGGAAGATCAGAACCGCAGCTTTGGCCCTGTTCGCGGGATTCGTACTATTGAAGGAGAGGCTGCCGCTGCCAAGGCACCGGCTCAGTCGGCTGAATTTGCCTTGGCGAATGCCAATGCCTGCATGGCCTGCCATGGTTTGACCAACAAGGTGGTCGGCCCCGGCTACAACGAAATCCAGGCGCGTTACAAGGATCAGGCGGATGCGGCGGATCGCCTCTTTGCCAAGGTCAAGGCAGGCGGTCAGGGCGTCTGGGGTTCTGTTCCGATGCCGCCAAACGGGCACGTCAAGGATGAAGACATCAAGGTGCTGGTCAGGTGGATCCTGTCCGGTGCCAAGTAACTACCCATTTTTCAGAGGAGAAATCATGAACAATCAACGTCGTAAAGTATTGAAGACAGGTACCGGTGCCGCTGTGCTTGGCGCGCTGGCTGCCGCTGGCATCATTAATCCGGGTATCGCTCTGGCCGATTGGAACAAGGCCGCTTTCGAGGCCAAGAGCATGGCCGATACGCTGAAGGCCTTGGGTGCCGGAACGCCGGCCGAGAGCAAGGATGTACAGGTAACCGGTCCGGATATTGCAGAAAACGGTGCGGTTGTCCCAGTGGGTGTGACCTCCTCCTTGGCCGGTACGACCATGCTTGCCATCTTGATCGACAAGAATCCGAACGCTCTGGCAGCCAGCTTCACGCTGCCGGCTGGCACCGAAGCCAATGTGCAGACTCGCGTCAAAATGGGCCAGACCTCCACCGTGTATGCGTTGGTCAAGGCGGATGGCAAGTTCTACATGGCGACCAAGGAAATCAAGGTCACCCTCGGCGGCTGCGGCGGCTAAGCCCTAACCAGATCAAACGAAATCAAGGAGATTTATTATGGCAGCTAAGCCAATGAAAATTCGCGCTTCCGTCAAGGATGGCGTTACCGAAGTGAAGGCTCTGATCAGCCACGAAATGGAAACCGGTCAGCGCAAAGATGCAAACGGCGCCGTCATTCC
>CALAGF010000058.1 GCA_937892345.1 uncultured Rhodocyclaceae bacterium | reverse complement strand
GGACAAAAAATAGAACTGTTGTTCGCCATGGCGGTTCTTTAGGCTGATTCAAGCATAGCTGGATACGGTGCTCCCCCTTCACGCTTAGCTTCCCAAGAGGTGGTTCCGCGAATCCGGACATCGAGTTAAGTGAAATCTCTGCTTCAATGGGCGATGGAAATCGCCTGCCTAGGAGCAGAAGCAATGAGAAGACCCCGCCGTAACCACACAGCCGCCTTCAAGGCCAAAGTGGCGATTGCCGCCCTCAAGGGCGATGAGACGCTGGCTGCGTTAGCAGAGAAGTTTGACGTTCATCCGAATCAGATTACGCAATGGAAGACACAATTGCTCGAGAACGCCTCGGGTGTCTTTGCGACGGCTGCCGAGAAGCAGGCGGCCACGCCGGACCTGAAGGATTTGCATGCAAAGATAGGCCAGCAGGCGTTGGAGATTGATTTTTTGGCCGTCGCGCTCGGTCGCATCGGCGATGCGAGCGCAAAACGATGATCGACAAGGCCCACGATCTGCCTGTCGTCAGGCAAGTCCAGTTACTTGAGCTTTCGCGTTCTTCTGTCTATTACCAGCCGCAGCCCACATCCGAAATCGATTTGATGCTGATGCGGCGGATTGATGAACTGCACCTGGAGCATCCCTTTGCCGGTGCGCGGATGTTGCGCGATATGCTCAAGCTCGAAGGCCATGAAATCGGTCGCAAACATGTCGGTACGCTGATGAAGAAGCTCGATATCCAGGCCATCTACCGCAAGGCCAACACCAGTCGGCGCAACCAGGCACACCGCATCTATCCCTACCTGCTGCGCGGCCTTGCCATCGAGCGTCCGAATCAGGTCTGGGCCATGGATACGACCTACATCCCGATGCGCCGGGGCTTCGTCTATCTGAGCGCGGTGCTTGATTGGGCAACCCGTCGGGTGCTGAGTTGGCGCCTGTCGAACAGCCTGACGGCTGATCCCTGCGTCGATGCTCTGGAAGAGGCCATCATGAAGTATGGCCGACCGGAAATCATGAACACAGACCAGGGCAGCCAATTCACCAGTTCGGCCTTCATTGGCTTGCTTCAGGAGCACAGCATTCAGGTCAGCATGGATGGCAAGGGCTGCTGGCGCGATAACGTATTCGTCGAACGCCTCTGGAAATCGGTCAAGTACGAGGAGATTTACCTGCACGGCTACGACACCGTTTCCGAGGTCCGACAGGCGCTGGCCCGCTACTTCGATTTTTACAATCGTCGTCGCCCGCACTCAACGCTTGACGGGCAAACCCCGGATACGGCTTACTTCAACCAGCCGCTGCTCGCCGCAGCGGCTTAACCCGCAGAGAACTCACTTAAGAAAACCAAATTTCTGTCCAACTGCGCGGGGCCACCTCTTCGGGATCTTGGTGGTTCTCAGCAGTTCATGGTGGCCGTCTTCGGCAAAGGTGATTTCCTCTTCATTGACCGACGGGGTGCTTTTTTCCAGGGCGGCGCGGTCCTTGTCCCGGAAAAAGTCGGCCAGGGCCTTGTCGACAAAGTCATAGTCGGTCTTGCCGACAATTTCTCGCTCGCTCGCCCCGAAAAATTGCTCGAAGCGATGATTGCAGGCGAGATAGACGCCCTTGGGATCCTTTAGCCAGACGAGGTCGGGCAGCGTGTCGATCAGGGTGCGCAGCATGGAGCGCTCGCGCATGGCCGCTTCCTGTGCCGCTTGCAACGCCTGCTGCTGTTCGAGGCGTTGCTCCTGATCGCGAAAAATCAGGCAGAGCAGCATGGTGGCCGGCGGATAGGCCAACAGGAGAACCCACCAGGCTTGCTCGATGAAAGGATAGCCGGCCCGCTCAGGAACCTGGGTGAAGGCGGCCAGTTGCGCCAATTGCACGAGCACGC
>CALAGF010000057.1 GCA_937892345.1 uncultured Rhodocyclaceae bacterium | reverse complement strand
GGCATTACGATCGCGAAGTCTGTGATCTCTGTGTCACCGAATGCCCCATCAAAGACGCGATTGCGCTGGTCGGTTTTGTCAACGAGGCAGGCGAGCGCCGTTTCAAACCCGTGGTACTGGCGCAATGCGTCGGTTGCGGTGTGTGTGAAATGATCTGTCCGGCTGAACCGGCTGCCATCGTGATCGATGCACAGGCGGTATGGAAGGAGGGCGCGTAATGGGCCGCTTTGTCGAACTCTTCAAGGGCATGCTGGGGGCAGCACCGCGCAAACCGGAAAAAGTGTCGGAAACAGTGCAGCAGATCATGGTCCTCAAATATGCGGACAAGGATCGCTACATCAAGGAAAAGCTGCATGCGCGCGCACACCATGACGTTAGCCACCGCTGGCGCAATCGCCGCTGGGCGGTGTTGATTGCGGTCAACCTGCTGTTCGTCTTCAGTTTCTGGCTCGATATCCAGATCCTCGAGGGCGCACTGACGGCATCGCGCTTTGTCGGCTTCCACCTGATCGACCTGAATTCGGCCCTGCACGTCATGCTGGCGCACAAGCACATCATCGTGAACCTGTTTATCGGCACATTCACCGTGTTCCTGCTGTGGGTGCTGTTAGGCGGGCGCAGTTTCTGTTCCTGGGTGTGCCCGTATCACCTGCTGGCGGAATGGACTGAAAAACTGCATCTGTGGCTGGTTGACCGCAAGATTGTCACCGATCATGAGTTTCATCGCGGTACACGCACCGTTTTCTGGGTCTTGTTTGCCCTGATGTCCTTGGTTTCCGGCTACACCATTTTCGAGACCATTTCGCCTACCGGCATCCTGTCACGGGCGTTGATCTACGGTCCCGGCTTGGCCCTGGGCTGGGTTTTCCTGCTGCTCCTGTTCGAAATTTTCTGGTCGCGCCGTGCCTGGTGCCGCTACGTGTGTCCGATTGGCCTGACCTACGGTGCTGTCGGTGCCTTGTCGCCCCTGCAAATCACCTATCACGTCGAACACTGCTTCCACGAGGGTGATTGCCGCAAGGTGTGCCTGGTGCCGCATGTGCTGGATGTCACGATCAAGGGTCGGGCTGCTGAAGAAACACTCGGACTGGGACCGGATTGCACACGCTGTGGCTATTGCGTGGACACCTGCCCAACCGGCGCCCTGCGCTTTGAGGTCAAGGGTTTGTCCAAGTTATTGTAATTTTTGATCCAGATTCAAAGTGGACCGCAGGATCGGGTCCTACAATCGGTCCCATGATTCAGTTCAAGCAACTTAGCAAATCCTTCCGTCGCGCCAGCGTGCTCAACGGGATTGATCTCAACATCGGCCTCGGTGAACGGGTGGCCCTGATCGGTTCCAACGGGGCCGGCAAGACCACCCTGATTCGCTGTCTGCTTGGCGAGTACGACCATCAGGGTGAAGTCCGTATCGATGGTCGCGATCCGCGCAGTAACCGGACTGCGGTACTCGGCATCATCGGCTTCGTTCCCCAATTGCCGCCGCCGTTGAAAATGCCCGTCGGGCAATTGGTCAATTTTTCCGCGGCCCTGTGCAAGACCGATCCTCAACGTATCCACGATATCGGCAAGCGCCTGGGACTGGACGTCGATGGCATTCTTACCCGGCAGTTTGTCAGGTTGTCGGGCGGCATGAAGCAAAAGCTGCTGATTGCCATTGCGCTCGGGCGTGACGCGCGCGTGCTGGTGATGGATGAACCGGCAGCCAATCTTGATCCCGAAGCGCGAAGAATCTTTTTTGATTTGCTCGCGGAACGGCTTGATGACGCAACGATGATCATTTCCAGCCATCGCCTCGACGAAGTCTCTTCGCTGGTCAATCGCGTCATCGAAATGGACACCGGCAGGGTGGTGCTCGATGACAAAGTGGCCGACGATGCCGCGCTTACCGACCGGCTGCTGTGCCGGGTCATACTCAAGCGCTTCGAGCCCGCATTCGCCAAGGCAATTGCGGGCTGGCACTTGCAGTCCAACGAAACGAACACGGTTTGGGAGGGCACCATTGCCGGGCCGGACCGCCTGCGTTTTCTCGGCGTTTTGTCCCGCTACACCGCCCTGATCAGTGATATGTCGCTGACCGAGAAACGGGATGTGTAAGAACGCTGTGCCCGGCCGGCTTGTGGATGATGGGCGCTTCGCTCGTCGGCGTGCCTTGCTTCGTTTCGGGGTGGGCGGGCTGGTACTGACGCCGATGGCGGCCTTGCTCAGCGCCTGTCGCAAGGATGGCTGGCCTGACGGGATGGCTGAAATCAAATGGGATCGCGATGTGTGCGCGCGTTGCAGCATGGTGATTTCGGATCGCCGTTTTGCGGCCCAACTGCGTGGTGGACCAGATGATCGCGCCTTCAAGTTCGATGATGTGGGCTGTCTCGTGTTCTGGATGCAGGAAAAAGCGGACACCTATCCCTGGATGAAGGCACCGGAAACCCGGCTCTGGGTTGCAGATTTCAACAGCAAAAGTCGTGAAGAGATGCGCTGGCTGGAGCCGAAGCGGGCTTTTTTCGTGACCCGAACCTCTCCCATGGGCTACAACTTCGCCGCCGTTGCCGCCCCGCTGGCCGGCGCACTGGACTTTACCGATACCCGCCAGCATCTGTTGGCCAAGGGCAAATAACATGAATCAACTGTGGTTGACCGCCAAACTGGACATTGTGGAGTCGCTTCGCGCCCGCTGGTTCCAGATTTACACCCTGGTGTTCGGGGGCATCGTTGCGCTGCTGTTCATCTTTGGCCTGACCGAGTCCCGGGTGCTGGGTTTCATTGGTCTCTCGCGACTGCTCGTGACCTATATTCAGCTGACGATGGCCATCCTGCCCATTTTTGTCCTGATCACGACGGTGCGTTCCCTGGCCGGAGACCGGGAAGCCGGGGTTTTCGAATATTTGCTGTCGCTCCCGGTGGCGCTTAACGCCTGGTTCTGGGGAAAAATGATCGGCCGCTACATTGTGGTGTTCGCACCGGTCTTTCTCGCCATGGCCGGCGCTGTGGTCTGGGGCACAATTGATGGCATCGAGATCCCCTGGGAAATGTTTGCGTATTACACCGGGCTGCTCGCTTCCATGAGCCTCTGTTTTCTGGGCATAGGCATGTTGATCTCCGTGCTGGCACGGACCACCGACATGGCGCAGGGTGCGGCCTTCATGATCTGGCTGGTGTTGCTGCTGTTTCTCGACCTGATTCTGCTTGGGGTCATGATTCAGGGACGGATCGATCCGGAAATCGCGGTATCGCTGGCGCTGATCAACCCCTTGCAAGTCTTCAGAACGGCGGCGCTGGCAATGTTTGATCCGCAGTTGATTGTGCTTGGACCGTCTGCCTACGTCATCATCGATCTGTTCGGGCTGGTCGGTTTTCGGGTGTTCGCGCTGCTTTACCCGGCGCTTCTGGGGCTGGGCACGGCATTACTGGGTTATCAGTTGTTCCGGCGCGGGGATTTGCTGTGATTCGTGCCTTGCGCTTCGCTAGCCTGATCTGCTGTGTGTGCTGCTCGAGCATCGCCAGTGCTGCCGGACTGGATGCCTTGTTTGCCATGCAAATGCCGGATGCCAAAGGGCGAACGGTGGCGTTTTCCCAATATCGCGGCAAGCCTTTGATGCTCCACTTCTGGGCGCCCTGGTGTGCGCCCTGTCAGGCGGAACGCCTTGATCTCTCAGCGGTACAGTCGGCTTACGCAGCACGTGGACTTCAGGTGTTGAGTATTGCGGTGACGCACGATCTCGACAGCCTTGGCGATGCCGCCAAAGCCTGTCAGCCCGGCGTGCCGCTGGTATACGACAAAAAGAAGGCAATCTGGCTCATGCAGTCGCTGGGGCACGTCAGCGCTGAACTGCCTTTCACCCTGTTGCTTGATGGTCAGGGCGGAATACGCTT
>CALAGF010000056.1 GCA_937892345.1 uncultured Rhodocyclaceae bacterium | reverse complement strand
GACACTCTTTCCCTACACGACGCTCTTCCGATCTGCCCCCGAGCGCATCGCCTACGTCTTCGGCCAGGCCGACAACACCCCCTGCGGCGTGCTCGAACAAAGCCGCAACGGCAAGCCGGTCGGCAGTCCAGAGGTGACCGTGACGGGCCGCACAAGCACCATCATCGGTACGCCGGTGGGCAATGTGCTGGTCACACCGACACAGTACTACGGCTCATTTGTCACCCATACGAAAGATCCAATCCTCGTGACACGCACAGACCTCTACACCAAGACGGAGGGCGTGCAAAGAAACTTGTCGGTGGAACTGACGGACAAGATGTCCACCCTGGTCAGCATCTCCTATAGGGACAAAGAGCCCTACCGCGCCGACGACATCATCAACACCGTGCGCGAGGAATTCGGCGAAGGCAACGCCTTCTGCAAGAAAGTCACCTACCGCGCCGCGCAAGACAAAAAATGGCCGGATGGTACGGTCGACCGTGGTGAAGACCCCAAATCCATCCTCGCCCAGTTCCGCAACGAATACCACCCGCGCATTGCCGTCACCGTCGACATGATCGCCACCGGCACCGACGTCAAGCCGCTCGAATGCCTGCTCTTCATGCGCGACGTCAAGAGCCGCAACTACTTCGAGCAGATGAAAGGCCGCGGCACCCGCACGCTGGACATGGACGACCTCAAAAAAGTCACCCCCAGCGCCAAAACCGCCAAGACCCACTACGTCATCGTCGACGCCATCGGCGTCACCAAATCGCTCAAGACCGCCAGCCAGCCGCTCATCACCAAACCCGGCGTGCCGCTCAAGGACCTCGCCATGGGCATCCTGATGGGCGCCACCGACGCCGACAGCGTCTCGTCCCTCGCCGGCCGCCTCGCCCGGCTTGACAAACAACTCGACGCCGACGACCAGCGCCGCCTGCGTGAAGCGGCCGGCGGGGTCGAGCTCAGTCACCTCGTCAGCAGCCTGTTCAACGCCATCGACGCCGACCTCATCGAAGCCCGCGCCCTCGAACTGACGGCATTGCCCATCGGCAACGACCCCGGCGACACCGCGCGCGACCAGGCCCAGCAACAACTCGTCGGTGAAGCCGCCGCCCTGCTCAACGGCCCGCTTATCGAGCTCATCGACACCATCCGCCGAGAAAAAGAGCAGACCATCGACCACGACAACCTCGACCACGTCACCTACGCCGGCTGGAGCGCCGACAGCGCCGCCAACGCCGAGGCCATGACCGGCGAATTCGCCGAGTGGCTGGCGGCAAACCGGGACGAAATCGAAGCCCTCACCATCTACTTCGCCCAACCCTGGCGGCGGCGCGAAGTCACGCTGAAACTCGTGCGCCAGGTGCTCGATAAGCTCAAGGCCGACAAACCCAAACTCGCCCCGCTGCGCATCTGGCAAGCCTACAGCCAGCTCGATGGCTACAATGGCGCCCCGCCGGAACAGGAACTGACCGCGCTGGTCGCCCTGATCCGCCGCGTCTGCGGACTGGACGCCCAAATCACCCCGTTCGCCGACACCGTGCGCAAGAACTTCCAGACCTGGATCATGCAGCACCACGCCGGCGGCACCGACAAATTCAACGAAGAACAAATGAACTGGCTACGCATGCTCCGCGACCACATCGCCCACTCCTGTCACGTCGACCGCAGCGACCTCGACTACAGCCCCTTCGACGCCCAGGGCGGACTGGGGAAAATGTGGCAACTGTTCGGCGAAGGCATGGACCCGCTGCTGGATGAACTAAACGATGCGCTTGTTGCCTGATCCGGTACAATCCACATACAGCAAATACACAAGGAGGCGTCCATGCCCCAACTCCATTGCTACGTCCCGGAAGAAGTCGCCCGGCAAGCAGATCAGCTCGCCAAACAGGCTGGCTTAAGCGTATCGCGCTATCTCGCCGAACTGATCAAACGCGAAGCCGCCAATAACGCCGGCTGGCCGGAAGGTTATTTTGACGTCTTCGGCAGTTGGCAGGGCGAGCCGCTCGAACGCGCTCCGCAAGGTGAAGCCGAGGAAAGGCTGCCGCTCGAATGATCTACCTGCTCGACAGCAACGTCTGCATCCACCTACTCAATCAACGCCTGCCCAAAGTCATAGCCCACTTCCGCCAGCACGACCCCGCGAGCATCGCACTGTGCAGCGTCGTCAAGGCCGAACTGTTTTACGGCGCCCAACGCAGCCAGCGGCGCGAAGCCAACCTGCAAACGTTGCGCACCTTCTTCGCCCCACTGACCAGCCTGCCATTTGATGATAACGCCGCCGAACACTACGGCCAGATTCGCGCCGACCTGCTCGCCCAAGGCCAACCAATCGGCCCCAACGATTTCCTGATCGCCGCCATCGCCCGCGCCCACGATGCCACCCTGATTACCCACAACACCGCCGAATTCAGCCGCGTACCGGGGCTGCGGCTGGAAGATTGGGAAATTTGATGAAATTTCCGGTTCACCGTGGGAATGAGGCGTTGGCGTGATGGAAATTGGGGAATTGCCGGCGGGTTGGGCGTGGGCAACGGTTGCCGAGCTTGGGAAAGTTGTTTCCGGGGGAACGCCATCCACCAAAGAAGCAAGTTATTGGGGCGGTGACATTGCTTGGATTTCTCCTTCTGATCTGACGGGCTACACAGACAAATTCATTGCTCGTGGCGCCAAGTCCATAACCCCGTCCGGCTTGCAGAACAGTTCTGCGACAGCCATGCCCGCCGGCAGCGTTCATTTTTCTTCCCGGGCTCCGATTGGCTACACGGTCATCAGCAGTCGGAGCATGACGACTAACCAAGGTTTCAAAAGCTTGGTTCCTGCCGACGGCGTATTTAACGAATACATTTATTACTACTTCAAAAGCGCCAAGCAATTGGCCGAATCAGTAGCGACTGGCACGACGTTCAAGGAAATTTCCGGTTCCGCATTCAGCAAAATGCCGGTTCCGCTCCCACCAACCGCCGAACAACACCGCATCGTCGCCAAGATCGAGGAACTGTTTTCCGAACTCGATCAGGGCGTGGCCAGCCTGAAAACCGCCCGCGAACAGCTCAAGGTCTATCGCCAGTCGCTGCTCAAAAACGCCTTCGAGGGCAAGCTCACCGCCGCCTGGCGCGCCGCCCACACCGACCAGCTCGAAACCGCCGCCGCCCTGCAACAACGCATCGCCACCGAGCGCCAGACCCGCTACCAGCAACAACTCACCGACTGGCAAACCATCGGCCAACAAGGCCCCAAACCCAAACCCCCCAAGCCCTTACCCCCGCTCACCCCCGAAGAACTCGCCGAATTGCCCGAACTGCCGGCGGGGTGGGGGTGGGTAAAATTGGGGGCGCTCATTGACGATCCCGCCTATGGCACCTCGAAGAAGTGTGATTACGAAACTGCCGGAGTCGGAGTTTTGCGCATTCCCAATGTCGTTTCAGGGAAAGTTGATGCCACGGATTTGAAGTTTGCACAGTTTTCCCCGGAGGAGATTGCTGCTTATCAGTTAGCACCCGGCGATTTGTTGATGATTCGTTCCAACGGCAGCGTCTCAATCGTAGGGAAATGCGCGCTGGTTTCCCAACAGGACACCGCACACCTGTACGCTGGCTACTTGATCAGGCTCAGACCTTTGCAGTCTTTGGTTTTGCCCGCGTATGTAGCGCAACTGCTTTCGGCTCACGAGCTGAGAAAGCAGATCGAGCACAAGGGAAAGTCGACGAGTGGTGTGAACAACATCAATTCTGGAGAGATTCAAGCGCTGGTGGTGCCGTTCTGCGGTTTGACAGAGCAAGAACTGATATTGCAAGAACTCGAATCCAACCTCTCCGAGGCCGACCAACTCGACCAAACCCTCGCCACCGCGCTGCAACAGGCCGACGCGCTGCGCCAGTCCATCCTGAAAAAGGCTTTCCACGGTCAACTGGAAAAACAGGACAAAAACGAAGAACCCGCCAGCGCTCTGCTCGAACGCATCCGCGCCGAGAAGTCGAATGGCATGAATAAGCCCGCCAAACGGGGGAAATCCGGCTAATATACTGGTGTTATATCCAGTTATTCGCCGAGGCCGATCATGCAAACCCAAACCAGCGCCCAAACCCCGATTGCGATTTATCAAACCGCCGATGGCTCGATTGCCACTGAGGTTCGTTTTGAAGACGAAACCGTCTGGCTGACGCAGGCTCAGATGGTCGAATTGTTCCAGCGGAATCAGTCGGTGATTTCCCGGCACATCCGCAGTGTTTTTTCCGATGGGGAGTTGCTTGAAGAAAGCAATATGCAAAAACTGCATAATGCTTTTTCCGACAAACCGGTCACGGTTTACAGCCTCGACGTCATCATCTCGGTCGGCTACCGCGTCAAATCACCCGAAGGCACGCGCTTTCGCATTTGGGCCAATCGCATCCTCAAGGATTATCTGGTGCAGGGTTACGCGCTGAATCAGCAGCGGCTGACGCAGCAGCAGGAGAACATTCGCCAACTGGAGCGCACACTGAGCCTGTTCCAGCAAACCTTGATCGAGCAGGCCAGCTTGCCGGAGGCGCGGGGGCTGGTGAATGTGATTGCCGGGTATGCGCGTACTTTCGTGCTGCTCAATCAGTTCGACAGCGAACGCCTGCCGCTGGGCGATTTTGCGACGACGATTCACTACGAAATCCGTGAGGACGAGGCGCTGGCCGGGATTGCTACGTTGAAGGATGACATGCTGGGGCGTGGCGAGGCATCGGAACTCTTCGGCAACCAGAAGGACGACAGTTTTGCCGGCATTCTCGGCAATATCCTGCAATCTTTCGGCGGTGAGTATTTGTACCCGAGCATCGAGGAGCAGGCGGCGCATTTGCTGTATTTCGTGATCAAGAACCATCCGTTTTCGGACGGCAACAAGCGTATCGGCGCTTTCCTGTTCATCTGGTTCCTGCAACGCAACCGGCACCATCTGAAAGCCGATGGCGAGTTGAAGATCAACGACAATGCGCTGGCGGCAATTGCGCTGCTGGTGGCGCAGAGCGACCCAGCGCAGAAGCAACTGATGATTCACCTGATCATGAATTTGATTCGGGGATGAGCCTCCCTCAATTCAGCACACGCTGTGTGCACAATCCACGCAAGACCCAAGGCAACTCATGAACGCAACCGCTTCCATCGTCTCCCGTGTCTGGAGCTTCTGTACCACGCTGCGCGATGACGGCGTCG
>CALAGF010000055.1 GCA_937892345.1 uncultured Rhodocyclaceae bacterium | reverse complement strand
GAGTTCAGACGTGTGCTCTTCCGATCTGCTTAGCGCAAATGCAGAACGGATGCGTGAAATCGCCGTATTCAATACAGAGGACTGGACTACGGTTCTACCGCTGAATTCTGCGGATCGCTCGCCACTTGGTTGGTATTACATGCATGATCGAGTCTGTTTCGCAGGCGGCAATACACATGGAGACAACCAGGTCCCCGGTTGCCATAACGGCGGCCCGGTCAGAACCAAAGAAGGTCGAAATCAGAAAGACATCCACGACCCGGTTCCGGGCGGCGTGCGTAACTGCTGCCGTTGCCGCTGGAGTGCATCGGGCAAGGAGCACCTTGACTCTCTCGCTGCGACCCTGACCAACCGATCCTGGCACCTTCAGAATGCCTCGAACGAAGCCTTGGCGACACTTCGAGAACGTGATGCGATTCTCAAGTCCAAGGCTAGAACCGAGGCGGCTAATGAACCTTTCGGCCAGACTCATGATCTCACGAGCGCCGAGCGCCGCCATGAAGCTGCGATGCATCGAATGCAGGAACTCACGTTGGATGTTGCAGCGCTGAATCGCACCATCGATCGGGTCATGGCCCTGCCCGTCAACGTCGATGGCCCCACTGTACTGGCGTTACAAGGCGATGCCCTGACCGCCCACGCTGTCATTGAAGATGCCAGTGAGCTGCTGCAACTGGCGAATGTGGTGGGAGACATGGAGTTGTACCCAGACCTTCAATCGAATACTGGCGAGGCGGTCTATGCCTATGCCGATCTGCTCGACAACGCTTTCGAGTGCGAGGGTCATCCACGCATCCTAGTACGACTATCCAAGGACGAAAAGATGCAGTGCGCCAACGCCCTCATGCGGCAACTGGAGCGGCACGCCAACCCGCAAAACCATCTGCTCGGACGCCGGGCAGTGGTTGAAATCATTGACCGTGGCGAGTCGCTGCAAAAGCTGCTTGGGGTGAAGCTGAATGAGATTGCGCGCCAGGCATTGCCCGCCAAGAATCAGACGCCCTTGCGTCTTGTGAAGCCAACGACGGAGGACGATCATGACGACCGACGTGCATCCTGACGAAGTGTTGAAGGCGATCCTCGACAAGGGCAATCGTCGCGACAAGGAAGAGAAGCTGCGCAAGATCCATGAGCTGTGCTCATTGGAATACAGCCGGCACAGCCAGGGCGCCCGCGACCTGAGCATAGCCAACATGGCCCGCGTTGCTGAGAGCCATGGACTCTTCAAGGCGCGCACGATCTACAACAAGCAGTCGGAAGACTACGCAGCACTGATCAAGGCGTGGGAAGCCTACAACGGTCCCAAGCCGTCGAAAGCGGTCAAGGCCCAGCTTGCACCAGCTGACAAGCATGCCTTCCTCAAGAAGATTGAAGACCCGGCCGTCCGTAGCCTTTGTCAGATGGCGATCATTGAGCGCGACAAGATTCGCGCCGAACTCAACATGCTCAAGAGCGTGACAGTCGTTCCCATCGACATGAGGCCGTTGGGGGCTGAGATTGCTAAGGGATCAACGAATGTAGCGATAATCGAACCGGCAGCGCAACTCACCGATTCCGAACGCAATGCTCTCGCTGCCGCCATCGATCCCAAGTCCCTGGCTCAGCAAAAGCTGCGTATCGGCGATACCGGGGAGATCGTAGATGAACGCGGGCGCTTCGTCTTCAATCCGGGCTTCGCCACCGCCATCGCCAAAATCCTCGGCAGGAGTGACAGAACGCCAATGCTGGAAGTGAAGGGAAAGCGGGTATGAGCCAATCCAACCAATCCGGCCAGCAACTCGCACGTGACAACCTCGCCAAGTTCCAATCGTGGATCGCTGAGCGCGAGGTCACCAACGACTGGCACGACTACCTGCGAGGCGACAAGCTCAACCGCAGCGAGATTGCCGCCGAATGCGACTTCTCCCTGTCGGTCATGCGTCAGAACCCGGCCGTCAAGGAGGCTCTGGAGGCCCTGGAGAGTCGATTGACAACCCTTGGCCTCACCCAACCCCTAAGAACCGCTCCTGACGCTTCCAATGAGGCCGCAGCCGCCTCCGAGAAAGTCATCGACAAGCGGATCATGGCCGCCAAGGGTCGCGCGGAAGCGCGGGTCAAGGCGCTGGAAGAACAGAACGCCAGCCTCAAGGCCGAAGTCGCCAGCTTGCGTGAGCGGTTGCGCCGCTTCGAGCATCTGGATGATCACCTTTCTCGTACCGGAAGGCTGCTGCCCGCATGAACGCCCGGCTCACCCCGCCGATGGTGAATGTCAGCCTGCGCATCACGTCGATCCGCAGTCGCGGCAAGGCCGGTGGTGCCGTGTTCGCCGGCGTGACCGATGGCGCAGAGCACTACGCCGTCGTCTCCGACTACCGCCTCCTTCCGGATGCCAGCCTGATAGAGAAGGGTCAGGTTTGGCTCATCGAGGGGCCGGTGACGATGCGCAGCGCGACCGTCGGCAGTACCGCCATCCTCCGGCATGAGCAGGTCATCAACGCCACCGCCGCCGAGATGCTGCGACCCACCGGGCGCAACATGATCGATTGGATCGCCAACTGCCCCGACTGTGCCGGGATCGGGCAGGTCAAGGCCAGACGGCTGTATGACCGCTTCGGTCCCGATCTGGCTGACCTCATTGAAGACCGCGACCTGGAGGCCCTGACCCAGATCATCAGCGCGGAAGCCGCTGAGCTGCTATGCAACGCCTTCGACAAGTTCAAGGTTGCCAATGCCCTGCTCTGGCTGGATCGCGTGGGCATGAGCCGCAAGATGGGCCAGAGCGTCGTCAGCTACTGGAAGGGCGAGGCGCAGGAGAAGATCGAGGCCAACCCCTATGCCCTGATCTCCTTCGAGGCCGACTGGAAGAAAGTCGATACCTTTGTCCGCACCCGCCTCGGCATCGCCGAAGACGATCCCCGCCGCCTCGCCGGAGCGGTCGAGGACGTGCTGTACGGCAGCATGAGGCACGGCCACACCTGCCTCCCCGAGAGCGAGGCCCGCACACGCCTGTCCCGGCTTCTGGACAGCGCTGAGCTGGCCGAGCGGGCGCTGAATCCTTTGCCACAAAATGATCCCCAATCGGAGGATGTATCTGGCATTCCATTTCACCGCATTGACGGCCTCCTGCAAGCCCATGGCGCATGGTTGATCGAAAGCTACGTTGCCCGTCGCCTGCACGAAATGGTCGCGGGCGAGGATGAATCAGGACAGTCCGGCCTCTTCGCGCAGATCGCCCCCCACCCCAGGGGCATTGAACAAGTCATTGACGACTATGAGGCCACGCACGGAATCACCCTGTCCGAGGAACAGCGCCTCGCTGTGCGTACCTCGGCCGCCAATCATCTGAGCCTGATCTTGGGTGGAGCCGGCACCGGCAAGACCACCGTGCTCAAGGCGCTGTATGAAGCACTGGGGGATCAGCGTGAGAATATGCCGATCTATCAGCTTGCCTTGGCCGGCCGTGCCGCCCAGCGCATGGCGGAGGCCACCCAACGCGAGGCCATGACCATCGCCGGCTTTCTTGCCGGGATCGAGCCGGGTTCCATCGAAATCGGTAGCGCAGTCGTCGTCGATGAAGTCTCGATGGTCGATGTGATCCTGATGTATCGGTTGTTGCGCCATATCCCCTCGGGTGTGCGCCTGATTCTCGTCGGCGACCCCAGCCAGCTTCCGCCCATCGGCCCCGGACTCGTCCTGCATGCCTTGGCGGAGCTGCCGAGCATCCCGCAAACCGAACTGAAGGTGGTCAAGCGCCAGAGCAGCGCCAGTGGCATCCCGCAAGTTGCCGCCGCGATCCGCGCCCATCAGGTGCCGGCCTGGGTGGAGTACCAGGGCAAGGGATCAGGGGTGTCCTTCGTGCCCTGCGATGACGCGCGACTTGAGGATACGGTACAGGCCATTTACGAAGACTTGGGCGGCAATGGCACTGACTACGCCGTGCAAATCCTCTCCATCACCAACGCCAACCTGGGCGGGGTGAAGAACCTCAATGTCGCCCTGCACAATCGCTATCAGGCCGATGGCGAGGTGGTCATGGCGCTGGACGCCGAGTACGGCAACGTCGCCGCCAATACGCTCGACCGCATACCTCTGTGCGTGGGCGATTTAGTCATCTTCACCGAAAACAACTACAAGCTTGGCCTGCGCAATGGCAGTCTCGGGCGCATTGTCGGAGCGTTGCCGGTCAGCGAACCGGATGACCCCTGCTGCCGCTGCATGTTTGAAGGCGGTGAGTACCTGCTTGACTCCACCCAGGTCCAGACTCTCAGCCACAGCTACAGCATCACGGTGCACAAGAGTCAGGGGAGCCAGTTCACGCGGGTGATCGTGCCGATCCGCAAGTCTCGCTTGCTTGACCAAACCCTGATCTACACAGCAGTCACCCGGGGCGTCGATCAGGTGGTGCTGGTGGGAGATCTGGATGCTACGAACGCCTCCATCAAAGCCCCAGCCACCGCCGCTCGTCGGAATGTGATGTTGCCGAGATTGCTGACCAAGGGACTGAAATGAGCGACGGGCTGTCAAGGGACCGTGGAATAAATAGGAGGGGCCCGCTTGCGGGAGGAAGCCTGTTTATGCCGCGAAAGCCCTTGACTGAACGACGCGACCCAACGCTCCCGGCTGCTGGGGTGGGTTGGTTTTTAACCCGCCCCGGCTGCCCCACGGCGAGTGCGGGGTTTGGGGCAGCGCCCCAAGGTCCGGGTACGGCCACAACCTGCCGATCAGGGTTACGTTTCAATTTCTGCAGGTAGGGCGCCCGGTGATCGAGTTGAATGGCCGGTATTCGGCGAGCAACTTGCTGACCTCACTTCCGCACCCAGGCCAGGTGCGCTCAGCGAAGATCTAGTATTTTCCCGCAGCTTAGCTTCGGCTTATATCCAGATAGCGGGCTCCGGATAGAATTTCATGCGACAGGATGAAGGAATCTTCTAGATGACAACGAAATTGACACGCCTTTCTTCGGCAATGATAATTGCATGGATGCTGCAGAAATGCCCATCTACAGGCTTTCAGGTTTTCCAATCATTTCGGCTAGACGAATTCATTTTATGGTTCAGAGCAACGTCGTAAGTAAACTGCCGTGGTTGTTAGCCCTAATGCTGACGCCGCTTGCCGGCGCAGCCGACGGTGATACCCGCTACGTCGCCGCGACCACGCTCAACGTGCGCGCTCAGCCCGTCGCCGGCTCCCCCGTGCAGGCCCGCCTGAAGATCAACCAGCCCGTCACCTTGCTCAACACTGCCGGGCGCTGGTGCGAGATCACGGCTTCCGGACTGGAGCGCCCGGGCCATGCCGACTGCCAGTACCTTGCCCGCCAAGCCCTGACACTGGGCGGCATCGAAACCGAGGCTGCCGACCTCATTCTCGAACTGAACCGGCTGGCTGCTCGCCTCCAGCCCTGGCCACCCAGAGAGTCGATTGATTGGGCCGTGGTCCACGAAAAGTCGCCGACTGAATTCCTTCGCATTTTCGAGCAACTGTTTCAGCAGTTCGAAAAACATTTCTCCCTCTCGCCCTCCCTGCGGACTTATGTCGATTACCAGCAAGTGCTGGCCATCCTCACACAGATGTCGCAACGCAGTGGTAAATCCCTGCCGGCCAGGCTCGAAGCCCTGCAAAAGGCGCAAGCCGAACAGCTGCCAGCCATGCGCAAAGCCCTGACGGCCGATTTCGCCAGTAGCAACGTACCGCCCGTCCGCCGCGCCATCACAACGACACTGAACGAAGTACTGCAGGCGCGGCAAGCCGCGCGCCACGCCGCGAAACCAACTCACTCCCTGGCGCCGGATTCCTCCTTTTTCAGCGATGGACGCTGGGCGGTCGGCTGGGCCGGCGGCCCGCTCGTCAGCCGCATGAAAAAGCCGCTTGGTCAGGGCACCACCTACCGCATCAATTTTGACGGCTACAATGCTGGTACAGTCGCCGATGTCTTCGAAATGGCCAAAGCACATCGCACGGCTGTCAGTACCACCTTCAGCCGTAGAGACACCTCCGGCGGCCTTTCGCAGATGCAGGCCGGCTGGGACGGAAAATTCGAATTTGTCACGTTGGCCGTCACGCTGCCCGTCTGGGGCGTCACCGACAAGGGACTGGTTCGCGGGCAGTTGCGCAAGGTGAGCTACGGCGGTGACGCCTGCTCGGATAACCGCGAAACAACCCATGCCGAACTGGTCTTTCCTGAACCCATTGCAGGCACGCTGCACGCGGCCTTCATCAGCAGCGCGCCGATTGACCCGGCGCAGGTTCGGGTCACGCTGAAGCGGCGCACCTGGCTCGAACCGCTGTACTCCGATGAGACGACATTCAGCTACCGCATCCAGGCCGAAATCGATCTCGACGGCGATGGCGTGCCGGACCTGCGGACCACGATCAAGAACGACCATTCGGTCAGCCAGTGGGACTTCCCAAGATTGGCTGGAATGTCCGGCCCAGCCTGGCAAGGCTGGCACTTGCGCCCCGCTGCCGGCTGGTACGCCAACGACGTCTATCAGCTAGAAGTCAACGAAAGCGGCCGCTGGCGTCCGCTGTCTCTGTACAACCTAGTGACCTGCACATGAAGCGCCATTTGCCTGCCTGGATGGTTGCACTGACCAGTGCCCTGCTAGCGCTGCCGGCAGATGCGGGCGACGACGAGGCAGCGCGTCAGACGATTGACGAGCTTTGGCAAGCGCAGCTCCTAGCGCCGTTGCCGCGCCAATCGAACGAAGGGCAAGCTATGGCTGTCGCCTTTCCGGGTCAGCACCGCCAGCGGCTTCTGGAAAACGTGGCATCCCTCTCGCTCGACCAACTCGATCAGCCGCTATCTGAACTGTTGCCGGCATTGCACTGGGGCGATGCCACTACAGCGGGCAATCAGGCCGCTAATTACGGTTCTGACCTGCTCTCCGTCCTAGTTGGTCTCCCCGCCCAGAGCGGACGGAGCGTGCCGGAATGGCTGACCGAAGCGCTGGCCCGCCGCATACAGCAACTTGACCTGCCGCGCGCTACTGCCAAACGGCTCGCCAACCCGCTGTTCTGGCGGTACGAGTTGTCAGACTGGAGCGGTAACCGACCGACCGACTACACCGAACTCAACATCGGCGCGATGGCCTGGGCGGGACCGGCGGTGCGCGACCATGCGCAATATGTTGACACGGCCGACCGCACCCGCGTCCGTATCGATCGCACGCCCTATTCCCTCAAGGAACTCGCGGCTTGGACGCATCAGCGCGGGCTGGCATTGAAGCTGTCGCTGGATGCCAGCTTGCCGCTCGATAGCGGAACTCCCATGCCGATCGTCGCCCGTGTAAACATCCCGGTCTGGCTCATTACCCCGCAGGGGCTGGTCACGGCACGACTGACCGGCCTGCATACCGGCAATGCGTGCCTCGGTGGTGGCTGGCTGGAACTGGAAGTGGCTGGTGGTGCCAGGCCCGCCATCTGGGCCATTCTCTTCTTGCCAGAGGAGACCCTGGCCAGCAGGGCCGTTGTCAAGCGGCAGAAACTAGCGCCGAATCCCGACGCGTATCTGCTCGCCGCGCACAGCCAGTTGACGGTGTCCTGGCCGGACAAGCGCCTGCCAACGCTCAACATCACTGCCAAACAATTCCACTGGCGGGACTACCCCCAACGGGAAAATGATACGCCACCGGTCCTCGGGACCGCCTGGGGCACCACCATAGAGACCACTTTGCCAGGGCAGAACGAAGCCACCCGCATCAGTGCGGCCGGCACGCCCGCCTGCCTACCTCGTTAAACCATCCGGCCAGCAGCAAGACTTCCGATAAGTATTCCAGCACTTCCTCGACCATCTGCGCCGTCACCGTCTCAAACGCCAGGTCCATCGCCACCGCCGCCAGACCGACCAGCACCGCCGCCAAGCACCATCGCCGCGACTGCGCATCTATCCGCTGCCACAACCAGCCGAGCAGGACAAACCCAGCCAGACCGTACACGGCTATTACCGACTGTGCCCAGCGTAATCCATCTTCGACGTCCTGCAGCCAGCCGTAGTACAGCCATTCCTGCACACGCTCGTGTCCCATGAAGCGCTCATCGAGCGCCGCCGCCAGCGCAGCTAGCGCGATCAGGCACCAGCCAACTGCATCGCGCCCCTCGCTCTGGCAGGCTAGCGCTCCTGCCACCGCCGCACACGCCACCAGAAAAGCGGCCTGAAGCCAGCCCAGTGGCGACTGCTCAAGCGCCAAGCTAATTTCCAGATCCGGCCAACTCAGCCCGATAAGTACAAGCAAAATGGTCAGCCCCAACATGCAAACCAGTCGCGCCGGCCAGCGCACCGCATGCTCCATCATTCCTGCTGCTCCGATGCGACTGGTGCAAAATATGCGACGGCCACCCCCAGCTCTTTCAGCGAAACGATCCAGAACACTGTGCCGGCATTGGCAAGGATAAGAAATTTAACCATCTTCCGAGTATTTCGGCCCATACCGCACATCGTCATTTAAAGGGTTTCCGGTGGAGAAGGGCAGACCATCATCGACTGCTGCCGGCTACAGACTTCGAGAGCACCCCGCGACCCGTCGTTCTCGATTCTAATCGAGCGTCTCCCCCACACTACAGAGCGGGCAAGTATATTGCATATCTCTTATGAGACCGTTGGGCACGTTGTACTCAGTGACGACTGGCAGCTTTCGGGAACCGAAACTTCACTGACTGCTTTCCGGCGATGAATCAGATGGGAGGACGGTTCACTCCGTGCCCTTTGCTGCCTTAGCCACCTTTGGAAAGCGGACGTTCAGGAACGTCAAAACTAACAACCGCACGGAGGATCATCTACATCGCGATCCAATAGATGCCAGCGCCCTTTGACATTGACAAAGGTAAACCTGTCTTTGTATTCACTACCTTCAGGGCCATCACCAGCACCAAACTGAGTGTTTACAGCATTCCACACTACGATGTCATCCACGCCATCGCCATCGAGATCCATATAGGTTAGGGACGCCCGTGAATACTTTGGCTCTTCCAGATTTTTTGGTTGCGATAGGCGTTGCTGCTTGATACTAATCTTCGCCTTAGTGAAATGCAGGGGCTGCAAAGAGCGGAATAGAGTGAGAGCATTACTAAACCCTGTGTAGCCTGGTAGTAGACCTTGTTCTGGCCACTGAATATGAACGGACCCTGAGCATGGTCCATTATCGCCACCCGCAATTTCATTGAATTCGGCATCGGTTTTAGCAATTGCAATTTTTCCTGTATTACTGACAGCGAGTGCATAGACCGGTTTTTCAAGACGCTGAGTTACAACACCGATGTCCCAAACGCCATTGGGGGACGGGCCGCTGTTACTGTCACCTGTCCATCCCGACGGCTCTGTTACTTGCATCTTCCAGGCGATGCCAAACTGGGCACTAAGTTCTTCTGGGGTGGCTTTAGGCCCGCCAATGTCGTTCAACGATTTGAAAAAAGATGGACTTGTGGGCTCTAACTTGATTTGGCGAACAAGCCAAGTATCAAGGGGGGTGGCACTGTTGCCAGATTCACTCGGTTTTTCGAATTCTGTACGATATAAATCCAAAACTGGCGGAGGAGTCCAAAGCTCTCGCGGTGCGATAACGCCCTTAGAAAGAACTGCTTTCATCGCGTCTAATTCTGGAATTGCAACGCGTTTGCGAGAAGGTGGATTTTCCCAGGATCCAGATGAAACGAATTCCTGCTCTAGTTTCCGCTGTTTTGCTGACAATAATGTAGCTTCAAATAACTGGGCCACGCTAACCAAACGAGAAAACGTTGGTTGCAACCAAAACGCTCGCGTTGCTGAATAGTTCGGATTTGGATTTCCAGGCTGACTTTCTTTGACCTCGTCAATTGATGTAGCTCTATTCCGAAGAAAGTCGCAGGCTACAAAACCCTTTTGCTTTACTCCCCATGTGATTTCGCATACCCCATCGCTTTGCATCACTAGGGGCTGTTAACAATTGGGTTTTTGGCGATCATGCCAGCCAGATATAGGCGG
>CALAGF010000054.1 GCA_937892345.1 uncultured Rhodocyclaceae bacterium | reverse complement strand
AGATCTACACAGGCGAAGACACTCTTTCCCTACACGACGCTCTTCCGATCTGAGAGCATGCCGTCGCGACCGATATCGGTGTAGATAATCGACTCAACGCCGTAATCTTCGTACTTCTTGCCAAGATCGACGACATCGTGACCGGTGAGTTTCGACCAGCCATCGGTCGCCACCTTGCCGTCCTTGGCATCCAGGCCGACGATGATATGCCCCGGAAACGCCGCACAGGCATCGGCAAGGAAACCGGGATTCTTGACCGCGGCAGTCCCGATGATCACATAGCTCAGGCCGCCGTCGAGGCAAGCCTCGATGGTGTCCAGATCTCGGATGCCGCCACCCAGTTGCACCGGAATATCGTCACCGACTTCCTGCAAAATGGCCTTGATGGCGGCTGCATTTTTCGGCTTGCCAGCGAACGCCCCATTCAGGTCCACCAGATGCAAGCGCCTGGCGCCTTGATTCAGCCAGTGTCGCGCCTGTTCGGCCGGGCTGTCGGAAAACACGGTAGCCTGTTCCATCAGGCCTTGCTTGAGACGGACACATTGTCCATCCTTGAGGTCAATTGCGGGAATGATCAGCATGGGGAAATCAACAGAGAGGTGAAATTCGGCAGACGCGAATCAGGGGCGCCACTCGACAAAGTTTTTCAGGAGTTGCAGGCCGTCGCGAGCGCTTTTCTCGGGGTGAAATTGGACCGCGAAGATATTATCCCGCGCCACAGCACAGGTAAAGGGGACGCCGTAGTCCGTCGTTCCCACGGTTACGAGCGGGTCGAGGTGCTGCACGCAATAGCTGTGTACAAAATAGAAGCGCGCACCATCGGCAATATCCGACCACAAGGCATGCGGCTTTTGCCAGACTTCATTCCAGCCCATGTGCGGCACCTTCAGGCGATCACCGTGACGGTCAACCATCTTTTCATCGGGAAAACGCCGCACGTCACCGGGAAACACACCCAGCCCTGGCACGTTGCCTTCCTCGCTGCGCTCGAAGAGCATTTGTTCACCGACGCAAATCCCCAGGAACGGCTTTTCCTGGGAGGCCTGCAGGACAGCTGCGCGCAAACCGCGGGACTCGAGCTCGCGCATGCAGTCCGGCATGGCGCCCTGACCGGGAAAAACCACCCGCTCGGCGGCTGCGACAACGGCCGGGTCGGCTGTCACCACGACATTCGCCGAACCGGCGACATGTTCCAGCGCCTTGGAGACCGAACGCAGGTTCCCCATGCCGTAATCGATGACGGCAATCATTCGGGAGCCGGACATTACAGCGATCCCTTGGTCGACGGCATCAAACCGGCCATGCGCGGGTCGGGCGTCACCGCCATGCGCAGCGCGCGGCCAAAGGCCTTGAAGATGGTTTCGGCTTGATGATGGGCATTCTTGCCGCGCAGATTATCGATGTGCAGCGTCATCCCGGCGTGATTGACCAAGCCGTGGAAAAACTCGCTGAACAGGTCGACATCGAAACTGCCGATCATCGCCCGCGTGAAGTCAACATGCATTTCCAGACCGGGACGGCCGGAAAGGTCAATCACCACGCGCGACAGGGCTTCATCGAGCGGCACATAGCTGTGGCCGTAACGGGTCAGCCCCTTTTTGTCGCCCCAGGCCCTGGCCAGCGCCTGCCCCAGGGTGATGCCCAGATCTTCGACGGTGTGATGGGCATCGATGTGCAAATCGCCCTTGGCCTCGATATCGAGATCAATCAAGCCGTGACGGGCGATCTGATCAAGCATGTGATCCAGAAACGGCACGCCGGTGGCAAATTTGCCCTGACCGGTGCCATCAAGATTCAGACGCACGGTGATCTGCGTCTCCAGGGTATTACGGGTAATTTCGGCTTGCCGCATGGCGAGGGGCTTCGAAAACGTAGAAACGGGAGGGCATGATACCATTTTGATCTCTTTTAAAAGCCATCAAATCCCATGAGTCGTTTCTGGAGCCAGATCGTCCGCGATCTCACCCCCTACGTGCCGGGCGAACAGCCCAAAATCGCCAATCTGATCAAGCTGAACACCAACGAGAGTCCCTTTCCGCCTTCGCCCAAGGTGCGGCTTGCGATCCAGAACGAACTCGTCGATGACGCTGCGCGCTTGCGGCTTTATCCAGACCCCAACGCCGATCTGCTGAAACAGAAGGTTGCCGCGCGTTATGCAGTACGAGCCGAGCAGGTCTTTGTCGGCAACGGATCGGATGAAGTATTGGCCCATGTTTTCATGGCACTGCTCAAGCACGATGCCCCCATTCTGTTTCCGGACATCACTTACAGCTTCTACCCGGTTTATTGCAGTCTTTATGGTGTTGATTACCGCTGTATTCCGCTGGCCGAAGATTTCAGCATCAATCCGGACGATTATTGCGGTCAACCGGAAAAAACGGGAAAAATCGGCGGCATCATTTTCCCCAATCCGAATGCGCCGACCGGTTGCCTGCTGGGGCTAGACGCGATTGAGCGCATCCTGCAGGCCCATCCGGACGCGGTCGTGGTGGTCGACGAAGCCTATATCGACTTTGGTGGAAATTCGGCAATTTCGCTGGTGGACCGCTACGACAATCTGCTGGTCACCCACACCCTGTCCAAATCACGCGCACTGGCCGGCCTGCGCGTGGGATACGCTGTTGGTCACCCCGATCTGATCGAGGCACTGGAGCGCGTCAAGAACAGCTTCAACTCCTACCCGCTGGATCGACTGGCGATTGTGGGCGCAGTGGCAGCCATTGAGGACGAGGCCTATTTCCAGTCGTGCTGCGCTCAAGTGATGGCCACGCGCGAGCAACTGGTTTCCGCATTGAACGAGATGGGCTTCACGGTCCTGCCGTCGGCAGCCAATTTCATCTTCGCCCGTCATCCGCAACACGATGCCGCCGCGCTGGCCAAAGCCTTGCGCGCAGCGAACATCATCGTGCGTCATTTCAAGCAGCCTCGCATTGATCAGTTCCTGCGCATCACCATCGGGACCGATGCGGAATGCGCAGCCTTGATCGGCGAACTCCGGCGGATTACCGCAGCCGGCTGAACGCCACTCAGAGAGGCGTCAGCTTCGCATATTCGAGCGCCAGCCATTTCATGCCGCTGGCGCCGAAATTGACCTGAACGCGGGCATCTGCACCGCGCCCCTCGGTGGCAACAATCACGCCGACACCAAACTTGGCATGCTCGACGGTCTGCCCGATGCGCAAACCGTTACCCACAGTCTCCTGGGCATAGGTCGCACCGCCAAATCCACCATAGGCCGCAACCGGCGCCGCTTTCTTGTTGAGTTTGAGCAGCAACTCGGCCGGGATTTCATCCATGAAGGATGAGGGCGTGCAATAGCGGGTCTGACCGTGCAGCATGCGTGTTTGGGCGCAGGCGAGATACAGGCGCTGCCGGGCCCGCGTGATTGCCACATACATCAGGCGCCGCTCCTCTTCCAATCCATCCCGGCCTTCGTTGACCGAATTTTCGTGAGGAAACAGGCCCTGCTCCAGGCCGGTAATGAAAACCACGTCAAATTCCAGCCCCTTGGCGGCGTGGACCGTCATCAACTGAACGGCCTCCTGCCCTTCGCCTGCCTGGTGTTCGCCTGATTCCAGCGAGGCATGTGCAAGGAAAGAAGCCAATGCGCCGCCTTCCCCCACAGCACCTTCATCATCGATAAAGGTCGCCGCGGCATTGATCAGCTCATCCAGATTTTCCAGACGCTCCTGACCTTCCTTCTCCAACCGGTAATGCTGTGTCAGCCCGGATGTTTCAAGCACCTGAGCAATGATTTCCGGCAAAGGCAGCTTGGCAGTTTCCGATTTCAGGGTTTCGATCAACCTGACAAATGCCCCCACCGTCTGGCCCGCCTTACCGCTCAAAGACGCAGCCGCGTTATACAGACTGGTGTTGATCTGGTGCGCCGTCGCCTGAAGATTTTCCAGCGAACGTGCACCGATGCCGCGTGTCGGAAAATTCACCACGCGCAAAAAGGCCGTATCGTCATCCGGGTTGCCCATCAGCCGCAGGTAGGCCAGCGCATGCTTGATTTCCTGCCGCTCGAAGAAGCGCAAGCCGCCATACACCTTGTAAGGCACTCCCTTGGTGAACAACTCGTGTTCGAGCACACGTGACTGGGCATTCGAGCGATACAGCAAGGCAATCTGGGTGGGCGAAATCCCGTCACGGATCAACTCGCGGACCTCATCAATCACGAAACGCGCCTCATCGAGATCGGAATACGCTTCAAAAACCCGGATCAGTTCGCCATCGCCGGCATCGGTCCACAAATTCTTGCCCAGACGCTCGCGGTTGTATTTGATGATGGCATTCGCCGCAGCGAGGATATGGCCATGCGAACGATAATTCTGCTCCAGGCGGATCACGTTGGCACCGGCAAAATCGCGCTCGAATTCCCGCATATTGCCCACTTCCGCCCCACGGAAACGATAGATCGACTGATCGTCGTCGCCCACCGCAAAAATCTTGCCGCCACCGCCCGCCAGCAAGCGTAGCCAGGCGTATTGCAGGCGATTGGTATCCTGCACTTCGTCCACCAGAATGTACTGAAAGCGCTGCTGATAATGCGTACGCAGAGGCTCGTTGCGTTGCAGCAGCTCATAACAACGCAACAAGAGTTCGGCAAAATCAACCACGCCCTCACGATTGCACTGCGCCTCGTACTCCGCATACAGCTCGACGCGACGCTGCGTGTAATGGTCGTAGGCCTCGGTCTGAGCCGCACGCACGCCCTGCTCCTTGTGGGCATTGATGAAATGACAGAGCTCGCGCGGCGGATATTTCTCGTCATCCACATTCAGATTCTTCAGCAGGCGCTTGACCATGGCCAGTTGATCGGCCGAGTCCAGTATCTGAAAGCTCTGCGGCAGACCGGCCTCACGGTAGTGCGCGCGCAGCAAGCGGTTACACAAGCCATGAAAAGTGCCAATCCACATCCCGCGAACATTGACCGGCACCAGAGAAGAGAGGCGCAGCGTCATTTCCTTCGCCGCCTTGTTGGTAAAGGTGACCGCCAGCACACCATGCGGCCCCAACTGCCCGGTCGAAATCAGCCAGGCAATGCGCGTGGTCAATACTCGCGTTTTGCCGCTCCCGGCACCGGCCAGAATCAGTGCATGCACCGGCGGCAAGGTCACCGCCTGCAACTGGGGAGGATTGAGATGGGCAAGCAGATCGGACATGGCAGCGCTTCAAATGAAAAACAGGGCACCAGTGTACAACGGAAGCAGCAGAATCCCGGTAACATGGTCAGACCAATTTGTTGTTATTGTGCAACGCAACACAATCTTCCCGGACATTTCTTTACACCCACCATGGCGTTGAAAAGTATACTGTCAAAAAAAATATTGCAGTGCACAAAACTTTTTGCCCACGAGGCGGTCTATCGATTCGAGTGGTCACCACCACAAGATCAAAGGTTATAAAAGGAGTAACAGCATGAACAGCATGAATCCCCCCAAGATCCTCCCCTGGATCGCCCGTAAAGCGGGTATCAGCGATGAACTGGCGCTCAAGCTCTGGCGTCGTGCGGTGGGCGAAGCAGAAGTATTGACTGGCAATACCGAAGGCTCGGAGTACTGGGGCCTGGCCATCGAGCGCTTCCTGTGCATCGTCGAAGACGAAGCCGGCAATTTGCCGCCCAACAGCCTGGCGCCGGCACCGCAACTGACCTGGGTTTGGCGTCACCAGACCCGCATGTCGCTGCTGTCCCTGATGGCCGCCCAGAACGCTTACCGTTTCTGGCAAAACACCTGGGACAACATGTACGCACAAAAAAAAGCGGCATGACCGGACGACGCTGAGGTAGTCGGCGACGCGCTGCGGGCAGGCAGCGCCAACGCCACACCCCGGCAGACAACGCCGTTCGTCCGGTGACCGGCAAGACGGGAACGAAATTCGCTCCCGTCCGCGGTCGACCGCAGCAATTTCACATAATTGCGGTCCGACCTCAATGCAGCGCAAACGCTATAATTCGCGGCTTGATTGACGAAACTCAGCCCCGAACGCCTTATGCCCATGCAGGAAAAATACACTCACGCCGACATCGAGCGCGCCGCCCAGGACCACTGGAACAAGACCGGCGCCGCCCGCGCCGTCGAAGACCTCAGTGGTCAAAACGCAAAGCCCAAGTACTACTGCCTGTCGATGTTCCCGTACCCGTCGGGCAAGCTGCACATGGGCCACGTGCGCAACTACACCATCGGCGACGTGCTCTCGCGCTTCCACAAGATGCAGGGCTACAACGTCCTGCAACCCATGGGCTGGGACGCCTTCGGCATGCCGGCCGAAAACGCCGCGCTGGCCAACAATGTCGCACCGGCCGGCTGGACCTATTCCAACATC
>CALAGF010000053.1 GCA_937892345.1 uncultured Rhodocyclaceae bacterium | reverse complement strand
CTTCAGGAGTTGCTTGCCCTGATATTCGTGAATTTTCATGCGCTTTCCTTGCGTTGAGTTAAGTTGCGAGCATTGAGCAGTGCAATCACCCTCCAGCACTGCCCGGTTATACTTCTTTGAGCCGAAAATCTTACCACAGCCGCAACGAATTATTGCAGGCCGAAATTCATAATTACGAGCACCGGATACACCAAATTACGCCATTTGCGACAAGCCCGCCCCAACAAGCGGACAGCTTGCAAGGCCGCAAGATCAAAGCATCCGCAGACGAAGCTCGGCGACACCTTCCACTCCCGCCGCCACACGATCTCCGCGCACGAGCGGACCCACGCCAGCAGGCGTCCCGGTGTAGATCAAATCACCGGGGGCAAGACACACCAGCGCCGACAGATTGGCGATGATCTCCGCAACCTTCCAGCCCATTTCACCGAGGTCGCCACACTGACGCATATGCTCATTGATCTTGAGCCAGATCGCCCCACGAGTCGGATGACCAATCTCGGCAGCCATGCGCAAGCTGCTGCACACCGCGGATTGGTCAAAGGCCTTGCCCATGTCCCACGGATGCCCCTTGGCCTTGGCCCGCGCCTGGATGTCGCGACGAGTCAGATCCAGGCCAACGCCATATCCGAAAACCAGATCCAGCGCCCGGTCGACCGTAACATTCGCCCCTCCCGCAGAAAGCGCGACCACCATCTCGACTTCGTGATGCAGATTTTCGGTCATGGGCGGATAGCGCACTTCAAGTTCGCCACCGCCTCCTATCAACGCATCACCCGGCTTGGTGAAAAAGAAAGGGGGCTCAAGTCCGCTCGCCTGCTCTGTGGCACCCATTTCACGCGCGTGCTCGGCATAATTGCGGCCGACGCAAAATATCCGCCGAACTGGAAACATCGCATCACTACCTGAAACAGGCAGAACCGGACGGGCATGAGGTTCAAAAACGTAGCGCATGGGAATGATGATCAGGGCATGAATCGACAAATGTGCAATACTTGGGGACAACTGTCGCCGATGTTAACTTGATTTCCCGATCCATGCCCACCCCGCTTCGATATCTACCGCTGCTGTCGCTGGCACCGTCCCTGCCTGCATTGGCAGCCGGATTAGGGGATATCAATATCTTCTCGCGCATCGGGGAGCCCTTGCAGGCAGAAGTCCGCTTGCTCGCCAACGCCGACGAAGGGCTTTCGTCCGCATGTTTCAGCCTGCTCCAGGCCCCGGCCGGAGACCTGCCCAGCATTACCGACGCGCGCATTCACGTCGAAAATCGTTCAGGTCAAATCTTCTTGCGCATCTCGGGGCAACAGCCCCTGCTTGAGCCACTCGCCAATTTGCGCCTGCGTGCCGGATGCGGATTCGAGCTGCAACGCGACTATGTGGTCATGCCGTCACCGCCCCCCGCCATTCAGCCGCCTTCGCCAAACCCGCCGGTCGCACGGGTCATCAGCAATGCACCACCGTTTGTCGGAACAGCACTGCCTGCGTCGCGCACGCGCCCCAAAGTCAAAGCAGAAAATCCCGAAAATCGCAGCAATTCGGCACCGAAGCCAGTTGACCGTCCCGCAGCACAGCCCTTGCCGGAACCTGCTCCAGTCGCGCCAGAGCGCCTCAAAGCAGAAGACCGACTGGTCCTTGCCACAGCACCTGCATTCGAAGATCCCCGCTTCAACACCCCCGAGCACCAGGATATCGAATCCCGGATGTTGCGCATGGAAACCAGCCTGCGCCACCTCAATCAGGCCCTTGATTCAATTGATGCTGCGATGACGCTCAATGCGGAATCGCAAGCTTTGCGCCATGAATTACAGCTGACACAATCCTTGCAGGCCATGCCGGCACCTGCAATCCAAAATGCTGCTAGCAAGTCTGCCAATGGTGGCTGGCAACGCTGGATTCAGCTTTTTCTCGGTATGCTGCTCGGCGGCGGCTTGACCGCACTTCTCATCGACTGGCTGGACAAGCGCCCCCGCCGAGGCAGACGCCCCCAGCGATTGAGCGCCTGATTACACCGGGTTGTCGATATCGACAAACTGGCAATCCAGCCCGAAACGGCTGGACAAATGCCCTGCCAGCGCTTCCACACCACCGCGCTCCGTCGCATGGTGACCGGCGGCCATGTAGGCAACCCCACTTTCCCGCGCCAGGTGTACGGTCTGCTCGGAAACCTCACCCGACACATAGAGATCAACGCCTAGCGCAATGGCCTGCTCGAAATACCCCTGAGCCCCGCCGGAACACCACGCAATACGCTTGATCGGGCGGTCAGGCGCCCCAAACACCAAGGGTTCGCGCCCAAGGACAAGACGAACCCGCGCCATGACATCTCGCAACAAGCAAGGCGACCCAAGGCAACCATGCCAGCCGATATCCTGTTCGCCAAAGCGCCCCTCAACTTGCCAGCCGAGCAGTTCGCCAAGGCGCGCGTTATTACCCAGTTCCGGATGCGCATCAAGCGGCAGATGGTAAGCCAGCAAACTGATGTCATGGCGGATCAAGGTGGCCAAACGCTGTTTGCGGATGCCGGTCACCCGCCCATCCTCGCCTTTCCAGAAATATCCGTGATGTACCAAAATGGCATCCGCACCCCGGTCGACCGCAACATCTAGCAGCGCCTGACTGGCGGTAACGCCGGCCACCACACGAGAAACCTCTGCCTTGCCTTCCACTTGCAAGCCGTTTGGGCAATAATCCCGGAACTTTGCCGGCTGCAGGCACTCATCAAGATACTGCGTCAATTCAACAAGTTTCATATTGCGATCATTCATGTACAGGTTGTGGCTGAT
>CALAGF010000052.1 GCA_937892345.1 uncultured Rhodocyclaceae bacterium | reverse complement strand
ATCTACACAGGCGAAGACACTCTTTCCCTACACGACGCTCTTCCGATCTGATGGATGCGGCTAGCCGGGGATTTTTTCCAGGCAGTAGCCCAGCCCGCGCACGGTGGCAATGCGGATGGGCCCTTTCTCAATCTTCTTGCGCAGCCGGTGGATATAGACCTCGATCGCGTTGCTCTCGATTTCCTCGTTCCAGCCGTAGATGCGTTCTTCGAGCTGCGCGCGCGAAAGCGGCACGCCGGGCTGTTCGAGCAGCGCATGCAGGAGCGAGAACTCGCGCCCCGACAGATTGACCGGCGTACCGTCGAGGAAGAATTCGTGCGTCGCCGGATCGAGGCGCAGCGGCCCGTGCTCGATCACCGGTGAGGCTCGGCCGCCGTGCCGTCGCATCAGGGCACGAATACGCGCCGAGAGTTCGTCGAGGTCGAACGGTTTGACCAGATAGTCGTCGGCCCCTTGGTCGAGACCACGGATGCGGTCCTCCACCGTGTCCCGCGCCGAGAGGATGATTACAGGCGTCGCCAATCCTCGTTGACGCACAGTGCGCAGGATTTCCAGGCCGTCTCGGCCCGGCAGCATGAGGTCGAGAATAAGCAGGTCGAACACCTGGGACGAGACGAGAAAGAAACCATCCTCCCCGGTGCTTGCCACCGTTACATCGAAGCGCTCGCTCTCCAACCCGTGTTGCAGGGACTGGGCGACTTTGAGCTGGTCTTCGATGATCAGGATGCGCATGACAAAGTGGTGGAAACCAAAGCCAACAATCTATGACTCGGCATGACGCAGGTCTACTGAAGTATTTCTGAATTTCCCTTCAGGATCAGGCCGGCCAAGGTGTTGTTTCATGACGCTGATTTATTCTGGTGGCGGAAAGCCCGCCAAAGTGCCAGATCGTAGGCAATCTTCAAGGCCCCACAGAGGACCAGCGGTGCGGCCAGCCAGCCGGCGGCGAACAGAGCGCCACCCAGAGAGGGGCTAACGGCCGCGGCCAGGCTGCGTGGCACGGCGGTGAAACTCGCCGCCGCCGTGCGTTCCGGTGGCGTTACCACAGCCATGACATAGGCCGCGCGGGTGGGCACGTCCATTTGTGACAAGGCGCTACGGGCAAATAGCAATGCTATGGAAATCTCCAGGCTGGGCGCCAGTGCGGCGAGGATGAGGCAAAGGTTGGCCGGTATATGCGTGAACACCATGGTGTTGAGCAGCCCGATACGCTGCGCTACCCGAGGCGCGATCCATTGCGATGCCGTCGTCAGGAGTCCGGCCCAAAAGAAGAACGCTCCAGCCGCCGCCAGTGACATGCCGAAACGCTCGAACAGCCATAGGGCCAACAAGGAATTGACCACCAGCCCGCCAGCAAATGCATCGACGCTGAACAGGGCAGCCAGTTTGAATACCGTGTGGCGAGATGGCCCGAGCGGAGTCGGCGGCAACGGCACCTGCCCGCCGTTGCCGGGGAGCCTGCGGTAGAGCAACCAGACCATGGCACCGATGCAGCCGTAGCCCGCGAACATCAGGCGCATGGCATCAAGCAAAGCAACGCCGCCAGCAGTCGAAAACCAGACTGGCAGCCCTGATGCCAAGGCTCCTACCGCTGCGCAAAGCGATCCCGTTACGGTGTAGTAGGAAAACAGTACGGTGCGCGACTCACCATCGGCTGTATTGGCCAGTCGCGCCTGTTCGAGGGGCATAAATACGCTGACGTCGCCGGAGCTGGGATTCAGGGTGCCGACGAAGGCAATCAATGCCAGCGGCCAGAATGAGGTGAGCGAGGCAAAGGCGATGCCGGTGGCGGCCATCACCAGCGCGGCGGCAAGCAACAGGCGGCGATGCGGCCAGCAATGGCCGAGCGAACCGATGGCCAGCGTCGCCAATGCCGACCCCGCCAGGGTCAGCGTGCCGAGCAGCCCGACCTCGAACTGGTTGAACCCCAAGGCCAGCAGGTAGGCCGGTAGCAAGACAGCGACATACCCGTCGGCGAAGGAGCGCAGCCCCTTGCCGATCAATATCATTCGCGCCGAACGGTCCGGAAGCATGATTTCCTCTGACTGATGGGGTGCTATTGCATCAGCCTGTCAACTTCCGGAGGAAACGCCCGGCCTGTTTGAGCGGGGAATCGCCGCACCAAGCGTAGAGGGCGTCGTAGATCACCATGCCATGCTTGAACATCTCGTGGTCGTCCTCGAAGTTCAGGGACAGCCCCTTGGATATGGCCAGCAACCCAGCCGCTTCCTTCGCTAATTCCGGCTGCCCGCAGTCGGCGCCGCGGACAATCAGGGCGAGGCGGTCGAGTGCCTTGTCCCGTATCCCATATTTCGTGATGAAGGCGTCGAAACTGCACAACTCGCCATGGTGGCCGAGTTCGACGCCAGGCACGTCATACGGCGTGGCGCCGGTTTCGCTGGCGATGCGCATCACATCGCCGGCCGGGACGTAGAGAAACTCCGGGGCCTCGTCGATAAAACGCGCCACCAGCCAGGGGCAGGCGATGCGGTCGATCTTTGGGCGTTCGCGGGTAATCCATTTCATGATGTTTCTCCTTTCACTCGTCGACCAGCCAGCCTTCGACGATTAACACGCCGTCACGCAGGAAACGGACGTTCTTGCCGGAAATCAGGATCTCGTAGCACTCGGCGACAGGTTTGCCGCGCTCCGTAAAATCCATGCAGAGTTCGCCGTGGGTGAAACGCCAGAGACCGCGTCTCGTTTTTCCCAAATCCATGGCGTCGACCGCAGCATTCGTGAAGTGATAGGACCAGTGAGCCTCGTCACCCACTGTATGGCCGACAAACTGGCGCATGAATTCATCGGGTGAGAGGCGCTTGAACTTCTCCGCCGCAAACACTGGGAGGGTTGCGATGAAGCACCCCACTAAAGCGACACCGAGGCGGAGAAGGCTGGTCGCCATCACAGCAGCGTTTTGACCACGAGGCCGACGACCGCACAAGCGGCGATGACATGAATGACGTTCGCCTTGAAGCGGAAGAGCGCAACTGCGGCAGCCAGCGCAATAAAGGCGGAAATCCAGTCGAAGGTGCCGGCGAAGCCCTTTGGCCACAGCACGTGGTAGCCGAAGAACATGGCCAGGTTCAGGATGACGCCGACCACGGCAGCCGTGATGGCGGTCAGCGGGGCAGTGAACTTGAGGTCGTTATGGGTCGTCTCGACGAGTGGCCCGCCAGCCAGGATGAAGATGAAGGACGGTAGGAAGGTGAACCAGGTAACCAGCGA
>CALAGF010000051.1 GCA_937892345.1 uncultured Rhodocyclaceae bacterium | reverse complement strand
TCTGAAATATTTTTCAAAACAACTTGAAAACACCCAGATCAACCTCAACCCCCGCTCCGCCGAAAACCCCAGCGCTGCAAGGAAGGTGCGCATTATAGACACCCCACACTAACTGTCAATAGAATTTTTCGAAAATTCTTGACGGCTCTTTTACTCAAAAACTTGGGGAGAGTTTTTTTGTTGCCAGAACGGCATTCAGTGCATTCGCAAGAACATAGGCGCAACCTATGTGAAATGGACTGAAATTCGCCAAGGCAATCCACCTCTTCGGCCGAATCTGCACGGTAACTCAAGTCGCATCGAAACCGGCCTCCTCAATTGCAGTGATCATCTGATCACGGGTCACAGCAGCGCGATCAAACTCGATGCAGCCCACTGCGTCTTCGAGTGAAATTTCGACCTGCCGAACACCCGGCAGGTCAAGCAAGATGCCCTGGATATTTTTGACGCAGCCCTGACAGCTCATACCGCCGATTTTGATGCGGGTATTTTCCACAGCTCAACTCCTAATTAGAAAAGGTTGCCTGATCAGCAACTCGGTCATTTCCTGAGCACTAACCGGGCGGCTGAAATAATAGCCCTGCGCCATTGCGCAGCTCATCTCGCTCAATAGCGCCAATTGCTCTGCTGTTTCCACACCTTCAGCCAACACCGTCAGACGTAGATTACGACCCATGCTGACAATGGTCGATGCAATCGCCTGATCATCCGGGTCAGTTTCCAGATCACGAATGAAGGATCGGTCGATCTTCAATTTACCGACAGGGAAGCGCTTGAGATAAGCGAGAGATGAATAGCCTGTACCGAAATCATCGAGCGACAAACCTATCCCCATACGATGCAGCGCTTCCAGCGTACCGAGATTGATGTCTGCATCGTGCATTACAGTGCGCTCGGTCAGTTCCAGTTCCAGACAGGAAGCATCCAACCCGGAAGTTGCAAGTGCGCCCGCAACAAGTTCGATGAATCCGCCTTGCCGGAATTGGGCCGGTGCGACATTGACCGCCATTGTCTGCAAGGCGAATCCCGCATCAATCCATTCACGTGCCTGGCGACAGGCTTCACACAGGACCCAGTCGCCAATCGGATTGATCAACCCGGTATCCTCTGCTACCGGAATGAAGCGGTCGGGCATGATCAGACCGATATCGCGATGGCGCCAGCGAATCAATGCTTCCGCGCCGACAATGGCTCCGCTGGCGATATCCACCAGCGGCTGGTAAAACAGTACGAACTCATGTGCCGACAGCGCGCCGCGCAGGTTGCTTTCGAGCAACAAGCGCTCCAGTGTTTCGGTATTCATCTCCGCCGAGTAGAACTGAAAGGCATTGCGCCCGAGCTCCTTGGCTTTATACATCGCCGTATCGGCATTTTTCAGCAGCGTGTCGATATCTTCACCGTCTTTCGGGAAGACGCTGATCCCGATCGAAGGTGTTACGGTCAACTCGTGCCCAGCCACAGAAAACGGAATCGACGAAATTTCCAGCAAGCGGCGGGCCACATCAGCAGCAACTGCGGCACTCACTTCGGGTAATACAATAATGAACTCGTCACCACCCAGCCTGGCAAGCGTATCCACCCGCCGAACAGCGGTCATGTAACGCTGGGCCACTGCGCGTAACAAATCATCGCCAACGCCATGCCCCAGAGAATCATTGACCCGCTTGAAATGGTCAAGATCAACGAACATCAGGGCGGCAGTCGCCTGATCACGCTCTGCCGCGAGGATCATGTGCTCGACACGATCATGCAGAAGGCGCCGATTGGGCAGCCCGGTCAAGGTATCGAAATCTGCCAGTTCCCTAATTCTGGCTTCAGCCGCCTTTTGCACCGAGATATCAACCACCGTCCCGATCGATGCCGGCATACCGTCAATCACTGCAGGCGCGCCCAAAACTGTCGCGGGAAACACTTCACCGGATTTGCGCCGCAGCAGGATTTCGTAAGGCACACCGGCGATGCCGGCAAGGCGATCGGCCAATCGCTCACGCACCACGTCATGCTGCTCGCTCACGACAACATCGAACGGGCTCATGTGACGAACCAGCTCATGCGGGGCGTAACCAAGCATCTGCGCCAGAAAGGGGTTTACATAATGGAAACGCCTATCGCGCAGAACAAAAATACCGACCTGCGCCGCCTCCATGGTGACGCGAAACAGCGACCCCGCTTCGTCGACCTCCCCGGTCATGCACTCTCCGCTTGTTAGCCATCAATTTTTTCCTGCGGACGCCAGCGCTTCAACAGGAGCGAATTCGAAACCACCGATACGGAACTCATCGCCATCGCTGCACCAGCCACGACCGGACTGAGCAAACCCATTGCAGCAAGGGGAATTCCGAGCACATTGTAGATGAAAGCAAAGAACAGGTTTTGACGTATCTTGCCCAGTGTTGCAGTCGATAATTCAATGGCATCGACCACGCCCAGCAGGTCACTTCGGATCAAGGTCAGGTCCGCCACTTCAATTGCCGCATCAGAGCCTGCACCAATCGCGAAACTGACATCGGCAGCAGCCAGCGCAGGTGCATCGTTAATGCCGTCACCCACCATTGCCACCAGCGTTTTTCCATCTTTCAGCGCGTTGACCGCAGCCGCCTTGTCTGCGGGCAGAATCCCGGCTCGAAACTCGTCGACGCCGGCATGAGCTGCAATTGCGGCGGCTGTTTCAGGATTGTCTCCGGTCAGCATCACCACACGAATACCCCGCCGACGCAACAAGGCAACCGCCTGCCGCGACGTTGGGCGCAAGGCATCAGCAATGGCCAGAATGGCAAGCACCTGACTTCCACCTCCCTCGTTTGCCGCAAGCACAATTACGGTTTGACCTGATTTCTGCAAGCGGAGTACATCCGGGTCATGATCCAGGCCCAGCCACGAGGGAGAACCCAGGCGCAAGCTGCGCCCTTCAACGACCCCTTCAACCCCCTGCCCCGTCAGAGCACGGAAATCTTGCACTGGCGGCAGGTCGACCGTAGCAGCGGCTTTCACCACCGCGCGAGCCAGCGGATGTTCCGACAAGGACTCCAGCGCTGCGGCAAGACGCCGTGCTTGCGCCGTATCGACATCCCGAGGGAGTAGCTCGGTGACTTCCGGCATGCCACGGGTCAGGGTTCCCGTCTTATCCAATGCAAGGACACCAATCTTTTCCGCACGCTCGAGCGCTTCAGCGTTTTTAACCAGAATGCCGGCTCGTGCCCCCTGCCCAGTGCCGACCATGATGGCC
>CALAGF010000050.1 GCA_937892345.1 uncultured Rhodocyclaceae bacterium | reverse complement strand
AGCAGGCTTGGCTGCAGCCGGCTTAGCGGCGGCAGTTTTAGCTGCAACCGGCTTGGCTGCAGCTTTGACCGCAGGTTTAGCCGCTGGCTTTTTCACTGCTGGTTTGGCCGCAGCTTTCAGCGCTGGCTTAACCGACGAAGCGGAAATACCAGTGAGCTTCTCGATCTGCTTGGTCAGGCTTTCAACCTTGCTGTGCAGCTCTTTGACTTCATTGCGGCTCGGTACACCAAGGCGCGAGATGGCGCTGTTCAGGCGCTTGTCGAAAGCCCCTTCCAGTTCGTCCCATTTGCCCAGCGCACGATCTTTTACGCCGGAGATACGCGACTTGGCGGACGACGCGGAGTCTTTGGCAGCGTCGACTTTTTTACCAACCGTGCTCTTGGTCAACTTCTCGGCTTTCTCGCCGTCTTTAACCAGGGTCTCGAAGAGTTTGCTGCCGTCACTGTCGATCTTCGAGTACACGCCTAAACCAGCGAGCCAGATTTTGCGGGAATATTCTTCAACTTTCCCGACCCACGAGCTGCCTTCTTTCTGAGTAGTCTTTTTAACAGCCATCCCGATGTCTCCTTAGTGTTTACGCGCGACACGTTCGAGCAATGCCGTCAGCTCTTCGAGCTTAGCAGAGAGTGTCTCCACGTCATGTTTAGACGCAATGCCGATTCGATTCAAGGCACTGGCGACACGAGTATCAAAAGCTTTTTCAACTTTATCCAGCTGAACTTCTACACGACCTTTGACAGCGGAGACATTACTCTCTACTTGGTCAATCTGACTGTTGGCAGCATCAAGTTGTTCAACTGCAACTTTTTTGCCTTTACTTTCAACATGTTGACCGGTCTTAACCAGCTCTTTGAAGTACTCGGCGCCTTCGGCACCGGCCTTGACCTTGCCCTTGATTTCATCGGTGATATGCGGAATGACCTGCACCGTCTTGCCAAGATATTCGCCGCGACGTTCCTTGCGGAGCACGGTGTCGTAGACCTGGCCGGTGGTGAAGTTGTTGCGCTTGGCCATCCGGGCGCTGGTGAAGCGCTCGTAGTGCCCCAGATCGAGGTCGGTTTCCGCACCGTCTTCGGTCACGAAGACCTCACCGTGCTGGAAGGGACTCATCGTGCCGGGATCGACGTTGATGTAGGGGTCAAGCTTGAGGTGGGTAACCTTGATGCCGCGGGATTCCAGAATGGCCCCCAGCGACGCGGCGGCAATGCCTTTGCCCAATGAGGACACGACACCGCCAGTAACAAAAACGAATTTGGTCATGGAAAGACAGGCTGCGGGAAAGCAAAATGATAGCCGATCGGCGGATTTTTCCCAAGCACGTCAACGGTCAACTCGATTCCGATGGCAAATCCCATCCGGACTAAATCCCCCTCCTGTTTGCTAAAATTCCGGCTTTTTCCGGGATCGGGCCGTCATTTTGAAGAAAGTTCTCGTCGTCAATTTTTCGCAGAGTGGACAACTTGCCGACATTGCCAGCCGGATCTCCGCCCCCCTGCAAACGACGGAACTTGCACACCATATCGAGACACTGGCACCGCAAACCGCTTTTCCGTTTCCCTGGCCATTCGTCGACTTCATCGATGCCTTTCCGGAATGCGTGCTGCGCGAAGCCCCGCCGCTAAAACCCCTCTCCCTGCCGGCGGACAGTGATTTCGACCTGATCATTCTCTGCTACCAGGTCTGGTATCTCGCCCCCGCACTGCCCATGACCGCCTTTTTGCAAAGCGCGGAAGGCAAACAGCTCATCAAGGGCAGGCCGGTCATCACCGTCGTCGCCTGCCGCAACATGTGGTTATCTGCCCAGCAAGCAATGCAGGAAATGATTGCCGAAGCCGGCGGTCGCCTGCTCGACCATATTGCCTTTACCGACCGCGGCCATCCGCTCGCCACTTTCATTACCACGCCGCGCTGGGTGTTGACCGGTCGCCGCAACGCCTTTCTCGGCCTGCCGGCCGCCGGTGTTGCGCCCGATGAAATTGCCGCAGCCGACCGGTTCGGCAAGGCCATTGGCAAAGCACTCATGCGCGGGGACGAACAAGGCAATCAACCCCTGCTGCGCGGCTTGCGTGCAGTAACTGTCAATCCCCGACTGGCGATCAGCGAACGGGCCGGGCGGCGAGCCTTTGGCGTCTGGTCGCGCCTGATTCGCGCAGCCGGAAAACGCGGTCAATGGCGGCGTAGGCCCTTGCTGCTGATCTTCCTGATTTATCTGATCGCCATGATCATTACCATCGTACCGCTCAGCCTCTTGTTACAATGGCTTTTTGCCCCGCTGCTCTCCTCGCGCCTGAACTCGCTCAAGGCCGAACTGGAACAGCCGTCGGGCTCTGACGATTTCAATCTCGAAAAATATGCCTCTTAGCGGCCAGGTTTTCATCACCCGCACAGCCAGCTTCCTGCCCAATGCGCCCGTCGGCAACGACGATATCGAAGGCGTACTCGGACAGGTGGGCGGGCGGCCATCGCGTGCCCGGCGCATCATTCTGCGTAACAACGGCATTTGCCAGCGCCACTACGCGATTGATCCAGCCACCGGCAAAGCCACGCACAGCAATGCGCAATTGACCGCCGAAGCCGTACGTTTGCTCACCGGTGATGATTTCGATCTGAGCAGCATTGATTGCCTCGCGACTGGCACCTCGCTGCCCGACCAGTTGATGCCCAACCACGGCGTGATGGTGCATGGCGAACTCGGCAACCCGGCCTGCGAAGTCGTGACCACCGCCGGCATCTGTGCTTCGGGTATTGCGGCGCTCAAATACGCTTGGCTGTCCGTGCTGGCCGGCGAGGCGAAAAATGCCGTTGCCACCGGGTCGGATCGCGCCTCGGCAATCATGCATGCACGCAATTTTGCAGCCGAATCCCGGCATCGCGTCGATGCGCTGGGCAACCAGCCGGAAATCGCTTTCGAAAAGGATTTCCTGCGCTGGATGCTCTCCGACGGCGCTGGCGCCTTTCTGCTTCAGCCCGCACCACGCCCCGGCAAACGCGCTCTGCGCATTGAATGGATCGACATCCTGTCGCAAGCGCATGCCTTGCCGGCCTGCATGTATGCCGGCGCTGAAAAAGAGGAAAACGGCAGCTTGAGTGGCTGGGCAGGCTTTTCTCCGGTCGACTGGGCGCAGCAATCGATTTTCGCGGTAAAACAGGATGTGCGCCTGCTCAACGATGCCGTGGTTGAACACACGCTGGTGAAGCCCTTGGAAAAACTGATCGCCAGTGGCCGCTTGCCCGCAGAACAGGTCGACTGGTTTTTGCCGCACATGTCTTCTGCGTATTTCCGCCAGCCGATGTGCGACGCCATGCAACGCATCGGCTACGCGATCCCGCCGGAAAAATGGTTCACCAACCTGAGCTTGCGCGGCAATACCGGCGCCGCATCCATGTTCATCATGATCGACGAACTGCTGCGCAGCGAACGCCTCGCCCACGGCCAGAAAATTCTGTGTTTCACCCCGGAAAGCGGCCGCTTCACCGGCTCGCTGATGCTGCTCAGCGTGGTCGATCATGCTTGAAGATCAAGTTCCGCAGGAGGGCAATCGCACCCTCGGCGGCCATCGCAAACTGCTCTACGCGCGGGGCGTCGATGGCAAGGTGCACGATGTGCGCTCGGCCGGCTGGGAGGTTGAGGAAATTGTCACCCGGCAAGCGGTCGAAGACCTTGAACGACTGGCGGACGAAGCCCGCCAGCGCGTGCTCGCCGGCCAGACTTCAGCGCTTGAGTACCACATGCACCGCCAGCGCATGGATGTGGCCCTGCTCTCGCAGGTCAGCGGTGTCTGGCAGTGGCGCATCCGTCGCCATTTCCGGCCGGACATTTTTTCCCGCTTGTCGCCAGCCCTGCTCGCCCGCTATGCCGACGCGCTGGGCATGACGGTCGACGCCCTGAAACAGGTGAATTCTTGAGTTTCGCGCATACCCAGGCCTCGCATTGCGAGAGTGGCGTCATCTCGGCGCTGGTGAGACAAGGCGGCTTGCCGCTCTCCGAGCCGATGGCCTTCGGGCTGTCATCGGCGCTGTCCTTTGCCTACATCCCGATTGTCCGCATCAACGGCCTGCCGCTGGTGGCCTACCGGATGCCGCCACGCTTCATCATCAAGGGACTGCAGAAACCGCTCGGCCTGAAGATGCGTTTCGAGACTTTCCGCAAGCCGGAAGCCGGCGAGCGGCGCCTGAACGAATTACTCGATGCCGGCAAGGTCGTCGGTCTGCAAACTTCGGTCTTCTGGCTGCCCTACATGCCGCAGGACCTGCGTTTTCACTTCAACGCCCACAATGTGCTGGCCTACGGGCGCGAAAACAACGGGGATTACCAGCTTTCCGACCCGGTCTTTGAGCACCCGGTCACCTGTCCGCCCGCGGACCTGGCCCGCGCCCGTTTCGCCAAAGGCGTGCTGGCCCCGCGCGGATTGATTTACTACGCCGAAAACCCGCCACAAGAACCGGATTGGTCGCGTGATTTGCCGCGTGCCATCCGCAAGACCACGCGTATCGTGCTCGATTCGCCGCTGCCCATCATCGGCGTGCGTGGCATCCGCCGGCTGGCCAAAGCCATCGACGGGCTGAATGCCGATCAGGATGCGGCGCGCAGCAAGCTGTTTATCGGTCAGGTCGTGCGCATGCAGGAAGAAATCGGTACCGGCGGCGGCGGTTTCCGTTTCATTTACGCCGCCTTCCTGCAGGAAACTGCCGAGCGTCTGGGGCGCCCCGTGTTCAACGACATGGCCGAACAACTGATCGACATTGGCGACGAATGGCGTGAATTTGCACTAGCGACCGCACGCATGATCCGCGACCGTGATCCGCTCCAGCCCCGTCGTCTCGGCGACCTGCTACGCGCTATCGCCGACCGCGAACAGGCATTTTTCCGCGATCTGCACCGCGCCCTGTGATGCTGTCCATCGACAGCGTTTCCTACCGTTACCGCAATGCCCCCGAAGCGGCCTTGCACGAACTCTCGCTGCGCGTTCCCGGCAACACTGTCTACGGCCTGCTCGGCCCCAACGGTGCCGGCAAAACCACGCTGATTTCCCTGCTCTGCGGCGGGTTGACAGATCGGAAGAGCACACGTCTGAACTCCAGTCACACAGTGGTATCTCG
>CALAGF010000049.1 GCA_937892345.1 uncultured Rhodocyclaceae bacterium | reverse complement strand
GATCTACACAGGCGAAGACACTCTTTCCCTACACGACGCTCTTCCGATCTTGGCTGCATGGAGAGGCGGTCGCCGCCGGCACGCTAATTGCTGCCGAGTTGTCATGCCGTCTGGGGTGGATTGATGTCGATATGGTGGCTCGAATCGAGAGACTGTTTGTCCGGGCCGGTCTGCCGGTCATGGCGCCTCGGTTGGGCGCAGCGCGTTATCTCGAACTGATGAGCCACGACAAGAAGGTGCAGGACGGCAAGTTGCGTTTGGTACTGCTGCGCGGGCTTGGTCAGGCAGTTGTTTCGGATGTGGCGACGGATGAGCAGATCGTCGCGGCAATCGAGGTTCGATGCACCAAAATGGGGAGTTTTTGAACGTAAAACGCTCGGGATTGGTGCGTTGCAGCATCTTGATTAGACAGGGGTTTGCCAGTATATTCGATGGTTGCCTCAAATTTTCGTACAGGCCGATGCGTCAGACATGACGTTCGGCTTTTTTCATCATTGGCCCTGATGCAGGCGGGCCAAGTACTTTGAAGGAATACGTGTGATGGAACCGGCAGTACCTGAACGGCAGGGTTTGTACGACCCAGCCAACGAGCACGACGCTTGCGGCGTGGGCTTTGTCGCTCACGTCAAAGGCCATAAGAGTCACAGCATCGTCGAGCAGGGTTTGTTGATCCTGAAAAACATCGATCACCGCGGTGCTGTCGGCGCCGATCCTTTGCAAGGTGACGGTGCCGGTATCCTGTTGCAGATCCCGGATCAGCTTTATCGTGAGGAGATGGCAAGGCAGGATATCGAACTCCCTCCGGTAGGTGAGTACGGCGTCGGCATGGTATTCCTGCCGCGTGAAGCTGCCTCTCGACATGCTTGCGTGGAAGAGATCGAGCGCTCCATCGAAGCTGAAGGACAGCGTTTGCTGGGTTGGCGAGATGTGCCTGTGAACGCCGAAATGCCGATGTCGCCGGTGGTAAAAGCGACCGAACCGGTGATCCGCCAGGTATTCGTCGGTCGTGGCCCGGATGTTTTCGTGACCGATGCTTTCGAGCGCAAGCTTTACATCATTCGCCGACGCGCTGCGAATGCGATCAAGAGCCTGAAGCTCAAGCACGGCCAGGAATTCTATGTCCCGTCGTTCTCCGCGCGCACGATCAACTACAAAGGTTTACTGCTGGCTGATCAAGTCGGTGTGTATTACACCGATCTCGAGGACAAGCGCACGGTTTCTGCGCTGGCACTGGTGCATCAACGTTTCTCGACCAACACCTTCCCGACTTGGGATTTGGCGCATCCATTCCGCTATATCGCTCACAACGGCGAAATCAACACCGTGCGGGGCAACGTTAACTGGTTCAAAGCGCGCGAGCAGGCAATCTCGTCTCCGATTCTCGGCGATGATCTGAAGAAAGTGTGGCCGCTGCATTATCCTGGTCAATCCGATTCGGCTGCCTTCGACAATGCACTTGAACTGCTGGTGATGGGTGGCGGCTATTCGTTGGCCCAGGCGGTGATGTTGATGATCCCGGAAGCGTGGGAAAAGCATACGACGATGGATGAAAGTCGTCGTGCGTTCTACGAGTACCATGCGGCGATGATGGAGCCTTGGGATGGCCCGGCGGCAGTAGCTTTCACTGATGGCCGTCAGATTGGTGCGACACTCGACCGCAATGGCTTGCGTCCGGCGCGTTATATCGTGACGGATGATGATTTCGTGGTCATGGCCTCCGAATCCGGCGTGTTGCCGATTCCGGAAAAGAAAATCGTCAAGAAATGGCGTCTACAGCCCGGCAAGATGTTCCTGATCGATATGGAACAAGGTCGCATCATCGACGACAAGGAACTGAAAGACTCACTGGCGAATGCCCGTCCGTACCGCGAGTGGATTGAAAAGATCCGCATCAGGCTCGACGAGGTGCCGGCGGCAGCCGAAAAATGTGCCGTTTCGCCAGCATCCCAGCTGGATCGTCAGCAGGCATTTGGCTACACCCAGGAAGACATCAAGGTCATTCTTGAGCCGATGGCCCAGAGCGGCGAAGAGCCCACGGGTTCCATGGGTACGGATTCCGCATTGCCGGTCCTGTCCAAGAAAAACAAGACGCTATACGCTTACTTCAAGCAGCTTTTCGCTCAGGTGACCAACCCGCCGATTGACCCGATCCGTGAAGAATTGGTGATGTCGCTGGTGTCTTTTATCGGACCCAAGCCGAATTTGCTGAATACCGTCGACGTTAATCCGCCGATTCGTCTCGAAGTTTCCCAGCCGGTGCTGACCTGTACCGACATGGAAAAGCTGCGCAATATCGAGAAGTACACCTCCAATAAATTCCGTTCTTTCGAACTGGATATTTGTTATCCGGTTGTTTGGGGCAAAGAAGGGATTGAAGCCCGTCTCGCCTCGCTGGCGGCGGATGCCGAAGATGCCGTTCGGTCCGGGGCCAACATCCTGATCGTCTCTGATCGCAAGGTCGACGCTGGCCATTTGGCAATTCCTGCCTTGCTCGCTACCTCGGCTATCCATCAGCATCTGGTCAAGCAAGGTCTGCGCACCAGCACCGGCTTGGTCGTTGAAACCGGTTCGGCGCGTGAAGTGCATCACTTTGCACTGCTGGGTGGTTTCGGCGCAGAAGCAGTCCATCCATATCTCGCACTTGAAACGATCGAAAGCTTTGCCAAGGGTGATGCCGAAAAGGCCGAGAAGTACGTCAAGAACTTCGTCAAGGCCATTGGCAAGGGCCTGTGCAAGGTCATGTCCAAGATGGGCATTTCGACCTACATGTCGTATACCGGCGCGCAGATTTTCGAGGCTATCGGGCTGCAGAAAGAGTTCGTTGAGAAGTACTTCACCGGTACACCGTCCAATATCGAAGGAATTGGTGTTTTCGAAGTGGCTGAAGAGTCGATCCGTTTGCACAACGAGGCATTCTCATCCGATCCGGTACTCGCCAACATGCTGGACGCCGGTGGCGAATATGCTTTCCGGATTCGTGGCGAAGAGCACATGTGGACGCCGGATTCAATTGCCAAGTTGCAACACGCAACGCGCTCGAACAAGTACGAGACCTACAAGGAGTACGCCAAGCTGATCAACGATCAGACCAAGCGCCACCTTACCTTGCGTGGTCTGTTCGAATTCAAGCCTCAGGGCGCGGCCGTGCCGCTGGATGAAGTCGAGTCAGCAAAGGAAATCGTCAAGCGCTTTGCAACAGGTGCCATGTCGCTCGGCTCCATTTCGACTGAAGCGCACACCACGCTGGCCATCGCCATGAATCGAATTGGCGGAAAGTCGAACACCGGTGAAGGCGGCGAAGATGCACGTCGTTTCATCCCGCTCAAGGCCGGTCAAAAGCTGTCGGAAGTGATTGGTGCCTCGCGCATCGAGCGTGACTACGAATTCAAGGATGGTGATTCCCTGCGTTCGGCAATCAAGCAAGTGGCCTCTGGTCGTTTCGGCGTGACGACCGAATATCTGGTCAATGCTGACCAGATCCAGATCAAGATGGCTCAGGGCGCAAAGCCGGGCGAAGGTGGTCAGTTGCCGGGTGCCAAGGTTTCCGAATATATCGGCAAGCTGCGTCACTCAGTGCCGGGTGTCACCCTGATTTCCCCGCCGCCGCACCATGATATTTACTCGATCGAAGATCTGGCACAGCTGATCCACGATCTGAAAAATGCCAATTCCAAGGCTTCGATTTCGGTCAAGCTGGTTTCTGAAGTTGGTGTCGGCACGGTTGCTGCCGGCGTGGCCAAGGCCAAGGCTGACCATCTGGTAATTGCCGGTTTCGACGGCGGTACGGGTGCCTCGCCCGTATCCTCCATCAAGCACGCAGGTACGCCATGGGAACTGGGGCTGGCCGAAACGCAACAGACGCTGGTACTCAACCAGTTGCGTTCGCGTATCCGCGTTCAGGTCGATGGTCAGATGAAGACCGGACGCGATGTGGTCATTGGTGCCTTGCTGGGCGCGGATGAATTCGGCTTCGCTACTGCGCCGCTGGTGGTCGAAGGCTGCATCATGATGCGCAAGTGCCATCTGAACACCTGCCCGGTCGGCGTTGCAACGCAGGATCCGGAGCTGCGCAAGCGTTTCAGCGGTCAACCTGAGCATGTGGTCAATTATTTCTTCTTTGTAGCCGAGGAAGTACGCGAAATCATGGCCCAGCTGGGTATCCGCAAATTCGATGACCTCGTGGGTCGTGCAGACATGCTTGATACCCGTCCAGGAATCGAGCACTGGAAGGCCAAGGGGCTTGATTTCAGCAAAGTGTTCTACCAGCCGAATGTACCGTCCGAGGTCTCGCGTCGCCACGTCGATGCGCAAGATCACGGTCTGGACAAGGCGCTGGATCACAAATTGATCGAAGCGGCCAAGCCCGCGCTCGAAAATCGCCAGAAAGTACAGATCGAGACGAAGATCATCAACGTCAATCGCACTTGCGGCACCATGCTTTCCGGTGAAGTGGCCAAGCGTTACGGCAACGAAGGTTTGCCGGATGACACCATTCACGTATCGCTGACCGGTACGGCAGGCCAGGCTTTCGGTGCCTTCCTGGCTAAGGGTGTAACGCTTGAATTGACCGGCGAAGGCAATGATTACGTTGGCAAGGGCTTGTCCGGTGGTCGCATCATCATCAAGCCGAGCCCGGATTTCCGCGGTGATACGCAGCAGAACATCATCGTCGGCAACACCGTCATGTACGGTGCAACCGATGGCGAGTCCTTCTTTGCTGGTGTCGGTGGCGAGCGCTTCTGTGTTCGTAATTCCGGTGCCACGGCAGTGGTTGAAGGTGTGGGTGACCACGGCTGCGAATACATGACCGGCGGCACGGTGCTTGTCCTGGGCATGACCGGGCGCAATTTCGCGGCCGGGATGTCCGGTGGTATCGCCTATGTTCTGGATGAAGAAGCCAACTTCAAGCAGCGTTGCAATCTGGCCCAGGTCGCGCTGGAGAAGGTGATTCCTGCAGGTCGCCATGTGGCTGGTGAGCCGCTGCATCGCGGCATTGCCGATGAAACCCAACTCAAGGATCTGGTGACCCGTCACGCCGAATACACCGGCAGTGTCATCGCCAAGCGAATTCTTGCCGATTGGGACGTTTACCGCGAGAGGTTTGTCAAAGTCTATCCGCACGAGTACAAGCGCGCACTCACCGAGATGGCGACTGCTGCACAGAAGGAGGCCGCATAATGGGCAAGCCGACTGGATTCATGGAGTTCGAACGCCTTTCCGAAGGCTACGAACCGGTCGAACAGCGTCTGAAGCACTACAAGGAGTTCGTTCATACGCTGAGCGACGACGATGCCAAGACTCAGGGCGCACGCTGTATGGATTGTGGTATTCCGTTCTGCAACAACGGCTGCCCGGTGAACAACATCATTCCCGACTGGAATGATCTGGTGTATCGCGGCAACTGGAAGCAGGCGCTGGAAGTGTTGCATTCCACCAACAATTTCCCGGACTTTACCGGCCGCATTTGCCCGGCGCCTTGCGAGGCTGCCTGTACGCTCGGCATCAATGCCGCACCGGTGGGGATCAAGTCGATTGAGCATTTCATCATCGACAAGGGTTGGGAAATGGGTTGGGTTGTGCCGCAGCCTGCAGCCGTAAAGACTGGCAAGAAGGTCGCCATCGTCGGTTCCGGCCCGGCAGGTATGGCAGCCGCCCAGCAGCTGGCGCGGGTTGGCCATGATGTCACAGTGTTTGAAAAGAGCAGCCGTATCGGTGGACTCCTCGGTTTCGGCATTCCTGACTTCAAAATGAACAAGTCGGTGATCGACCGTCGCGTTGGACAGATGGAAGCCGAAGGCGTGACCTTCAAAACCAAGGTGATCGTTGGCGACAAGAACGTACCTGCTGGCATCAACAACGATGCGACTGAAGTGGTTTCCGCAGATCAACTGAAGCAGGATTTTGACGCGGTGATTCTTGCTGCAGGTTCTGAAGTGCCTCGCGACCTGCCGGTTCCCGGCCGTGAGTTGAAGGGCATTTACGCAGCCCTTGAATTCCTGATTCCGCAGAACAAGGAAGTCCAGCAGGGGATCGCCAATCCGATCAATGTCGAGGGCAAGCATGTTGTCGTGATCGGCGGTGGCGATACCGGTTCCGACTGCGTCGGTACCTCAAACCGTCAAGGCGCTGCGTCGGTCACCCAGTTTGAACTGATGCCCATGCCGCCGGAACAGGAAAACAAGGCGCTGACCTGGCCGTACTGGCCGTACAAGCTGCGCACTTCTTCCTCGCACGATGAAGGCTGCACCCGCGATTTCGCGGTGGCAACCAAGGGTTTTGTCGATGACGGTCAAGGCAATGTCAAAGCCTTGAAGGGCATTCGTCTGGAATGGGTCGACGGCAAGATGAGCGAAGTGGCAGGTTCGGAGTTCGAAATTCCCTGTGACGCAGCTTTCCTGGCGATGGGCTTTACCAACCCGGTTGGCTCCTTGCTCGACGCCTTTGGCGTTGAGAAGGATGCTCGCCAGAATGCCAAGGCAACGACCGATGGAGAGGCTTGCTACAAGACCAACGTGGAAAAAGTCTATGCCGCGGGTGATGTGCGTCGTGGTCAATCACTGGTGGTTTGGGCAATCCGTGAAGGCCGTCAGGCTGCACGTGAAGTCGACTGTTTCCTGATGGGTAAAAGCATTCTCCCCCGCTAAACACCGCGCAGGCAAATGATCTGACCCCGCAGGTTCCGGCCTGCGGGGTTTTTTTATGTGAAAATGCCATATAGACAGCGGGCGATAGGTTTCTCTTCAGTTGAATTTCGCCCCTTGCATTCGCATCACCAGACAACTACTTACGGAAAATTCATGAACATCGTTATTCTTGCTGCCGGTCAGGGCAAGCGCATGCACTCAAATTTGCCCAAGGTATTGCACCCGGTTGCAGGCAAGCCGCTGGCGCAACATGTGATCGATACTGCCAGAGGTCTATCGCCGGAGCGTCTGATCGTGGTTTATGGCCATGGTGGTGCAGTGGTACGGTCGACGCTGGCCGCAGACGATATTTGCTGGGCCGAGCAGGCGCAGCAGTTGGGCACCGGCCATGCCGTGGCGCAGGCGATTCCACTGCTTGCGGAAACCGAGCAAACACTCGTGCTGTACGGCGACGTACCGCTAACTTCCGCGGATACCCTGAAGCGCTTGTTGCAAGCGGGAAAGAATGCACTATCGATTTTGACGGTAAATCTTGATGATCCTTCAGGCTACGGGCGCATCGTCCGCAATGCCGCCGGTGACGTGCTGCGCATTGTCGAAGAGAAGGATGCAAGCGCCGAGGAAAAACGCATTCGCGAAGTCAATACCGGCATCATGTCGATTCCGACAGCACGGCTGGCAGATTGGCTCTCCAGTTTGAAAAATGAAAATGCCCAGGGCGAGTATTACCTTACCGATGTGGTGGCGTGTGCTGTTACCGAGGGCTTGGCGGTTCATACCGCGCAACCTCGGGGAGAGTGGGAAGTATTGGGGGTGAACAGCAAGGTTCAGTTGGCCGAGCTTGAGCGCCAGCATCAGCGCAATCTGGCCGAGCAACTATTGATTGCCGGTGTGCGCCTTGCTGATCCCGCGCGAATCGACATTCGCGGCGAATTGAAACACGGTCGCGATGTGGCCATCGATGTGGGTTGTGTCTTTGAAGGTGAGGTTGAATTGGCCGATGCGGTAGAGGTTGGCCCCTACTGCGTACTGAAAAACGTCAAGGTAGGGCCGGGGACTCGCATCGCAGCCTTTTGTCATTTCGAAGGAGCGGAAATTGGTCCGGATGGCGTATTGGGTCCGTACGCTCGCCTGCGCCCGGGAGCAGAGCTGGGCCCGGAAGTACACATCGGGAACTTCGTTGAAGTGAAAAAAACCAGGATCGGCGCTGGTTCCAAAGCCAATCACCTCGCTTATATCGGAGATGCGGAAATCGGCGAGCGGGTCAACGTGGGCGCCGGCACCATCACCTGTAACTACGATGGCGTCAACAAGCACAAGACCATCATCGAGGACGATGTGTTTATCGGGTCGGACACCCAGTTGGTGGCGCCGGTTACCGTCGGTCGGGGCGCGACATTGGGGGCGGGTACCACGCTGACCAAAAATGCACCCCCTGATGCGTTGACCGTATCACGTGCCAGGCAAGTCACGCTCAGCGCTTGGCAGCGTCCGGTAAAGAAAAAAGTCTGATCGGTGGCATTGCTCGTATCCGCTAACCGTTTGTATCAAGATAGTTTCCGTTCGTCTGCTGCACAGTGTGCGGCAGATTTCATTTGAATATACTGCAGTCGAGATATTGGAGATTCACGCCATGCGCCCCTACAAACAGTCCGGATTTACGCTGATCGAAATCATGATCGTGATTGCGATCATCGGGATTGTCATGACCATTGCTGCCCCGAGCTTCACCGAATACCTGAACAAGGGCCGCCGTACCGAAGTGGCCAGTCTGCTTTCCGAGCAGGCGCAAATCCTTGAGCGCTTCTATTCGCAAAAGAATGTCTACACCGATGCCACCGGTC
>CALAGF010000048.1 GCA_937892345.1 uncultured Rhodocyclaceae bacterium | reverse complement strand
CGTCGATTCCGCTGGACATCAGCGCGCGCGACAGCCGGCCAGCAAATCCATCTCGCGCTCGTACACGGCGGTCGAAATATCGAGCATGCCAAGCAGGGTATGGAACAGATGATCATGCGTTGCAGGCGCCTCTGCACGACGCGCCACACAGGCCTCATCGACGGCAAACCCGTCGCGCCATGCCGGGGAGAACCACATCACCATCGGCACCTGGGTCTGAACCTCGGGGGCGATGGCATAGGGAATGCCGTGCAGGAAAAGTCCCTTTTCACCCAGTGACTCACCGTGATCCGAGACATAAAGCATGGCCGGATCGTGGGTCTGCAGCCCCTTCAAGTAGGTGATGCTCGACGCCAGCACGTGATCGGTGTAGCGGATTGCATTGTCGTAGGCATTCACGATCGCCTGCTGATCGCAATGCGCCAGATCGGCATCCTTGCAGGCTGGCTCGTAGGCGGCAAAGGCCGGCGGATAGCGCTTGAAATAGGCCGGCCCGTGATTGCCCATCTGATGCAGCACAATCAGCAGATTGCCCGGTGTGGACTCGACGGTTTGCTTGAGCGAAGCGAGCAGCATTTCGTCCATGCACTCCCCCCCCTTGCATTGGCCGGTGGCCTCCGGTCGGGTCGACTCGACGCCATCACAAACGCCCTTGCACCCTGATTGATTGTCGACCCACACCACGCGATAACCGGCTCGCCGGGCAACATCCAGCAGCCCTTGCTCGCCACGGATGCGGTCCTCGTCATAGTGACGCCGTCCGACCTGAGAAAAGATGCACGGCAGCGAGGTTTCCGTGTTGGTGCCGCAACTGGTCACCGATGCGAAGTTGATGACGCCGGCGGCAGCCAGCGCTGGCGTGGTTTGCCGTGCGTAGCCGGAAAGCCCCCAGTTGGCTGCTCTAGCGGTTTCACCCAGCACCATGAGCAGCACCACCGGTTTTTTACGCCCGGCCACCTGCGCCCCCAGAACGGCATCCTCGCCGATCGGCTTGCGTTCGCTGACAGCGGACTTGCCTGCGCTCATCATCGCGCGCGGCAGCGAATAGAGCAGATTGGCCGGCGTCGCCAGATAACGCAGGCCCTTGTCGTTACGCATCGTTGAGGACATTTCCTGGAAGACGGCAAAGACGGCTCCGGCTCCCAGCAGCAAGGCCAGCACGATGGCCAGCACGCGTCTGAGAAATGCGCGATGCAAGGGCAGGCGACGCAACTTCAGGCGGGACAACAGAAAGCCCGGCAAGATGCCGAGCAGCAACAAATAAGGCAGCAGGGACCAGGACATCAGGTCGCGGGCTTCGCCAACGTCGGTGGCGAGCACATTGCGCAACATCGAAGGATCGATGTAAACGTGGTAACGCCCCATGAAATACGCTGCCGATGCGGTGATGCACAACAGCACTGGGGCCAGCCAGCGGATCGTCCAGCGATTGAACAGCAGGGCGAGCAGAACGAAGTGCACGGCAATCAGCGCCAGCCCGGTAGCGGCGATGAACAGCCCACCCGAGGTACGACCCAGGCGGTCGGGCGTCATGATCGATTGCCAGAAGCTCAGGTTGCAGAAAACAACGAAGAAAAGACTGGTCAGCAAGGCCAGGGTTTCTACATGCCAGCCCTGGTCGGCATTCGTCTGCTCAAACGCAGAGCCGTCTTCAATTTGCCACGGTCGACGCATTACCATCCTCCAAAACGAGGCGGCCAGTCTAGTCGCAAAAGCGTGAGCAATTTGTGATGAATCGCCTTGTACTACAGACGATCAATCGGTTTCAGGCAGGCACCCCGTGCAGCGCGGCGCCAAAATCCACCTCGATCAACCCGCCGAGCGTGCCGTTACCGGCGCGAACCGTCCAGCCGCTCGCTTCACAGGCATGACGAACCATGGCCAGTCCCAATCCATGCCCGCCGCGAGCGCCCCCATGAAAGCGCTCGAAAACCAGCGGCAACTCGGCCTCGGCAAAACCCGGACCGCTATCGGCAACACTCAGGCAGTGGCCGTTCAGCGTGCAGCGCACCGTGCCGCCATCGCAGTGGCGCAGGGCGTTTTCCAGCAAATTGCGCAGGATCAGTTCGACAAAGGCGGGGTCGCCATGCACCACGGCAGCAGCAGGCAATTCGCAAACCAGCTGCGCGGGCGTCCCCGCCTGGGTCAACAGCAGGCTATCCCATAGCTGCAAAGTGAGCACCCTCAGCGCCACCGGCTGCGTCTCCCGCGGCTGCGCTTCCCGCGCCAGCATCAACAGGCTGGCTGCGGTCGCATTCATCCGGTCGACGCTGCCCATGATGCGTTTTGCACGGCGCACCACCGCTTCGGGCAAATCCGCCTGGGCCGCGATCATCTCGGCATCGGTGCGGATCGCGGTCAGTGGCGTCCCCAGCTCATGTGACACGTTTGCCGCAAAACCCCGCTCATGCGCCAGCGCCTGCGCCTGACGCTGCCTGGCCGCATCCAGCGCACGGGCCAGCGCCAGCAGTTCATCCTCCATGCCGGGCTCGACCAGTTCACCGGGGGTATCCTCACCCACCCGCGCAGCGAGTCTTTCCCAACGCTGAACCATTTGTCCGGCAAGAAAATAGCTCCCGAAAAGCACGGCGGCAACCAGCAGGAGTGCACCGGTCAACACGATGGAAATGAGCATTTGCATTTTGAACTCATGCTCTTCGACATCGTGCAGCAGGATGTAGCGCGCCGCGGCGTCCTCACGCACGGCCACATGCTGTTCACGTCCGTCAATCCAGACCTCGTGATTGCCTACGCCGAGGCCGGCCACCGATTTCGGCATCTCGGCCGGCGGTGCTGTCTGCCGAGCAATGCGGAACAGCCGCATACCCTGTGGCATCGCCTGCGCCTGCTCCGGGTGGTTTGCCCAGAGCGCCATGCTGTCGCTGATCTGCTCACCCAGCAGATCGTCGATGAACTCCTCTTCCTTTTCCTTGAAGACCATGATCAGCGCCACCGACTGGGCGAGCAGGGCGAGCAGGGCAAAAGCCGCCACTGCAATGGCGAAGCGCATCCGCATACCGGAAAATTTATGTGACATGAACCACCTTGTAACCCAGACCATGAATATTCTGCACACCCACCCCGGATTGCGTACCCAGCGCCTTGCGCACGGTATGCAGGACGCTGCGCAGATTGTCGCTGGACAGCTGCTCGCAACCCCAGATGGCAACTTCCAGCTCGCTCCGTGAAAACAGCTTTTCCGGCCGCTGCAGGAGCACTTCCAGCAAGCGCAAGGCCTTGGGCGGCAAAGCAACGGGGAGACCATCGAGCGTCAGCTTGCAGACCGCCGGATCGAAAGACAAAGGGCCGCAACTGAGCACCCGCGCCGCAACGGTCGGGGTGGCCCGCCGGTGCAGGGCGAGCAGCCTGACCTCGACTTCCTGCAAGGCAAACGGCTTGGTCAGATAATCATCCGCACCGGCATCGAAACCCTCGAGTTTGTCATCGAGCGTGCTGCGTGCGGTCAACATCAGGACGGGCAGCATTTTGCCGGCTGCACGCAGCTTGCGCACCAGCGCTGCACCATCGCCATCGGGCAGATTGCGGTCCAGCACCAGCACATCGAAGGGAATCTGCTCGCACAAGCTAGCGGCAGTCGCCAGCGAGTGGGCAAAATCGCAGAGATGGCCGCGCATTTCGAGAAAATCATAAAGATTCTCGGCGATGGCTCGCTCATCTTCGACAATCAGGATACGCATGGGCTCAGTATAGGGACGCCGGCAATTCGATCAAGCGCGCCTGCAAGGGGAAAAAGACCGCCAGCCGCAGCGGCAGGGCATCGCCGGCGAACAGGCGGGCGTAGCGCTCCAGTTGCGGTCGGAACTGTTCAGCCCGTGCCGGCAAGGCCTCGTCCGGCAGACGCACCGTTTTGTAATCGACGATCCAGCGCTCGCCGTCGACCACGAAAATGCGGTCGATCACATGGTGGACCGCAAGATCGCCCTCGCGACTGCTCCACGCCTGTTCCGCGGCGGATTGTGGATGGGCATGCAGCAGCCAGCGCCCGACGGGCGATTCCAGCGTGGCAAGCACTGCGGCCAGCGCCTCTGCCCTAGCTTGTTCGGCAGCCTCCTGATCATGGCCGCGAGCCAGCAGCCAGCGCATCCACGGTGCACTCAGCCCAGCGAGCCGCTCCGTCGGCCATTCGGCCAGCCCCTGGCGGGCGACCAGTTCGAGACAACGATGCACCAGTGTGCCAACCGAGGCCTCAAGCGAATGGGCGCTGTCCTCGGCATCCGGCGCGAGCGGGGGATTCACGGCCGGCGGATCGGCGGGCGGCACGGCCAGCACGGCAGGGATTTCCAGATGCGCAAGGCGCAACATCGGCGGGACAAAGCTGGCCGGATCAAGGCCTGCCGGCGCAACAGGATCGGCATCACGAGCCGCCAGTGCGGCGACAAAAACCGGCTGGGCAAGGACCGGCCACAAGCGCTGGAGAAAACTGCCGGCAACCGGCGCCTTGAGCCCGTCCTCAGATTTTTCGCCGGGGGCCGCAATACCAATCAGATGCAGGCTGCGAATCGCCCGGGTCGCCGCGACATAGAGCAGGCGTTCGGTTTCATGCCCGGCGCGGGCGGCCTCCAGGCGGCGCAGGTAATCGTAGGCGCCGGGCTGATCCGCCTTTTCGCTGCGCGCACGAATCGGCGCTACCAGCAAATGCTCGTGGCCATCGCAGGTCTGTACGTTGTCCCAAAGCAGGAGCGGACTGTCGTTGTTGCCGGTATCGCGATGCAGGCCGGGCACAATCACCGTCTCGAACTCCAGTCCCTTGGCCTTGTGGATGGTCATCATCTGCACGGCATCGCCCAAAGGATCGGCAGGCGCATACAGTTCCGCTGCCTGTGCGGCGAGCGTTTCCGGATCCAGCCTGCGCCTTGCCGCCAGCGTGTCGAGCAGGACAAAGAAGGCTTCGACATCGGCCAGTGCGGCCGGCGATTCGAGACAGCGCGGCCCGCCGAGCATCAGCCAAACGCCTTCCAGCCAGCGCCGGACCGGCTGGCGGTCGCGCTCGGCAAAGGCCAGCGACAGGATGGCGCGCACCTGCAGCAGGCGGTCGCGCCCATCGGGCGTCAGTGCTGCCAGACGCTCGCCATCGTGCATCAACTGCCAGACGGTACGCACGGTGTCGTTCGCGGCCAGCGCGTACAAGTCACCCAGCGTCAGCCCGCACCACGGCGCACGCAGCAAGGCCAGCCAATGCACCCGGTCGGCCCGGTGGGCGAGCGCCCGGTACAAGGTAAGCAGATCCTGGACATGCTGGCGATCCGCCAGCGCCTCGATTTCCACTGCCTGAAAACGCAAATCCGGCGCGTGCCGGCGAATCGCAGCGACCAGCGCATCGAGATGGCGACGCGCGCGCACCAGTACGGCAACACGCCCTTGCGGATCTTGCTGACGGGCATCCCGGATCAGTTCGAGGACCCGCAGCGCTTCCTCGGCCGCCCCATCATCTCCGGCACTGGCAATCACCGCGTGCAGGGTGACGCCACTGTTCGCCACCGGCGCCCGCGTCGCCGCCGATTCGGCATAACGCACCGCGCCCGCAGCGGGATCATCGGTCAACGGGAAAACTTGCGGAAAAATGCGGTTGACCCAGTCAACAACGCCCGGATGCGAACGGTTGTTGCGGAACAGGCGCAAATGTTCCAGCTGCAAATCACCGATACCGCGGGCGCGCACCGTCAGGAAGAGGCCGACATCAGCCTTGCGGAAACGATAAATCGACTGCATCGGATCGCCGACCACGAACAGGGTGCGGCCATCGCCCGGCATCCAGCCGCGCATCAGCCGCGCCAGCAGGCTGACCTGGCTCGGACTGGTGTCCTGGAACTCATCGACCAGCAGATGACGGATTCGGTAGTCGAGTGCTTCTGCCAGATCGGTCGGCGCCTCGTCGTCGCCCAGGGCCAGCCCGGCGCGCGCCGCGATTTCAATGAAATCGACCTCGCCGGCTTCCTGAAACACCAGCCAGAGTTGCGCAGCCGCCAGTTGCAGGAGGCGGGAAAAGCATTCAACAGTGGCCCACTCGCCGTCGCTCAGGCCCGGCGGCGGCAGACAGGCCAATTGGCCAAGCGCCGCTTCCAGTCCGGGCGTCGCCCTCAGTTCGTCGAGCAGGGCAAGCATGCCGGCCTTTTCGCCGGCAAAGGCTGCGCCGGCAGGAAAGCCTTGATTTTTGGTCAGCGTTTTGCGAAATGTCGCGTCGGCGGTCAGCAACAGGCTGGCGATGGCCCGCCAGCAGGGCAGATCTTCCGCGCTGCCGGTGAGCGCATCGCACCAGTCGGCAAGGATTTCCAGCCCATTACCCCCGTTGACCGCAGCAAAGCGGGCCAAGGGCATCAGGCGCCGCTGCCAGCCGGCATCGAATTGCGCGGCAAGTGCCTGCAAATCGCTCTCGACCAGTGCAGCGAATCCGGCTTCGACTTCCTGGCGCAAATCATTGCCGGCCAGCCGCTGGGCATGCAGCAACCACTGATCGCGCCGGCCCAGCATGGCCACCAGCAGGCGCTCCAGCCGCCCGGCATCGTTTTCCATGAAAGCCAGCGCTTCCGCGACCACCTCGGCATCCGGCGTTGCCGACTCGACCAGTTCGAGCAGACGGCGCGCGGCAGTTGCGTAATGGCTTTCGGCATCGTCGCTGACCGTCGGCTGGACACCGAAGCGCGACAAAAACGGCATCTGGCGCGCCAGGCTGGCGCACAAGGCATCCAGCGTGGTGATGCGCAAGCGACCGGGATGGGCGAGCAAACGCCATTGCAGCGCCTTGTCGCGCGCCAGCACAGCGAGCGCCCACTTTCGCGTTTCCGCCTTGTGCGGCGGCAGATTGTCGGCGGGCAGCAAGGCGGCTTCAAGGCTGCCCAGGATGCGGTCGCGCATCTCGGTGGCGGCCTTGTTGGTAAAGGTCAGCGCCAGCACTTCTTCCGGATGATCGACCGTCGCCAGCAGGCGCAAGGTACGCTGGGTCAGCAATTCGGTCTTGCCGGCCCCCGCCGGTGCCTCGACGATGAACGAGGCCAGATCGAGCGCCCGGCGGCGCGCGATTTCGTCTTCCTGAAGCCGGTCGACCGCAGCACTCATGCCTTGCCTCCGCGCATTTCCGCCAACAGGCGCCGGCGCTCCGGCAGGCGCAACAAAGGCAGCACTTCGCAATATTTCAATCCCGACTCGTCGGCAAAGCTGACCCCGGCCACGCCATCGCGCACCTCTCTGGCGATGGCATGCAGGCGGGCATCCCAGTGCGCAATCACGGCGGGCCAGTCGGGAAAATCGGCACTGGCAAACACCTTCTGCCGCGCCTCACCCAAACCATGAACCCCGGGCAACATGTCCCCTGCTTCGGCTACGCCGGAAAAAGCCGGCTTGTCGGGCAGCACCTTGGCAAAAGCCACCGCCGCCACCGCCTTGTTGACCAGCGCGGCATAGATGGGCAGTTGCGGCTCGGTGATGCGCTCGCTCGCCCAATTGCGGGTTTCAATGCTCGCCCCGGTCTTGTAGTCGATGATCACTTCCCGCCCGTTTTCCAGGCGATCGATACGGTCAACCACCATGTGCACGCGAATTCCCTCGATCTCGACCCTGGCCGGCTGTTCACAGGCGATCACGGTAAACGGCAAGGCGCGGCCGGCCTCGAAATCCAGCCAGCGACCCAGGAGCCGGCACAGGCGCGCGCCTTCCAGCTGGCGAAAACGGGAGATCGGAAGAGCGTCGTGTAGGGAAAGAGTGT
>CALAGF010000047.1 GCA_937892345.1 uncultured Rhodocyclaceae bacterium | reverse complement strand
CAAGACCTTGATGGCCGGTCTGATTGCTGAATCTTTTAGCCAACCTGACCATCACCACAATCCTAAGATCGTCTGGTTCTGGTTTACCCCGTTCGCCGGCCTTGTCGAGCAGGCGAAATCGGCAATCAAGGACCATTTTGCTGGCCTTCGCGTCCGCGACCTCATGACCGGGCGTGTTACTGCCAGCGCTCGTTCTGGCGATGTTTTCGTTGCAACGTGGGCAAGTGTCGCCGCTGCGAAGAAGGACACACGGATTGTCAGGTCCAGCGGCGACATGTCGCTCGCACTGGACGACTACATTTTGGCGCTACGGGATGAGGGTTTCCGGATCGGCGTAGTCGTCGACGAGGCTCACCACGGCTTCACGAAGGCGACCGAGGCTGTCCGATTCTATCGCGAGGTGATGAAGCCAGACTTCTCGCTGATGATCACTGCAACGCCGGACGATCAGGACGTTGATCGTTTCACCAAGGCAGCCGGGCATTGCTGACCTTCACCGAATCCGTGTCAGCCGCAAGGATGCTGTCGATGCTGCTCTGATCAAGGATGGCATCAAATCGATTGCCTACATCGCGCCCGAGGAACAGAAAGATCTACTGGATTTCGGCCTAACTGCTATCGTCGATGCTTGGCAGATGCACAATGCCATCAAGGCAACGCTTGCCAATGAAGGCATCAGCCTGGCGCCCCTGATGCTGGTGCAGGTTGGCAACAGTGACAAGGCTGTCGACGAGGCAAAAACCCGCCTGATCGCTGCCGGGGTCCCCGAGGAACGCATCGCTTGGTACACCTCTGAAGACCCGAACGACGACCTATTAGTTGTCGCCAAGGACGAATCGAAGGAAGTGCTGATCTTCAAGGTCGCCGTAGCACTTGGATTCGACGCGCCCCGCGCTTTCACGCTTGTTTCGATGCGAGGCGCAAAGGACACCGACTTCGGCATTCAGGTGGTTGGCCGCATTCTCCGGGTCCATCATCGGTTGCAGGCGAAAGCGCTCGACAACACGCTTCCGGCCCTGCTGCGCTACGGATACGTCTTCCTCTCAGACGCCGAGAACCAGACTGGACTCACCGCTGCCGGTGACAAGATCAACTCGATCCAAACCGAGCTTTCAAAGGTGTCGCCATTCACAATGGTTGTATCGGTCGCTGGCAAAAACGAGGTTCAAGTCACTCAGAATGGTCAAGCGTCACTGGTCTCTATCCCCTACACCCCGCTAGTATGGACTCCGCCTGCAACCACTACGGGCGAAACGGCACCTCCAGCGGTTCCGCAGCCGACTGGCATCCTGACGCACCTTGTCCTGACTCCTCCACCATCGTCTCAAGATCAGCCGAGCACGTCGCCTGCCGTCAAGCCAGTCGTTACGCTACCGGGCAACCGAACCTACAAGATCAAGGCAGGCGTTGGTCGCATCCATAAGACTGAGCGGCTGCCGCTCTCGACCGACGAACTCCTGAAGTGCGTCCAAGCCACTATCGCGATTGACGACAAGGTGTTCGGTGCTGGCCTGCGCAAGAGCGTCAAGATCACGAAAAAGTCGACCGACATCTTCGATGCATACCGGGACGAAGAGACTGAGACGATCCAAGCCCGGCTCTCCGACTACGAGATTGCTCGTCGGGCGCAAGGCGTACTTTTCGACGCCGAATACCTGCATGCAGTCGAGCTTCAGAACGCCCTTCTGGAGCGTTTGAAGTCAGAGTTTGACCATCGGGGCTTGGATGCAGATGAAGATGAAGTAGAACGTGCCTTGAATCTCATAATGGCGACGTTCCCGCACATCATCAAAAAGGCGGCGCGACAGTGCAGCGCAAAATTCAAGGAATTGCTCGATACCGCTGAGCTTCTCGAGTCCGTCGAATACCCGCCTGCCACCAAGAAGTCTACTCGAAACATCTACCGCGTGATGCCGCAAGACCTCAACGAGCATGAGCGGAAGTTTGCAGAGCTTCTTGATACAGATACCTCCGGCACAATCGAATATTGGTTTCGGAATGAGCCGCGCAAGCCTTGGTCCATCGGCATTGTGCTGCCGAACGGAGATCGGTATTTCCCTGACTTCGCTATCAAGGTCAAGGATCGGACCAAAGGCGACGGAATCTTGCTGGCCGAGATCAAGGGCAACCACATCCTGAATGGCGATGACACGCTCGACAAAGTAACCGCCGAACATCGCCACTATGGAGTGCCGTTGATGCTCGTCCTTGAAGACAGCGGTCGCTTCATGACCGTCGCGCACAACGAGAAGACAGGCCGAAACAACCTCGACCAGATATTCCGGGTCGAGAACATGTACGGATACTGACCAAGGGAACAAAAAGAATGCCCATCCTCGACCAAACCCAAACTGCTCGCGCCATCAAGGCGATGGAGGCGTACCTGTCAGCCCCTGCTGACAAGGACAGCAAGAAGACCCCGGTTCAGGAGGGGGTTGAACTCGATCAGAAGCGCCGTGCGCTGATCGCCGAACGGCTGATGCCGGCGCTGAACAAGTTCATCGATGGAACGATGCCGCTGGCTGACTTCAAGCCGGAAATCGATCGCCTGAACAAGCAGAACGAGTTTTGGGGGTTCAAGGGGATCAAGGGTCAGATGTTTTTCAACCTGATCTTCAACGCATGTCTCGACGAAAACGAACTGGTCTCAGAACTCAAAAGCGCGCTGGCCTGCCCGACCAACGAAGACATGGCGAAAAGCCGCATCCGAAACTTCGCCAGCTACGTTCGGCGTATCGGGGACGATCATGTGACGGCGGGCAACAGCAAGGCATCCCGCCCGAAACCGTCCAGCATCCCCTTTTTCCTGAGCTACTTCTGGCAGGTACAAGCGCCTGACAGGTGGCCGGTCTTTTTCACCAACAGCGTACAGGTGCTGACTGACCTGAATCTGTACCAGCAGCCTGACGATCTGGCCGAAGCCTACATCGACTACATCCGCCTGCATGTCGAGCTTCAGGAGGTCTTTGCGAAGGCTTCCGGCAAGCCATTCACCCTTTACGACGTAGAGCACGTCTGGTGGCAGGCAGGCCAAGAAAAGCAGGCGGCTCAACAGGCCACTGCTGCTCCGAACGCCACGCCAGATGCCGCGCCGGTCAAGGTTGCCGCCGCCATCGCTCTTGACCAACTGCCGGACAGCTACGTGCCCCCTATCGTCAGCATCATTCCTCCCTTGGCATTCAACGACGGCAGCCTCGAAGCTGCTGCCAAGGCATCGGGAACAAGCGTCCCGCGAGCGTTGGAGAAGAGCGTTCATGCTGCATTCACGATCCTTGGTTTCGAGACGCAGTTGCTCGGACAGGGACAGGGGCGGATTCAGGACGGACTCGCCCTCGCGAACGACTACTCCTACGCGATCCTGTGGGACGCCAAGGCCCGCCAGGACGGCTACACAATGGGCACCGATGATCGGACGATTCGCGAGTACATCACGACGCAGAGCCGCGAAATCAAACGACGCCGGCATCTCCGTACTCTACTACGTATTGGTCTCCAGCGGCTTCAAGGACGAATTCGACGACCTCATTCGTGGCCTCAAGATGGAGACCGAAATCAGCGAAATTGTACTGATCGAGGCCGAAGCGCTGGTCGTGATGGTCGATGCCAAGCTGCGCGATCCGAACCAACTGACGCTTGGCCCCGATGGTCTCCAGCGGCTGTTTTGCAAGAGTGGCACGCTGACCGCTAAGGATGTGCGGGAAGAGCTTGGATTGGCTTGATCGACCGCCATGCGACACCCAATCCCATCACCACTAATCTAGGTTTGCGCTGACATTTTCCCTCGTCGCGCGTCTCGCGCAACGCTGGATAGCCTCTTTGCCTATGCCGGTGCACCGGGCGTGCTAAGGCGTGGCAAGAGCACAGAACGTTCATGTCTCACTTCGCAGCATTGCCACTAATTTCTTGCGCCCAAGGGGCTGGACCAGAGCGCTGATTGATGACGCTTCTCCCAGCCCATATGCCAGATTGCCTCGAATCCGGTTGGACAATTCCTTCAGCATTGCAAGCCGATCATGCATGGCGCGGGGATCGGATAGATCAACCGGGGCCGAATCGATCTCATCCAGCAGTTCCGGTAGGGAGTGAAATTTGACGCGAACCACTCCGACTGTAAATCAGCGTGCAAAACTGACCATCTAATCAGGGGAAACAGCGTTGAAATTTGACCACCCTGGTTGGAAGATCCGGTCCTTTTTGGCCGGGGTAACCAAGGGTGATCAGTATGGAAAGTTTTGCGAAGCTACGTCGGCGACATTTGGTACATGGGGAGACGATCAGTTCGATTGCGCGGGATCTGAACGTGTCGCGCAATACGGTGAAGAAATACCTGAAGTCGGGCGAGTCGCCGGCCTACCAGCGTGACAGTCAGCCCAGCCCGAAGCTGGGGGCTTTTGAAGGGCAGTTGAAGGATTGGCTGGCACAGGACGGCCAGCGTCCGAAAGCCCAGCGGCGCAGCGCCAAGCGCTTATTTGATGATCTGCAACGAGCAGGTTATGTCGGTGCCTACGACAGCATCCAGAGGTATGTGAAGCGCTGGAAAGCAGCGCAGCCGAATGTGGCGAGCGATGCCTTCGTTCCCCTGTACTTTCCTGCCGGAGAAACCTGCCAGTTTGACTGGAGCCATGAGCAGGTTGAACTGGGTGGCGTCATTCAGACCATCAAGCTGGGCCACTTCCGCCTGTGTTACAGCCGTCAGCTGTTTCTGGTGGCGTATCCGCGGGAAACCCAGGAAATGGTGTTTGATGCCCACAACCGGGCGTTTGAATTCTTCGGTGGCGTGCCGGAACGAATGGTGTACGACAACCCGAAGACGATCGTGCAAACGATCTTTACGGGTAAGGCGCGGCAATTCAACCGACGGTTTCTGGCTTTGGCCAATCATTACCTGTTCGAACCGGTCGCCTGTACGCCAGCCTCCGGCTGGGAGAAAGGGCAAGTCGAGAATCAGGTGGGCAATGTCCGGGAATGGTTGTTCTGTCCGCGCCCGCGCTTTGCGGATTTCACGGAAATGAATGCCTGGCTGGCACAACGCTGCCGGGAATTAGCCCATCGTCCGCATCCAACGGAGAAGGAACGCAGCATCGCTGACCTGTTTGCTGAAGAACAGCCCAAGCTGCGGCAAATCACTGCGCCGTTCGATGGCTACTTTGAAGTGGCGTGCCGGGTGTCCTCCACCTGCCTGGCGGCCTATGACCGGAACCGTTACAGCGTACCGGCGGAATATGCGGGGCAGCGTGTTTCGCTCCGTGCCTGGGCGGATCGGATTCGGGTGGTGGCCGATGAGCAGGTGATTGCTGATCACCCGCGCAGTTTCACCCGGGAGCGCTTGGTCCTTGATCCCTGGCATTACCTGCCTGTGCTGGAACGCAAGCCCGGGGCGCTGCGTCATGGCCTACCTTTCCGGGATTGGGATTTACCCATGTCGATTGCGGCGGTCAGGGAGCGACTGATGAAGACGGCACAAGGTGATCGTGCCTTTGTGCAAGTTCTGCAAGCGATTCGTGATCATGGTCTTGATCCGGTCAGTGTGGCGTGCACGCTGGTGCTTGAGCAGGGGACGGTCAGCGCCCCGATCATCCTCAATCACGTTTCTCGTCTGGTCTCGCCCGTACGCAGCGTGCCGCGGGTGGCCACGACGCTTGGCCTGAACATCCTGCCGGCAGCGAACTGCCAGCGTTACGACAGCCTTCTGGGAGGTCGTCATGCTCACTGAACTGATTCCCCAGCTGAAATCCATGCACCTGTATGGCATGGCCAGCGCCCTGAGTGAATTGCATGCCGAGAAACCGCGGCAGGTGCCAACGCCTGAATCCTGGCTCAAGCGTTTGATCGATGCAGAGCAGGTCGACCGCAAGACACGTTCGTTGAAATATCAGCTCAACACCGCCAAGTTTCCGGTACATCGCGACTTCACGGGCTTTGACTGGTCAGAATCGGCGCTGGAAGAAGGGCAGATACGGCAGTTGGCAACGGCCTCCTTCATGGAAACGGCGCACAACCTGATTCTGGTTGGTGGCACCGGCACGGGTAAAACCCATACGGCCATTGCTTTGGGCGTCTCCGCCATTCATCAGGGTAAACGCGTCCGCTTTTACAACGCTGTCGATCTGGTCAATCGCCTGGAACGGGAGAAGGCACAGAACCGTGCCGGGGCCATGGCACGGCATTTGACTCAAATGGATGCCGTGATCATTGATGAACTCGGTTACCTGCCGTTTCCCGAAGCCGGCGGCGCTCTGCTCTTCCACCTCATCAGCCGCCTCTACGAGCAGACCAGCCTGATCATCACCACCAATCTCGCCTTCAGCGAATGGGGGCAGGTCTTTGGCGATCTCAAGATGACCACCGCACTGCTCGACCGCATCACCCATCACTGCGACATCATCGAAACAGGCAACGATTCCTACCGATTCAAGCACCGGAAATCGTCTCGGTAGCCTGGTCAAAATTCAACGCTGACACATGGTCAAAATTGCGCGCTGATTGACAGCGGGCGAAAGGAACGGATTGTAGCCCTTTTGACCCGCATCCCGTAGACATGAAAAACCCCGGCAGCCAAAGACTGCGCGGGGTTAAGGTTTTATTGCAATGTGTCCAACAACCCTCTGACCTTTTCGGGGAACACCTTAATTTGGTCGAAACTGAGATGCGGAAGACGTTCTTCAATTAAGCTGAAAACAGCCTTGGCTTGCTCTAAGTCACGTGGCCTTTTAATGGCTTCCCGGTCTTCCTTTTGGGATAGGTATGCCTTGAATAGCACAAATGCTCGCGGGTCAATCGTCGTCATCTCTGCCATGTGGCCATTGACGCCGACAATAACCTGCTTGAACTTTGGTGAGCTAAGCAGCCAGTCCATGTTGGGAATCTTGCATGCCCAAAAATCCTCTTCGGCCTTTATGAGTTGTTGCTTCTCATGGTCGTCAAAGTACGATGCGGGGCGCCGCTTGATTAGGTCAACTAGGTAACCGTCGCTGTTGGCAGCACGGTAGGCTTCGTCATCCAGAACAGAAAACGACTTGTCCACTTTCTTCAGTATGCCAATCAGACCTTTGGTGTTGAACTCAGGGTCTTTGCTTACCAAGGATAGGTGTTTCCTAGAGTCCCACAACAAGTCAAAATCCTTTGTGGCCGTGATGTCTCCGGAGAGATACACGCCGGCGTGGGTTTCATACGCATAAAGCGCATTCGTCCCGACGACCAGAAAATGGTCTGAAATCCCAGCATCGGCAATCGCATTTAAGACTGCAATGACCGTGTTCGGTGTTCGACCAATCCGCAAAGCGAAATTGACACGCTGCTGCTTCTTCATTGCATCTCGAAGAGCTTTCAGGCGTTCCGTGGATTCAGCCTTGTTTCGTTTGAACTCAGCAATGATGTGCTCAGTACCGGCAGACCGACAACCCAAGCTTTTTTCAATGCCATGCACCTCTTTTATCAAGTATTCGGTTTTAGCTGCGCCGGTTTTTCGCCAGAACATGCTCCCCGCATACCTCGCTCCCCGCCTCTCTGCATCTTGAAGCACATCCCAAAGTTGGGCGGCATCAATTAGCTGCTTGGCGGTGCTTTCCGTAATGTCTTGAAACATAATGTTTTTCAGGAAATATTCAAATCATTATAACTTACCCTGAAAACTGAATTTATTCAAATAGTTGGGGAAAATTCGACGTTCACCGCAAACACCGAAGCGCCCTATTTACCGGAACAAACCGCCCGGATGCAT
>CALAGF010000046.1 GCA_937892345.1 uncultured Rhodocyclaceae bacterium | reverse complement strand
TGGCTATTGACGCCGCTTGGTGGATACCTATTTTGGCGAGCTTTACGCTGCCTTCTGCCCAAAGGCCCCACGAGCGGCGTTGATACCGCGCAAGTATTTCACCTGGCGCTGGGTGCAAAGTTTGGTGAGATGTGCAGGCGCCCCGACGGCGCTGCCGAATTGCTTCATCAGGTCAGTGGCGCAATCGATGAAACGCTCGGGATCGATTGCCAGGCGCTGCAGCAGTTTCGGTATCCGCTCGGCAATCTGGCCGCGTTTGCCGGGACGCAGGCTGCGGCCGGTGGTTTCGACCAGATCCAAATAATCCTCTAAAGAAAAGGGAATAGCGGCCCGCAGACGGCAAGTGCCGTCGAAGGTGAGCAGGGGTTGCAAAGGCAAGGCCGCCAGATGGGTCTCCTGGCGTAGCGCGAGGATGGATGTGACATCGGGCGGCAAATTCGTTACAGCGACGGGCTTGCTGTGAGACACCGTCTTCATCGGTCGTTTCGGCGTCGGCTTGAGTTCTGCAATGCGCTCGGCGACCGAGGTGTGTTCAGAGTCTTCCGGCGTTTCGGCCATTTTGGCGCGAATTGGGTTGAGATCGACATAGGCCATGGCAGTGAGGATCGCCTGCTCATCCAGCAGCGCCTGGCTCTTGAAGCGGCCTTCCCAGAAATGCCCGGTCACCTCGTCTTCGGCATTGGCCTGGCGGGCCACCGTTTCGTTGAGGATGCGCATAAACCAGGAAATGTCGCTCAGGCGGGCACGATAGTTTGTTGTCCATTCATCAATGGCATTCAGTGTCGCCTGATCCATCTCGTCGCCCTGCCCCGATAGCAGGCGCTGCACCAGCAGCGGTCCATCAAACAATTGCGTCCACCGGCGTAATACCTCTTCGTTGCTCCAGCCCTGGGCCCGTTCGGCATCCACGCGCAACACCAAGTGATAGTGATTGCTCATCACAGCGTAGGCGGCGACATCGATAGCGAACACGCCGGCCAACTGCTTCACCCGATCCACAATCCAGGCACGCCGGTGATCGTAGTTCTTACCCGTGTGAGCGTCATCACCGCACAGGAAGGCACGCCGAACACAGCGATTCACCACGTGATACCACGGGGTGTCAGACAGCGAAATGAGCGATGAGCGGGGCTTGGTCATGATGAGACACAGTATTACACAGATGGAATTTTATGTAAAACAAAGTGGGTGTCCTTTTGTTTCATTGAGGCAGTGTGCCAGATTTATATTGACCCTGACCCCTTTGGCATTCCTATTTTACGCATTTGCTGAAACGCCAAACTTCAAGCCTGTTGCCTTGAGTACCGCGTTAAGTGTTCGGATCGTCGGATTGCCCCTGGAGGACAAGGTGCGATACAGCGTTTCACGCGACAAATGGGTTTTCTCGGCGACGACGGCGATACCGCCTCGGGCTTCAACAACCTTCCTCAACGCCGCCAGATAGCTTGCCGGGTCATCGTCCTCACTGGCCGCGTTCAGATACTCGGCAGCAAACTCGGCATCTGCAAGTTGCGTCATCAGCCAGTTATCATGTTTTGCGCAAATTTTCATCGATGACTCCTTGTTTGCCATTCGTTCCAGCGCTGGATCGCTCGTGTAATGTCCCTGGATTGCGTCCGCTTGTCGCCACCCTCGCAGAGCAGAACCACTCGCTTGCCTGCAATAGCGTAGTAGCCAGTCACCATGATCTGAATCGACTGACTGGCGATTAGACCGCTTTCGGCATGAGTTTCACCTCAGGTGTCGTTCCCGCGAAGGCGGGAACCCAGACCGCGCCACAGCGTGCGCGGTGGGCATGGCGCAGGTCCGCGCTAGTGAGAACACCCCCCGCTGTACGCTGTGGACACGTCTGGATTCCCGCCTGCGCGGGAATGACGTGCTGTAGTGCGGCGAGTGGTGTTGCGTGGAACATGAACGCTTGTGTTTCAGCTGTCCTGGCTACTCGCACGGTGGCGCGGCCTTGTCGCTGTCGGCTTGCCTGCGCTGCCTGGCGGCGCAGGCGGCCTGAGTCACACCATTGCCCGCGCAGGTCATCCTTGCGCGGGTCTGGGCAGCGCGCCGGTGAGCGCCGGGCGCGCTGCTGTCA
>CALAGF010000045.1 GCA_937892345.1 uncultured Rhodocyclaceae bacterium | reverse complement strand
CACGATCTTCGCGGTCTAGCGCGTCAATTTACAGATGGGTTTGCCGGGCGCTTACGAACTTAGTGGTGGTAAGCCGTTTCGCCGTGCGAGGTGAGGTCAAGACCTTCACGCTCTTCTTCTTCAGAAACACGCAAACCAATCACGATATCAACCAGCTTGTAGGCCACCAAGGAAACGACACCCGACCAGACGATCGCGGTACCAACACCCCAGAACTGACTGATCACCTGAGCGGTCATGTCGTACGGAGCGACAGCATTGGCTACGTAGTCATAGACGCCGGTGCCACCCAGTGCCGGATCAGCGAAAATCCCAGTCAGCAAGGCGCCGAGAATGCCGCCTACGCCATGCACACCGAAAACGTCCAGGGAATCGTCTGCACCAAGCATTTTCTTCAGGCCACTGACGCCCCACAGGCAAACAGCACCAGCCAGCAGGCCGATGATGATCGCGCCCATGACACCGACGAAGCCGGCTGCCGGGGTAATCGCAACCAGACCAGCAACGGCGCCGGAAGCGGCACCCAGCATGGAGGGCTTACCCTTGAGCATCCACTCGGCCATCATCCAGGAGAGCGTTGCACAAGCAGTGGCAACCCAGGTGTTAACCATGGCCAATGCCGCGCCACCGGAAGCTTCAAGTGCGGAGCCGGCGTTGAAACCGAACCAGCCGAACCACAGCAGGGAAGCACCGATCATCGTGAAGGTCAGGGAGTGCGGCGCCATCGATACATTACCCAGGCCGGTACGCTTGCCAATCATGTAGGCACCCACCAGACCGGCAACTGCGGCGTTGATATGCACCACGGTACCACCGGCGAAATCCAGCGCACCCTTTTGGAACAGGAAGCCGGCAGTAGCGGCAGCAGCTTCACCAGCCGCAGCGTTAATGTAGGCATCGGGACCTGCCCAGTACCAGACCATGTGAGCCATCGGGATGTAAGACAGCGTGAACCAGATCACCATGAAGACCAGAATGGCGGAGAACTTGGCACGTTCAGCGAAGGAACCGACGATCAGGCCGCAGGTAATCGCCGCAAAAGCCCCCTGGAAGACCACGAAAGTCAGTTCGGAAATCGCCACGCCCTTGGAGAAGGTCGCACCCAGCGATTCCGGCGTCACACCCTTCAGGAAGAGCTTGTCGAGCACGCCGAAGAACTGATTACCCTCGGTGAACGCGGCAGAGTAGCCATAAACCACCCACAGAACCGAAATCAGCGAGAAAACGACAAAGACCTGCATCAGCACCGACAGCATGTTCTTGGTGCGAACCAGACCACCGTAGAAGAGTGCCAGCCCGGGAATCGACATCAGGATAACCAGTGCAGCACAAACCATGATCCAGGCGTTGTCAGCCTTGCTGAGAACCACAGGGGCAGGAGCCGCTTCGGCAGCAGCCGGGGCTGCAACCGCTGCTGGCGCTTCGGCAACAGCGGCAGCAACCGGCGCCGCAGCGTCAGCAGCCTTTTCTTCGGCCCAGGCCGGTGCCCCGAAGGCGACCGCACCCATCAGGGCCAGCATTGCAAAAATGCGTTTCATCTCGGGACTCCTTAAAGGGCGTCGCCACCGGTTTCGCCGGTGCGGATACGAACAACTTGCTCAAGGTCGAAAACGAAGATCTTGCCGTCACCAATCTTGCCGGTGCTTGCCGACTTTTCGATGGCTTCGATGACCTGATCGATCTGCTCAGCCTTGACGGCAGCTTCGATCTTCACCTTCGGCAGGAAATCGACGACATACTCGGCACCCCGATACAACTCGGTGTGACCCTTCTGCCGGCCGAAACCCTTTACTTCGGTAACGGTGATGCCCTGAACGCCGATGGCGGACAGCGCTTCACGCACTTCGTCAAGCTTGAACGGCTTGATGATGGCGGTAACGAATTTCATGGGTAGTTCCCCTATATGGTTAAAACTTTTTTATCCCCCGCCAGCGCCGGCCGGACTGCCAGCAGGGGATTGATCAAATTTGCTTAGAAGGATTTGGAGAAGGACAGCGTGCCACGAGCCTGGGCAACATCCTTGCCGTTCCAGCAGTAGGCAGCGGTCAAATTGCCGCAGGTCTTGGCATTGGTATCGGTATATGCCAGACCGACAACGCCGAAGCCAACATCCTTGGTTACGCCAAGTTTCCAATCGGTGTAAGACGCTTCACCGTTGTTCTTGATGCTCTGGTGACCAACGTGGCCCTGAATGCCCCAGCCGTTGCCCAGATCGTAGTTGGCAGACAGGTCGAGGTAGCCGGAACCCCGGTTCTTTTCACGGGTAGCTGCCCAATTCGACCAGCCGAACAGATATTCGGAAACGGAGTAGCTGTACTTCAGGGAGATGAACTTCCAGCCCAGACCGAGGTAGACTTCGGTGGAATCCGCCGTCGGGTTGCCATTCTTGTCACCCGGGTAGTAATACTGGATCGCGCCGACGTCATAGGTGAAATCATCAGCGAAGCCACCACGGTAGCCCGCGTAGAAGTCCCACTCCATGGAGTTGCCGTTCTTGGCGCTGTAGTCCGGGCGGCTCACCCAGTTCACGTTGGAAGCCCAGGTACCGGCGTACAGGCCGCTGGAGTGGCTGTAATCGAATCCACCCTGGATCGCCGGACGATGCTGGCTCTGGCTGATACCACGGAAGATGTAGTTGGAGGTCAGGCCAACGTTTGCGGTGAGGGTGTGCGGGCTTGCCGGTTCTTCGGCAAATGCCGGGGCAGCAAAGGTGCCGACAACGGCCAGGGCGATAAGTGACTTCTTCATGATTTCTCTCCTAAAGCAGAAGTGTCGTTAATAAAAAAACAAAATATTTGTACAGACTCCTTTAGCACGACCCGTGCCAGTACGTTTTTTTGATTCAAATCAAACCTTTTCACCCGATATTTCGCCTAATGCACCACATGAACGCACCATCACGGTGCAGTTACAGATCGTCACGCACCGTTGACGAGCGGTCGTGAAAATCAGCAAAAATACCGCTGTGCTACACTCGTGCACCCCATGGAGAAAATCATGATTGATCCCAAAATGCTGGAAGATTTCGGCGCCAAAATGAGCGCCCTGCTGGCCAATTCTCCGGCCAGAGACATCGAGAAGAACGCCAAGGCCATGCTCAACGGCATGCTGGGCAAGCTGGATGTGGTCACCCGCGAGGAATTCGATATCCAGGCTCAGGTTCTGGCCCGTACCCGGGAGCGCCTGCAGGCCCTTGAAGCCCGGGTCGAGGCCCTGGAAAAATCCCGCGCCGGCGGCCAGTAAACCGCCATGGCACTGGCGGTTGCGCTCAGTCGCGGGCTGGACGGCCTGCATGCGCCGCTGGTTACGGTTGAGGTACATCTCGCCAACGGGCTGCCCGGCATGACGCTGGTTGGTCTGCCGGATACCGAAGTTCGCGAAGCACGTGATCGCGTTCGCGCGGCCATCGTCAATTCCGGCTTTGAGTTTCCCGGCAAACGGATCACGGTGAATCTGGCACCTGCCGACCTGCCCAAGGAGTCAGGGCGCTTCGATCTGCCCATTGCGCTCGGCATTCTTGCCGCGAGCGCACAAATTCCGCCCAACAGCCTTGAGGGGCACGAATTCGCGGGCGAACTTTCGCTTTCCGGCGAGTTGCGGCCAATTCGGGGCGCCTTGGCCATGGCCCTGCAGGCGGCAGAGGACAATCGTTGCTTCATCCTGCCGGAAGCCAGTGCGCAAGAGGCTGCACATTGTGGTGCGGGTAAAATACTCGGTGCGGCTTCGCTGCTTGCCGTATGTGCCCATCTCTGTGATCGGCAGTCACTGCCTGCCCCGCCAACGGTAGACAGGGAAAATCCCGCCATTTTCCCGGACCTGAATGAAGTCAGAGGTCAGGCTCAGGCCAAGCGTGCGCTTGAAATCGCTGCAGCAGGGCAACATTCCCTGTTGATGCTCGGTCCGCCGGGATCGGGAAAGTCCATGCTTGCCGCCCGTCTGCCCGGGCTGATGCCGGCCTTGTCCGGCGCTGCGGCCCGGAGTAGTGCTGCCATTCTGTCGCTGGTTGGCCAGTTTCACCCGGCCCGCTATGGGCAACGCGTGCTGCGCAGCCCGCATCACACCGCATCGGCGGTCGCACTGGTGGGTGGCGGAAATCCGCCTCGTCCCGGAGAAATCAGCCTCGCCCATCAAGGCATCCTGTTTCTGGATGAATTGCCGGAGTTTGATCGCAAGGTGCTCGAGACCCTGCGCGAGCCCCTCGAAAGCGGCCGAGTCCATATTGCCCGCGCTGCCCGGCAAGCGGAATTTCCTGCGGCTTTCCAATTGATCGCGGCGATGAATCCCTGTCCCTGCGGTTATCACGGGGAAGCCCGCTGCCGCTGTACGCCGGAGCAAGTCGCACGCTATCGCGGAAAATTGTCCGGCCCCTTTGTCGACCGTATCGATCTGATCATCGAAGTGCCTGCGGTGCCGACCGAAGGCATGGCGGGACAAGCTGACGGCGAGTCATCGGCAACGGTGAGCGCGCGGGTCGCTGCCGCCTGGCAACGCCAGCTTGACCGACAGGGCGAGGGCAATTCGCGGCTGGATACCGCCGGCATCGAACGTTATTGCGCACCCGACCCGGCCGGGGTGCACTTGCTGACCCAGGCCAGTCGGCAATTGGGACTCTCGGCCCGCGCCTGGCATCGAGTACAAAAGGTGGCACGGACCATTGCCGATCTCGCGGGCAGCACGGCAGTCAGCGCACCGCATATTGCCGAAGCGATCCAATACCGGCGTTTTGCCCGTGGCTGAACCTCAGGCTCGCGAAACCCGCGGCATTGCCTTGCTGCTGGCCAGCCTCTCGGCACTCGGCCCATTTTCGATCGACACCTACCTGCCTTCCTTTCCGGACATCGCCCAAAGTCTGGGCGCATCTCCGATTGAAGTGCAGCAAACACTCTCGGCCTACCTGTTTGCCTTTGCCGCGATGACCCTTTGGCATGGCGCGATTTCCGACCGTTTTGGCCGGCGCCGGGTGATCCTGTGGGCGCTGCTCCTGTTCGGACTGGCCTCAGCCGGCTGCCTGCTCGCCGAAAATATCCGCCAACTCTGGTTCTGGCGGGCGATGCAAGGCATGACAGCCGGCGCCGGCATCGTGATCAGCCGGGCGATTGTGCGCGACCTGTTCGACGGAGCGGCTGCCCAGCGGCTGATGTCCCAGATCACCATGATGTTTGCGCTGGCACCGGCGGTGGCGCCGGTGATTGGCGGCTGGTTGCAGCACGCCTTCGGCTGGCGCTCGATTTTTATCTTTCTGGTGCTGTCGACCGCAGCACTCTGGTTCGCCTGTTTCAAACTGCTGCCAGAAACCCTGCCCCCGGAAAAGCGCCAGACATTGAAACCCGCCTACCTCGGCCGTACCTATTGGAAAGTCTTCAGCTCACCACGATTTCTGCTCGCCTGCGCCGCGCTGTCACTGAACTTTTCCGGCTTCTTCATCTATGTATTGTCGGCGCCAGTATTCCTGATGCACCACCTCGGACTCCCGGAAACAGCCTTTCTCTGGCTGTTTGGCCCGGCCATGAGCGGCCTGCTGTGCGGTTCCTGGGTTTCAGGAAGGCTGGCGGGGCGTCGCTCCCCCGGCTTTTCGGTCGCGCTGGGCTATGCCGTAATGCTTCTTGCCGCAGTGCTCAACCTGGGGATCAGCACCTGGATGAGTCCGGGCCTGCCGTGGAGTGTGCTGCCGCTCTTCGTGTACACCATCGGCATGTCGATCGCGATGCCCAGCCTGACCTTGTTTGCCCTCGATCCATTCCCGGCACAACGGGGTCTGGCAGCATCGTGCCAAACCTTTTTCCAGTCCGGATTCAATGGCCTGTCAGCCGCATTGATCGCGCCGCTGCTCTGGGGCTCGACCCTGACACTGGCCGCGGGCATGGGCGCTTTGCTCTGCGTCGGGCTGCTGGCTGCACTGGCTCACCACAAATTACGACTGTTGCCAGGGTAGACCGCGGAAACGCCAGCCGCCCAGCGTGCCGCGATGAAAATCATCGTCCAGCGGCCCTTCAAAGCCTTCTGTCACATTGATCACCCGGGTGAAACCGGCATTTTCCAGCGCATCTGCGGCGTGCAGCGAACGATGACCGCTGCGGCAAATCAGCAACACCGGCCGGCTGGCATCGCCTTTCAGCAAGCGCTTCACCCGCAACGCAAAATCCGCGTCAATTTCCCAATCCGGTGCTTCCTGCCAGGCCACATGCTCCGCCCCAACAGGATGCCCCACATACATATGTTCGATTTCGGTGCGGCAATCGACAAGCACGGCATCCGGCGTGTTTTGCAGGAAAGCGTGGGCGGCCAGGGGATCAAGATGCTGCATGGGCGTATGGGAAAATTTGAATGAACCGATATTATCCGGACACTCCGGGGAAAGCGTAAACTTTCCCCGCCGCTATTCGAGGAATGCCCATGAAATCATCTGCCTGGATCACTGCTGCCATCACCGCCGTCGCCACCGCGCTATTGCCGGCGTGCGACATCATCAACCTGCCTGAAATCAAGCCCGGCATCTCGACCCAGGCCGAAGTGCGCAGCCGCATGGGCGAACCTGGCTTCATCCACTGGAATGATGACGGCACGGCCACCTGGGAATACTCGCGCCAGCCAGCCGGCGTCGATTGCTACATGATCAGTTTTGACCCGGCCCACGTCGTTACCAAACTGGATCAGGTTCTGGTCCCGGAAACCTACGCCAAAATTCGTCCGGGCATGAGCAAGGACGACATTCGTCGCTTGCTCGGTCAACCCGGGTCGAAAGCCGTTTTCGACAATCTGGGCGAGGATATCTGGGAATGGCGCATTCGCGGCGACATGCCGACGGACGAAACCTATTTCATGGTGCACTTCGACCTGCAACACGGGGGGGTCAAAAAGACCTCGCAACGCGTTCAACCCAAAGCCTGAACCATGCTCAAGCTCATTCAGCGTTCCACGTGGAACGCCTGGGACTACCTGTTGAACGACGCCGGAGGACAGACGCTTGGTGAGGTCGCAATGTCGCACACCCCTCAAGCGACCAATGCCAGACTGCAAATGGTGGCACCTGAAGACGCCATCGCCGGCACAATCCGGCTGAGCGATGGCTGTTACCGGATCCGTTTCGAGATTCTGCGCCGCGGATTTTCCAATGATCTGGGCTGGTGGCTGGAGGCGCCGGATGGGGCTGTCGTAGCACGCGTGGATCAACACTCAGGCGACCTGTCACGTAGCAAACACGTCCTGATCCTGCCCGGACCCGGAACACTCACGATCGCCAACGGCCACTTTTCTCCATTGGATGTACAACTCAGGCTGGCACACGGTGCGCAAGCCCTGCGCATTCGTGAGCCTGGCTGGTTCTCACTCAAGCGAACCCTGCACATTGAAGGAGAGGCCTGGACACCGGCAATCCGCTGCTTTTATGCCGTGTACGTCTTGCAATGCAAGGCCTGAAACCGCGACTCAGCCTTGCTCGAAACGCGCCAACTCGTCAGGGGAATTGATGTTTTCGAAAGCGCCCGGCTGATCATCGAAAGCGACCAGCACCGCATTCAGTGACGCATACCAGCCTTCAAAACGACGCCGACCGGAGCGCAGATACTCGCTCAGATGCGGCAGCAGATCGCGCCGGCACAAACAAAATACTGGATGTGGCTGATCCCCTGTTTGTGCCACGGCTATCTCGGCATTTGCATCGGTCAACGCCAAAAACAGCCGGAAAACGAGGTCGTGCGGCAGAAACGGTGAGTCGCAGGGCACCGTCGCCACCAAGGGTGTATTCGCGACCGAGAGCGCGGCATGCAGTCCGGCCAGCGGGCCGGCAAAATCAGGCATGGCGTCCGGCACCACGGGGTAGCCGAATTGAGCATAAGCGTCGGGATTGCGGTTGGCATTGATCAACAGCCGGTCGACCTGCGGCGCAAAACGCGCCACAACCTGAGCCACCAGGGTTTCCCCGTTGAGCAACTGCAGACCCTTGTCCACCCCGCCCATGCGGCGCCCCAAGCCACCGGCCAGTACCACGCCGGTCATAGGCGGCGGATTCATACTCAGTAAACCAGCGTCTGCCATTGCGGATCGAGTGTGCGTGCCACGAAAGCTGTTGCCCCGGCAGCACCGGCCGCCGCGAGCAGGATTTCGCCGTCAGCTACCCACGCTGCCCGCGCCATCCCGCAGGCGTACAGATTGACCTCGGCAACGGCCAGCTCACGCAGAAAATCTCCCACCGACTTTTCTCGCGCAGGGGTCGGCCAGGCAGCGTCGGCAACATCGCTGACCAGCCAGCGCACCGCAGGCCCGGCAAAATGAATTTCCACCTCGGCATCCAGCGCCCTTGCCGCCAGTGCGTGCACCAGCGGCGTCACCACCAATGCCGGTTGTTCGGGTGTTGCCGCCCAAATCAGTAGCGCCAGGCGATCAGTCAACACAAGCCTCCGGTTCGATCTTCAAGACATGCGCACGATACGCCGCGGCATCCAGCAAGCCCCCCTGCTCGGCCGCCCATTGGGTCGGCTTGCCCCGCACCATCCACCCCTCGCCGTAAGGCGAAGTATTGATGTCACGCGGCCGCAATTCCGCACGCTCGTTGCCTTCGAGCAAAATCAGCGATATCGGCGCGTGGACCGCAAGCACCGTCTTGCGACACTCGACAGTCCCCAAACCCCGTCCCAAGGCGACTTCCGCCCCGTTGGGCTTGCTGGTGAACGCAATAATTTCACCCGCCAGAAAAATGCCAAAGCTGGTCGCGCCGATCAGTACCTCGCCGTGACCGATCTCCTGCACCCACATATCGTAACGTGGGCAGTACCGGCGATCATCGGGAATGGAACCGCTGAAGGGCGTGTGAGCCATATTGACTTATGCAGTATTTGGCGGAAGAGAGCAGGAGTCGAACCTACCCAAACCTGTCTGACAGGTCCTGCCGGTTTTGAAGACCGGCCGCCCCACCGGGGAACGATCTCTTCCGTTGTTCATGAACCGAATTGCTCCGGACTGCCGCGCAACACGTGGGTATCGCGCACCCGGCGAGTGTAGCCGATGCGGTCGAAGAATTCGAGAATATGGATGGCCACTTTACGGCCGCCACCAATCAAGTCGCGCAAGGGTGCGGCACGGGCAAAACCGTCGCGCAGATTGAGTTCGGCGACCCGCTGTGCCAGCTGCGCCACGGCCTCCGCGGCGAAATAATGATCCTGCGCCACCGGCCAGGCATCCCCATGCCGGGCGATCCGCTTGAACAAGGAACGCACGCTGTCCTCGGCCAGGCCGGTCGCACGGGCCACATCACGCACGCGCGGCGGATTGCAGGGTTCGGCCAGCAGCAAGGGCTTCAGGGTGAGCCACAAATCCTGATCTGCCGGCGACAGTTGCACACGATGCGCCGGCAAATGCAGCCAGGCATGCGTTTGTGCTACCCGCCCGTCAGCCAGCGGTGCTGCCAGCAAGGCATCAAATGCGGGGCGCGACAAGGTCGGCAGGGTCAATCGGCGCAGGCGATCGCGCTCCACCCCGGTCAAATCGGGCGCCCGCGCGTGTTCTGTGGCCAGTGCGTCAAGCAGGCGAGCCTCCAGCATGGCCCATCCATCGGGGGAAAAGGCGGTATGGCCAACCACCTTCAGGGCCAATCGCTGGCACAAGGCCTGGACCGCCGACGCATCGAGGTTCCGGTTCTGCGCGTAAGCCGTAAGCTCAAGCCCCGCCGGCTGCTGCCCGGCTGCCAGTTGCAGGGCCACCGCCGGGTCGGGGTCGGCCAGTGCGGCAAGCAGGGCCAGCCGTGCCGGCGCCCGCTTTTTCCGGCTGGGTGGGAAGATATCGAGTACCTCGCCCCCCCCAATCGTGTGGCGCGCAGCGGCATCGCGCAGAATGAAGCGGTCGCCGGCCAGCGTGCCGATCTCGCGGTCAACACTGATATGGGCCCAGTTTTCCGTACCCGGCGCAACCTGCTCGCCACCCAGCAAGGCAATCCGCGCCGGCACATCTTCCGCCCCCAGATGCAGATGCACCAAGGTCCAATGTTTGAGCGCAGGCTGGCCGGCGAGGACGCGCACCCTGGCGTCGAAGCTGCGTACCGGCGCATGCAAACCCGGTGCGACCATCCATTGACCCCGTGCGACCTCCGCTTTTTCGATGCCGCTCAAGGCCAAGGCAATGCGTTGCCCCGCCCGGCCCGAATCGGCCGGATGGTCCTGAACCCGCAGGCTGCGCACGCGAGCGCTACGGTTGGGGGGTGACAGCAGCAAGGTATCGCCTAAGGCCACCGTGCCCGCAAAGGCAGTGCCAGTCACCACCGTACCGGCGCCCGCCAGGGTGAAACAGCGATCAATGGCGAGACGGAAACCGCCTGCCGGCGGCCGTTGCCCCAAGCCGGCCGCCGCCGCTTCCAGATGCGCGCGCAATTCGGCAACGCCTTGGCCGTTGACCGCAGCCACCGGAAAAATCGGCGCATCGGCAAGCGCCGTACCGGCCAGCAAATCAGCGATTTCGGTTTTGGCCTGAGTTTGCCGGTCGACCGATACCTGATCTATTTTTGTCAGCGCCACCGCCCCGTGGCGAATGCCCAGCAATTCGATGATTTCCAGATGCTCGCGCGTTTGCGGCATCGGGCCGTCATCGGCGGCAATCACCAGCAAGGCAAAATCGATGCCGGTCGCGCCGGCCAGCATGTTGTGAATCAGCTTTTCATGGCCGGGCACATCGATAAAACCCAGTGTCGGCGTATAGGCATAGCCCAGATCCACGGTGATGCCGCGCGCCTTTTCTTCCTTCAGGCGATCGCAGTCGACACCAGTCAAAGCCTTGACCAGCGTGGTTTTGCCGTGATCGATGTGACCCGCGGTGCCGATAATCATGAAATGCTGTCTCCGTATCAATCAAGGTGGCCCGTCGCCGGGCCACCCGCCAGCTTAGCCGAACATGTCTTCGTACATCCGTCCGGCCCAGGCGAAGTCCTCGGTGACCAGTTCTTCACGCCGCAGGTTGTCGTCGTCCTGATCCTGCACGATCTGCCCCTTGTCGTTGACCCAGTACTTGAAGCGCACCGCGACATCCTCGCGCGGCGCAGTGTTCACCATCATGAAGCACAGGTTGTCGGGCAGCGCGTACTTCGGCTCGCGGCCCTTGACGCGCTGAACAATGTAATTGGCAACGATCTTGGCGTGGGCGTTGGCAACGTGGCCGGCCTTGGGGTAAAAGCGGAACAGCGGCGAAACGACGCCCACCGAATCGCCGATCACGTAGGTGTCCGGGTCATCTTTCATGTTCAGGAAGAAGGGATCGACGCCAGCCCAGCCGGTCGGCTTGCCTTCCTCGTTCCGGCCGATAACCCCGGCCTTCCAGGCCATGTCGCCGGCCTGATGGGGCGCCATCAGGATGGAGTGATCGAACTTGAAGTCACCAGCGGCGGTCTTGATCTTCTTGTTGAACGGGTCGACTTCCTGAATTACCGCCTTCGGCACATAAACGATCTGATCCTTGTACAGATGCTCGAAGGCTTCCTGGAAGCCGCCGGTGATCGGCGCAATGCTCGGCTTGGGGTCAAGGATGGTGATCTTGCCCTTGATCTTGCGCTCCTTGAACAAGCCAGCGATCAGGCAGGCGCGCTCGTAGGGCGACGGCGGGCAACGATGCGGCGGTGGCGGCAGCGTCATCACCAGATCGCCGCCAGTGAAATTCTGGATGCTCTGCTTGAGCCTGAAATGCTCGGCGTTCGGGATGTAGGCCGCCGGGAACATGGCCTTGGTGTAGTCGGCCGCCTTGCGGTCGTTGCCGAACCAGGCTTCGTAGTTGTAGCGGATGCCGCTACCGAGAATCAGGTAGTCGTAATCAATCCAGCCCTGCGCCGTGATGACGCGCTTTTTCTCGCGCTCAAAGGCAGTGACTTCGGTCTGGATGTACTGGTAGCCGTACTTCTGCGCCACATCGAGGTAGCTGAAGGTCAGGAACTGGACATCGACAACATCGACCAGCCACTTGTTGCTCATCGGGCAGGAGAAAAAGACCGGATTTCGCTCCAGCAACACGACATCAAGGCTGGGATCGAGTTTTTTCAGATGTTTGGCAGCACTGACACCGCCCCACCCACCCCCGCAAATCACCACGCGCTTGCCGCTGGCTTTCGGCAGCAGCGGGTCGGACTGCATCTGGATCAGGAAAGGCAGCGGGCTGGTCGGGGCAGCGATACTCGCTGTCGCGCCCAAGGCAGCACCGGCTGCCAGAAATTGTCGTCGGTTCAAGCTCATCTCTTCATCTCCATTCAGAAAACCATCCCGGCACGGAGATGCCGGGATTTACGGGGTGGCGTGACGCTGTGTGCGGCACACGCCGGGGATCGGGAATGGCGGGCGGTACGCGGACTGCCCAGCACGGCAACGAGCCGGGCCATTTCCGGAAACTCAAAACTTCAGCGAAGCCAGTTGGGCCACAAAACGGGCTTCGTCCTGCACTTCGAGACAGCGCAGATCAAGGTGGTAGGCATCATCACGGATATAACCGATCACCGGCACCGGCAAACCCCGGAAAGCCGCTTCTACGGTCAACAGGGTTTTTCCCGGTTTTTTGGCCGTCGGGCGAATCACCAGTGCGGCCGACGGCAAGCGTTCAACCGGCAAAGCGCCACTCCCGATCTGGCTGCTGCAAGCCGCGACACTGACCTTGACGCGCTCGCCCAGCGCTGCTTGTACCGCAGGCAATACCCGCTCGGCCAGCGCAGCAATCTCCGCGACCGGGCGCGTCAGCAGCCGCAAGGTGGGCAGGCGCGCGACCAGACGATCGGGGTCGCGATACAAGCGCAGGGTCGCCTCCAGCGCTGCCAGCGTGGTTTTACCCACTCGCAGCGCCCGCTTCAGCGGGTTTTTCTTGATCTTGGCGATCAGATCCTTGCGCCCGACAATCAAGCCCGCCTGCGGCCCACCGAGCAACTTGTCACCGGAGAAGGTGACGATATCCGCCCCCGCCGCCAACGCCTGCTGCGGCGTCGGCTCTGCCGGCAAACCGAGCGCGGCAAAATCGTACAGCGTGCCGCTGCCCAGATCGACCACGAAAGGCAAACCGGCAGCATGGGCGATTTTGGCAATGCTTGGCTCGTCGACCGCTGCAGTGAAGCCCGTCACGGCGTAATTGCTGGTGTGGATTTTCATCAGCAAGGCCGTCCGGGGACTGATGGCCTCCTCGAAATCGCGCGCGTGCGTGCGGTTGGTCGTGCCGATTTCATGCAGTTTGACCTGCGCCCGGCGCATCACATCGGGAATGCGGAAAGCACCGCCGATTTCGACCAGCTCGCCGCGCGACACCACCGCCTCCTTGCCCTGCGCCAGCGCATTCAGCGTCAGCAGCACGGCGGCGGCATTGTTGTTGACGATGGTCGCAGCAATCTCCGGATTCCCCCCGGCTACCAATTCGGCCAACAGGCTGGAGACCAGATCATCGCGATCCCCGCGCCCGCCCGTGGCCAGATCGTATTCCAGCGCACAAGGTGAACGGGCCGCATCCACCATGGCGCTAATCGCCGCTTCCGCCATCTGCGCCCGACCGAGGTTGGTGTGCAGCACGGTGCCGGTCAGGTTGAAGACCGCCCGCAAATTGGCCCGACCAGCTGCTGCGGCCCGCTGGCGGATGGCCGCCAGCAAGGTGGATACCTCGGGCAGCGGCAAACCCTGCTTCAAGGCCTCACGGGCCGCTGCCAGCTCGACGCGAACGCACGCCGTCACCAATTGGCGGCCATGTGTTTCGATGACTTCGGGAAGTTGTTGTAAAACGCGGTCGACCGCGGGAAGACGTGGATTTTCGTTCATAGGCTCTCACCCGGACCGGGCAGAAAGTTGAGGGAAAGAGGCTTAGCCGCTGTAGGCGCCCATCAGCAAAAGGTTGGGACCGCTACGCTGGTAGCCGGCTTCGTCGAGCAACATGTCCAGGGCCAGCGTCGCCAGATCATCGGCGACCGGATCGGCGTTGGGGTCTTTTTCCTGATAGACGATTTTCAGGTAGCTCTTGCAACTGTCGCAGGTCTCGGCACGCATCGGCCCTTTGCCGCCCTCCAGTTCGTGCAAACCCACGTCGCCATCGCCGGCGCAGTGCGTGCACACCGCGCGCGCCACATTCCATTCGGTATTGCACAGGCTGCAATGCAGGTAGCGCAGATTATTGATCACCGGCCCGAGACGCACCGTGCTGGCCACGGCAGGGCTGCCGCAGCAGGGACAAACGTTGAGTGCATCCATGGTGGCCAAGGCACTGGCGTCCAACTGTGCCGCCATCCGGGTGAACACCACTTGCAAGGCCGCTGCGACAAAAGGCAGCGCCGCGATGTCGTCGGCACCGGGTTCACCGGTCAACAAGCCATCGGCGAGATATTCCAGATGCTCGTCCGAGGCTACCAGCAAGGCATCCAGTGTTTGACGTGTGGCCGCCGGCGCAGCAAGTCGCAAATCGGAGGCCAGCTGCAGCAGGACTTCGCGCCAGACCGCGGGCCGCTGCGCACTGTCCAGCGTGGGCATGCCATGTTGCGCCGCACGCGCTTGCGCCTCGGCGTCGGGCAGCGGCAGCATCGGCAAGGCGCTCAGCGCCGTCTGCTGCGCCCGCGATAGCTGCGCAAGAAATTGCAGCCACTCGTTCAGGCTGTGGCCTTCGGCCAACAAATCAAAGCGGTCGGCACGCTCGGCAAAGAGGCGGGCATTGAGCGGCAGCAGAACGGCCGGCGCATCTTCGGTGGGCGGTTTGAAATCGATGGGTTGGGTGGTCATGTTGTTATCGTTCTGGGTTGCGAAAAAAGCGGAGGATGCGGTGCGAACACGGCAGAGCCTCCAAAACGCAAGGTAAAGCAAAACACTAAAACACGCACGGCCCCGTGCTCATTCCGGGGCCATGCGTTGATCACTTGCCAGTCACCTGGCGATACCAGCCACGGTGATGTTGCTTGGCCCAGGCGCGGGTGACCGTGCCGTACCACATGGCGCGGATGGTGCCCTTGACCCAGATGGCGGCATAAACGTGGACCATGATCAGGCCGATCATGAACGCGCCGGCCGCGGCATGCACCACGGCGCCCATGCGGACGAGCGTGATATCGAAGCCGAACCAGGCACGCCAGATGAACAGGCCGGAAACGGTCATCAGCAGCATGCAGACGGCCAAAGCCCAGAACATGACTTTCTGGCCGCCGTTGTACTTGCCCTGTTCCGGCATGTCGTGGTCGTTGCCATCCACCATGTTCTTCGCCTTGGCCAGCCATTCCTTGTCCGCCGGCGTCATCTTGTTGAGATGCTTGAAGCGGATGTACAGCCCGAGGAAGGACAGCGCCATCAGCACCCCGAGATAGGGGTGGATGATGCGGGCCCAGACCGGGCCGCCGAACAGCTGGGTGAGCGGGAAGAAAGCCGGGTGGAAGAAGGCCAGACCGGAGAGGGCGAGCAGGATGAAGCTGATGCCCACCACCCAGTGATTGGCCCGTTCCTTGGGCTCATAACGCTTGAGGTCTTTCGGATCGCGGATCATTTTGCCTCCTCCTTATCTTCAGCCTCGATCTCGTCTTCGATCTCTTTCGAGACCTCGTTCGGACCCTTGGTGACGTAATGGAACAGGCTGCCCAATGCGACACCGGCCAGGGCCAGCGTGGCGAGCGGCTTGGCGAAGCCCTTCCACAACGAGACCAGCGGGCTGATCGACGGATTGGCCGGCAGACCGGCGTACAGGTCTGGCTTGTCCGCGTGGTGCAGCACGTACATGACGTGCGTGCCACCCACCCCTTGCGGGTCGTACAAGCCGGCCTGATCGTAGCCACGTTCCTTGAGGTCGGTGACGCGCTTGGCGGCGTAGTCCTTCATGTCCTCCTTCGAACCGAACTGGATCGCGCCGGTCGGACAGGCTTTCACACAGGCCGGGGCCTGGTTGACCGCCACCCGGTCAGAACACAACGAGCACTTGTAGGCCTTGCTGTCTTCCTTGGAGATGCGCGGGACGTTGAACGGACAGCCGGTCACGCAGTAGCCGCAGCCGATGCAGTTTTCCTGATGGAAATCCACGATGCCGTTGCTGTACTGGATGATCGCGCCGGGCGACGGGCAGGCCTTGAGGCAGCCGGGGTCGGAACAGTGCATGCAGCCGTCCTTGCGGATCAGCCACTCCAGCTTGTTGTTCTGCTCGACCTCGGTGTAGCGCATCACCGTCCACGATTTGGCCGACAGATCCATGGGGTTGTCGTACACCCCGTGGCAAGAGCCGACCTCGTCGCGGATGTCATTCCACTCCGAACACGCCACCTGGCAGGCCTTGCAGCCAATACAAGCGGATACGTCGATGAGTTTGGCGATCTCGACCGTCTGCCGCACTTGCGTGGACGGCGTGGTGGTCGCGGAACGCTGTTTGATGTCTAGCGATTGCAGTGCCATGTCAGCGCTCCTTTATGCCTTCTCGATGTTGACCAGGAACGCCTTGTACTCCGGCGTCTGCGTATTGGCGTCACCCACGAACGGCGTCAGGGTATTGGTGATGAAGCCCGGCTTCGTCGCCCCCTTGAAACCATAGTGGATTGGAATGCCCACCGTGTGCACCTTCTTGCCGTCGATGTCGAAGGCCTTGATGCGCTTGGTCACCACCGCCACCGCCTTGATGAAGCCGCGGTTGGAGCGCACCTTGATGCGGTCGCCCGCCTTGATGCCTTTCTCCTTGGCCAATTCCTCGCCGATTTCAACAAACTGTTCCGGCTGCATGATCGCGTTGATCTTGCTCTGCTTGGTCCAGTAGTGGAAATGCTCGGTCAGACGGTAGGTAGTTGCCACATACGGGAAGTCCTTGGCCGTGCCAAACGCCTCCATGTCGCCCTTGTACACCCGCGCGGCCGGATTGGACTTGGCCTTCGGGTTGTTCGGGTGCATGGGGTTGGCATCCAGCGGGCTTTCGAACGGCTCGTAATGTTCCGGGAAAGGACCTTCTGCCATCAACTCGCGGCTAAACAGACGGGACACGCCTTCCGGATTCATGATGAAGGGCATCACGTTTTCTTCCGGCTTGGCATCCGGGCGCATGTCGGGGACATCGTTACCGCCCCACTTGTCGCCCACCCACTTCAACACGGTACGTTTCGGATCCCACGGCTTGCCGGACGGATCGGCAGAAGCCCGGTTGTAGATGATGCGGCGGTTGACCGGCCAGGCATAACCCCAGTTCAGCGTCTGGCCGAGGCCGGACGGGTCACTGTTGTCGCGCTTGGCGGTATTGTTGCCGGCTTGCGACCAGCTACCGCAGTAGATCCAGTTGCCACAGGCTGTCGAACCGTCATCACGCAGATGGGCGAAGGTTGCCAACTGCTCACCCGCCTTGGCCAGCACCTTGGTCGGATCTTTCGGATCGAGCACGTCAGCCAGTGCCTTGCCGTTGATTTCGCGCAGCAATTCTTCCGGCGACGGCTTGGCGGGCTGAGCATAGGCCCAAGTCAGCTTGAGGATGGGATCGGGGAAGGCACCACCGTCCTTGGCGTACATTTCCTTGAGTTTCAGGAACAGTGCGGCCATGATTTCGGTGTCATCCTTCGCATCACCCGGACCATCCGCTGCCTTCCAGCGCCACTGGATGACACGGCCGGAGTTGGTAAAGGTCCCTGCGGTTTCCGCAAACAAGGTGGTCGGCAAACGGAAGACTTCGGTCTGAATATCCGCCGGATTGACTTCATTGAACTCGCCGTGCGGCTTCCAGAACTCGGAGGTATCGGTCGCCAGCGGGTCCATGACCACCATGTACTTCAACTTGGAGAGGCCATCGCTGACCTTCTTCTTGTTGGCCACGGAAGCCAGCGGGTTGAAGCCCTGACAGAAGAAGCCCGTCATCTTGCCCTGGTACATCTGGTCGAACATCTGCAGTACGTCCGACGCCCCACCCAGTTTCGGGAAGTAATCGTAGGCGAAGTCGTTGTCCTTGGTGGCCGCATCGCCCCACCAGGCTTTCGCCAGGCTGGTATGCCACTTCGGGAAATTCTGCGGGAAGTTCATCTGGCCCGGACGCAAAGGCTTGGGCGTACGCTTGCCCAGATAGGTCGTGCGATCCGGATCCGCATCGGTCGGTGCAGAAACGTAGCCTGGCAGATTCTGGGCGTAGAGCGCAAAGTCGGTAATCCCTTGCACGTTGGCATGCCCGCGCAGCGCATTGATCCCGCCACCGGCCATCCCCATGTTGCCCAGCAATTGCTGAATGATCGCCATGCAGCGGATGTTCTGGGAGCCGACGGAGTGCTCGGTCCAGCCCAGGGCATACAGGTTGGTCATCGTCTTGTTCGGCGCGGCCGTTTCGGCAATGTATTCACAGACCTTCAGGAAGGCATCCTTGGGGGTACCGCACACCTTTTCAACCACTTCCGGGGTGTAGCGTGAATAGTGCTTCT
>CALAGF010000044.1 GCA_937892345.1 uncultured Rhodocyclaceae bacterium | reverse complement strand
AATCACCGATGTTTGCCTCAAGCGTAAGTTGCGGGATCGTCTGCAAGAGGCTGGGCATGCGATTTTCGTGCAGTCGGATGATCGTAAGGTCGATACCGAAACGAGCCTGCGTAATCGTGCCGAGTCGGAAACCAACGGTTTGGGCAAAGAAGCCTGGAATCCTAAAAAATCGAAGAAAGACGATACGGCGAAAAAAGCTTGCGACAAATGGTTTGATGTCCGGGCATTCGGGCAGGTCTTTGCTTTTGGTAAGGACGGCGATGCCAGCGGCGTTTCAATCCCTGTTCGTGGCCCTGTGACGGTGCAGTCGGCATTCAGCAAGGAAATCGTCGGTGTCACCAGCACACAGATCACCAAGAGCGTTAGCGGCGAAGGTGATGGCAGCAAACGCGGCGCCGACACCATGGGCATGAAACATAGAGTCGATCATGGAATTTACGAGTGCTACGGCAGCATCAATCCGCAACTCGCCGAGCGCACGGGCTTCAGTGATAGCGATGCCGAAGTAATCAAGGCGATTCTGCCCAAGCTGTTCGAGAACGATGCTTCCTCCGCTCGCCCTGATGGCAGCATGCAGGTTCTGACGGTTATCTGGTGGAAACACAATTGCAAGGCAGGACAGTATTCGGCTGCCAAAGTCCACGACTCGCTGAGGGACTTGCTCAATGAAGACGGCAGTTTCGATAAAGAAGCGTTGCTTCAAGCGTTGCCTGGACTGAAGCCTGAAATTATCGACGGTTTCTGATTCCCCGCTCAGCGCCGCCCGGTCCAATATCCAAACCGGCGGCGCTGGTGGGCGACGGCTTGGATGCTGATGGTGTCAGCGGACAGCCGGTAAATGAGGGAGTAGGGGAAATGCTTAAAAGTCAGCGCGCGCAGTCGCTTCGAGACGGCCTTGCCGATTTCCGGGTGTTCGATCAGTCGTTGGCGTGTTTGCAAGACATCTTGCAGAAAAGCTTCCGCGACCCGCTCACTTGCATGATCGACGTAGTAATCGACGGCTGCGTCGAGTTCGGCCTGTGCCGATTTGAGAAAAACTACCTTCATGCCGCCCGGCGGTTGGCAAGACGGGCGCGGGCTTGGGCAATCGCCTCATCGAAATCGATGGCGCCCATTTCGCCACGCTCGAACGCGTCGCCCCGACGCTCAGCCTCTGCGACCCAGGTAGCCAGAATTTCGTCGTCTTCATCGAGGCTGACCAGCAGGCGTTCCGCCAAGTGGGCACGTTCGCTCGGTGCTAGTTGCAGCGCTGCTGCTTCGATATCTTCAAGTGGGGAATTGATCATGGTGCGACCTCCTTCGATCCTTGGGCAATGCTACCCCAAGGAAGTTGCCAACACCATCGCCGGAATGGCACGATGAACAGCGAACCCCTTGATCCCATTCCCCTTTCCGCGCTCCAGCATTGGGCCTACTGCCCGCGTCAGTGCGCGTTGATCCACGTTGAGCAGGTGTTTGAAGAGAACATTTTTACCCAGCGTGGACAGGCCTTGCACAAGCGGGTCGATGATCCAGGCTTCGAGTTGCGCGATGGCTTGCGCATCGAGCGGGCCTTGCCGTTGTTTTGCGACCGCATCGGGCTGGTTGGCAAGGCGGATGTCGTCGAATTCCTGCCGGACGGCACGCCGTATCCGGTGGAATACAAACACGGCTCGCGCCACAAACGGGCGGATATTGCGGCTTGTGACGATCTCCAATTGGCGGCGCAGGCAGTGTGTCTGGAAGAAATGTTCGGCAAGCCGGTGCTGGAAGGCGCCTTGTATTACGCCACGTCGCGCCGGCGGCGGATTGTTGCGGTCGACTCGAATTTAAGGACAAAAATCGAGTTGACCGTAGCAGCCGTCCGCGAGCTGCTGCGATCCGGCGAAATGCCTCCGCCGCTCAACGATGACCACTGCCGCGCCTGTTCGTTGCGCGATCTTTGTCAGCCAGAGGCTCTCGCACCAACGTCGGAACATTCGGCTGTCCGACATTCCCTGTTCGAAGTGGATGATTGACATGCAACTGCTCAACACGTTGTACGTGACCACGCCCGAGAGTTACATCCATCTCGACAACGAAACCCTGCGCGTCGAGGTGGAGAAGGAAACGCGACTGCGCGTGCCGCTACATCACCTGAGTGCGGTGGTCTGCTTCGGCCATGTTTCGGTGTCGCTGCCGCTCATGCACAAGCTGGCCGACAGCGGCATCAGCCTGGTTTTGCTCGATACGCATGGGCGTTTCAAGGCGCGGCTGGAAGGGCCGGTTTCGGGCAATGTGCTGTTGCGTCAGGCGCAGCATCGCTTGGCTGGCGACCCTGTTTTTGCCCTCAACGTGGCGCGCAACTGCATCGCCGGCAAGCTGCGCAACTGCCGTCAGGTCTTGCTGCGCGGTGCGCGCGAGGCCAAGGCGGAAGACGATGCGGCGATTCTGACGCGCGGCGCAGCCGATCTGGCGGCCGCTTTGCGGGCACTGCCGGGGGCTGGCGATGCCGATACCTTGCGCGGCATCGAGGGTGAAGCGGCGCGCCAATATTTCGCGGCGCTCAATGCGCTGATCCGCGCGCCGGCCCGCGAGAGTTTCCGCATGGACGGCCGCAGTCGGCGCCCGCCGCGGGACAGGATCAACGCCTTGCTGTCCTTCGTCTATTCGCTGTTGATGAACGATTGCCGCTCGGCCGTCGAAGCCTGCGGCCTCGATCCGCAGATTGGCTTTCTGCATGTCGTGCGGCCGGGGCGAGCGGCGCTGGCGCTGGATTTGATGGAGGAATTCCGCGCCTTTGCCGACCGCTTGGTGCTGTCGCTGATCAATCGCGGGCAGATCGGCGCCGACGATTTTGTCGAACGCGAAGGCGGTGCCGTGCTGCTTGAAGGCGATGCACGAAAGACGATATTGGTTGCCTATCAGGAGCGCAAGCAGGAAAACCTGAGTCATCCGTTACTCAGTGAAACGGTACCCCTTGGCTTATTGCCCCATATTCAGGCCCGCCTGCTGGCGCGTACGCTGCGGGGTGACGCGGCTGAATATCTCCCTTATTTGGTGCGCTGATCATGCTGGTGATCGTCTGCTACGACGTAAATACAGAAACCCGTGAAGGCCGCAGACGTTTGCGGCGTGTTGCCAAACTTTGCGAAAGTGTCGGCCAGCGAGTACAGAAGTCCGTCTTCGAATGCCAAGTTGACCGCGCTCGTTTCGAAGCATTGGAACGTGATCTGGTCGCGGAAATCAAGGACGGGGAAGACAACTTGCGCTTCTACCGAATCGCTGAACTCAAAGGCTACGAAGTGCGCGAGCACGGCTGTTTTCGCGCAACTGACTTTGCTGCCCCGCTCGTTCTATAAGCGTGCGCGAACCGGAAGTGGACGGGTATTCTCTGGCAGGTTCGCGCTCGCGATATCAGACTGATTTAATGCGGATTTTCCCCCTGCCATCTGATCGCGTAAGATGCTGTTTGCTCTGGAATACAGGGGTTCGCGCAACGCAGCCTTTTTGTTCCGATATTTCCTGTAGTTACAGGAGATGAGCATCGCTCCCCGGAAACGGGGAGCGTGGATTGAAACATGCTCAGGCCGCCGGCGTTTCTGCGGCCTTGGCAGCATCGCTCCCCGGAAACGGGGAGCGTGGATTGAAACACCTCCCGAAAACGAGACTGCGCCCATGCCCACACGCATCGCTCCCCGGAAACGGGGAGCGTGGATTGAAACGTGCCACCGGCCACAGAACCGATGCCGACCATGTTGCATCGCTCCCCGGAAACGGGGAGCGTGGATTGAAACAAGTGAGGCAAACCGCCGCGAGCACCGAATCAGCGCGCATCGCTCCCCGGAAACGGGGAGCGTGGATTGAAACAACAAGCCGGCCTTCAATGGCCAGCCCTTCGTGCGCATCGCTCCCCGGAAACGGGGAGCGTGGATTGAAACTCCTTGAACGGTTTGGGTGTTTTCCCCGGCGGTCGCATCGCTCCCCGGAAACGGGGAGCGTGGATTGAAACGCCGGCGGAGTAATAGCCGTCCGCATGCGGCAAGCATCGCTCCCCGGAAACGGGGAGCGTGGATTGAAACCTGCTTACCAACTTGTTACGGCGCAACTTGACCGGCATCGCTCCCCGGAAACGGGGAGCGTGGATTGAAACCATGCGATCGCCGATCAGGCGGGCGGCTTCGATGACGCATCGCTCCCCGGAAACGGGGA
>CALAGF010000043.1 GCA_937892345.1 uncultured Rhodocyclaceae bacterium | reverse complement strand
GCCGCTGGCACATTTCTTTCAAGTGGAAGCATGGCGGCGATCGCCCAAACCTGTTTTTACTGAGCCGGCACATCGCGGGCTTTTTCCTTTCAGCCGCCAATATTTCATGTGGTGGGCTGAGTGGTGGGCTACAGAGGGCAAAAAACAAAAAAGCCCCTAAAATCAGGAGCTTTTTTGAGTGTTCTTGGCGGAGAGGGCGGGATTCGAACCCGCGGTAGGGGATTACCCTACACACGCTTTCCAGGCGTGCGACTTAAACCGCTCATCCACCTCTCCGGAAGCCGCGCATTGTAGCAGAAGCGCAGCGTTGGTCAAATAAACTTTCGCATCAATGCGAGTCCCAGCCATAGCCCAAGCAGAATGAAGAAGGTGATTGCGCCGACGAGAAGCGCACTGCAGGTGCTTGGCAGAATTTTCTCGACCAGCATTCGTGGGTGTCGGGTCAACAATGAAAATAGCTGATAAACTGGATTGCTGTTTCTTTTATCTCCGACCAATAGATAAAGCATCCCCTGACCCAGCAGGCTATACGCAAGCATTTCAAGGATGGCGCGCATGGCACCCAGCGCGAAAACAAGCATGGACGCTCGCTCAATCATCTGCGATGCCATAGGCGGCATCCAGTTTTCTCATTTGCCGGTTGTAAAACCAGATCAAGCCCAGATAAAGCAACATGGCCCCTTGGGCACCGAGGTAAAAACCTAGCGGGAATCCGAGCACAACAATTTGGTTCAGTTCGCGTGCAAACCAGTTGACGCCGAAGGTCAGCGCGATCCAGATCACCAGAAGGCTCATCGTCAGGCGCCGTGTTTTACGCCAATACGGGGAAACCGGGCGTGCCGACATCAGCGCCCTCCTTTCTGACCCATCTGGCGGATACGATCCAGAAACTCTTCAGCCTGCGGCGAAGGCTTGGTCATCAAACTGAGCACGATGTTGACGAAAAATCCCGCTGCGACACCGAAAACACCCGCTGAGGTTGATTGAAGGTGGAACCAGGGCTCCATCGGAAACTCACCCAAGCCAAGCCAAGAAAAGCTGCCAAATTCAAGGCGCATGATGTAGTACAAACTCATTGAGAGGCCGGCAAGCATGCCCGCAATCGCACCGACCCTGGTCGCTCTCGCCCAGAAAATGCCCAGTACGAGTGCAGGAAAAAATGCCGAACCGGCAATCGAAAATGCCCAGGCTACCATCGAAAGAATGGTCCCCGGCTTCTGCGCAGCAACGGTTGCTGCCAGCACTGCGACAACCAATAGCAATGATTTGGATATGACGAGACGAAATTGGGTCGAAGCGCCAGGACGGAAGATCCGGTAATAGACATCGTGGGACAGCGCGCTGGTAATGGTCAGCAACAAACCATCCGCAGTGGACAGGGCTGCTGCCAAGGCACCTGCCGCAACCAGACCTGAGACCACATAAGGCATGCCGGCGATTTCCGGCGTCGCCAGCACGATCACATCTGGATTGAGTGCCAGTTCCGCCAGCTGAAGAATGCCGTCACCATTGATATCTTCTATCGACACCAGCCCCACCTTGCTCCACGCTGCCACCCAACTGGGTAGCTTGGTGATCGGTATACCGGCAAGATGGGAAAGGACCTCGTGTTTGGCAAAAACAGCATAAGCCGGCGCCGTGACATACAGCGCGATGATAAATAGCAAGGACCAGAAAACCGACTGCCGCGCTTGCGATACCGAGGGTGTCGTGTAGTAGCGCATCAGTACATGGGGCAGAGAGGCCGTGCCAATGGTGAGACAAAAGATCAGCGCCAGAAAATTCAGACGCTGGGCATCACGCTGCTCTTCGGTATCGCCTGGAAAGGCTTCGGCATGATGCACGGGCGGCTTGCTACGGTCGACCGCATTGAACATCTCGTTTTCCCAGCGAGCCTTGGCTTGTTCTGGATCATGCGGCAGTTCGCGACGCAGGCGCTCCAGCGCAACGATATCGCGCATCGGCGTATCGCCGGCCTTGAGTTCATTGATCTGGGCTGAGAGCCGATCGCGTTCCATGGTCAGCGATTGCGGCAACTGCATGATCTTCTGGGCGTACATATCGGCGCGATCGTGGTACATCTCGCGCACCTGCAATTCGGAAGGGGAATTGAACAGTCGGGTTTCGAGTTCTGTGACTTGCTCAAGCACCTGGCCATAAACCACCTGAGGCACCGGCACACCGGTCACGTTGTAGGAAAGGATGGCAACCGGCGTAATGTAAGCAACAATCAAGATCAGGTATTGCGCTACCTGGGTCCAAGTGACCGCACGCATGCCCCCGAGAAATGAACAGACCAGGATACCGGCCAGCCCGACAAATACCCCGATCTCGAATTGCAAGCTGACAAAGCGGCTGGTAATCACCCCGACGCCGTAAATCTGCGCGACCACATAAACAAAGGAGGCCAGGATGGCGGCACCCACAGCCACCAGACGAATCTCGTTTCCGCCGTAGCGTGCGCTGAGGAAATCGGGAATGGTGAATTGCCCGAAACGGCGGAGATAGGGGGCGAGCAACAAAGCCACCAGTACAAAGCCGCCAGTCCAGCCAATCACATAGGCCAAGCCTTCAAACCCGGAAAGATAGAGTGTGCCGGCCAGCCCCATGAACGAGGCGGCGCTCATCCAGTCGGCACCCGTGGCCATCCCGTTGAAGAACGCCGGCACGCGGCGTCCAGCGACATAATATTCGGACACATCGGTGGTTCGGCTGAAGACACCGATGGTCGCGTACATCGTGATGGTAAAGACCAGGAAGGCATAACCGACCCAGCGCGGCGGCATCCCGTGGCGTTCGAGTACACCAAGCAAGAAGACGAACGAAAGGAATACAACCGTGTAGTACAGGTAATACCGTTGCAGACGGGTCAGTGACAGCATCGGGATGTCAGTGCGTACGACGCAGGTAATTGCTGGCCTTGCTTTCGTCGATCAGCGAGCCGACAGTATCGACCCCCTTGCCATGCGCCTTCACAACCAGCATTTGCAAAAGGCGGCCGAGCAGGAGGGTGTTCTCCATGACCGAGCGACGCCCCGTCCCTACATCCAGACCAAATGCAAGCAACCATTCATCCAGCGGCAACGGCTTGTGGCTGATATCGCTGAACATCGCCGGCAGCAACCATGCGAGATCAACCCATCGAGGACTGAAAGCAATACCCAGACGTGCTTTCAAGATCTGCTGCAGATACTCGTTGGCAAAAGCCACGTGGTAAGCCACTAACGGCGACTTGCCGACGAACAGCAAAAATGCGGCCAATTGCCGGTCGACCGCATCAGGATCAGCGGTCGACGCCAACAAATCGACATAAATGCTTTCTTCCGGAGAAATCACCCCCTGATGCATGACACTGGCAGCGATGCCTACGAGTTGTTTCTCCTCGTCAGTGTTGCCCTCGGTTGCTATATCAATCACGACATAGCGTGTGAGGAAATGAGATGACTCCAGCGGCGCTGCCTGATTCTTTTGCCAGTGATCAAGGACTGCCCGCACATCGGCAGGCAGATTTTCGTTCGGCCCATTGCCGAACAACAGTTTTTTGATACCGAACATGATCAGTTATTTACCTGGTAATCGAGCTTGAGGCGTGACTGAAGTTTGCGCGCCTGGCGGAAGGACTCCTTGAGGATGCGGCGATCCAGTTCATTGAGCTTCTCGGGATCAATCAGATTGTCGCCCTGGCGCCCGGGTTCGCCTTCCAGATACTGGTGCTGCAGGCGCAAGAGCTGAATGAAATTCAGGCCGTCCAGGACTGCATTGATTTCATCCCCTTTGATGTTCATTTTCTGGGCAGCCAGGCGCAGACGCTGAATCGAGTTGGTGCCATGAACGCCGGCAGCCAGCGCATAAATGCGCGCCACATCCACAAAAATCCGCGAACCGTACTTCTTGAGATCGATCTTGCCCGGATGATCTGCCTCAAGGTCGGTCACGAAATCACGGATCTTGCCCAGCGGCGGCCCGACCTGAAGCGCATTGCGAGCCATCGCCTGCAGGAAGATCGGCGTTGCCGACGCATGTGACAAGAGATGGCGACGCATCGCATCTGACAACTCCACCTTGCCGTAGAGCGGCCGGAAATCGAAAAAGATGGTTGCATTGAGCAGGGCCACTGGCTCCGGGGTACGAATCCATTTGCTGAACTGGGCACGCCACTCATCCAGCGTCATGCACCATTCCGGATTGCTGGCCATGATATTGCCCTTGCACAGCGGGAAGCCCACCCGGTCCAGATCCTTGTTGGTATCCAGCGCAAAGGCAAGGAAACGCGACCTGATCGCCTCCTGAGTTTCACCCTCGGGTACGGTGAAGACGATGCCATTATCCTGATCGGTACTGAATGTCTGTTCGTCGCGGCCCTCTGAACCAAAGGCAAGCCAGGCCCAGTCGATACCATCGAACTGATGCTTCTCGAGATTCAGCTGGATCACCCGACGGGTCAAGGCATCGTTGAGCGCAGAAATGAACTGGGTCAATTGCTCTGCGCCAATCCCCTGCGCCAGCATGTTGAAAGAGAGTTGGCGCACATCGGCGGCCGATTGCTGCAATGACTCGACATTCGGAGCCGATTCAATGGTCTGGCGAATCTGCCGCAAACCCACACGCTGCAGGGCAAACAGGTCGCGCTCCGAAACCACGCCTGAGAGCCTGCCCAGATGGTCGGTAACCAGCACGTGACGAATGCCGTGTGTTGCCATGGCCAGCATGGCGTCGTAGGCAGTCGCATGCTCATCCAGCGTGAACGGCGATGCGGACATCGCGGCACTGATCGGGCTGCTGAGCGGCAAATCCGCCAGCACGACACGATCAAGCAGATCACTGCGGGTAAAAATCCCCACCGGTTTCTTGTCGGCATCCGCCACCACCATCGAGCCAATCCCGACCTTGGACATCATTTCCAGCGCCGAGCGCAAATCGCTCTCGGGTGACACCGACATCGGATTGCGTGCGCCAATGCCAACGAGTGGCGAATTCAGCGTCTGCTGCTCGCTCGCCTTCTGGGCAAACTGCGCTTGCAGCTGGCGACGCGATTGGTCCAGCAGACTGGCGATGTACTGCGTACAAAACAGGTTGAACTCCGGGCTGCTGGCCATCAGTGCCAGATAGTCCTCAGCCGGCAAGTGGTAACAGAAAGAATCCTCCACCGCTGTATAGGTGTTGGTCGACGGGCGACCCGCCGTCACCGCGCCAATCGGGAAGCACTCACCGGCGCCCAGGCTGAGAATCGAATATTCGGTCACCGTGACTTCACCCGCCTGACGGGCTTGCACCTTGCCGGATTCAATCACATGGAAATAACGGACATTCCCGGAATCCGGCCCAAGGATCAGACTGCCGGCAGGATAAAAAGCGATGTGCGCCTTATCGGAAAAGCGCTGTATTGCCGCATCGCTCATCTTGTTGAACGGCGCATAACGTTTCAGAAATGCGCTGGTATTTCCCGCTGCACGACGCTGGCCCTCCTGACGCAGCATGGCTTCGACCTGACCGACATCCATCCCTGCAACGGCGCCTGCGTGATCTTGTTGTGTATTCACGGCGACCTCTTCCCTTAAATCAAAGCAAATAGTTTAACTTGAGCCGCTGCTGCAAGCGCTTGGCAAGATGCAAAGACTCCTTCAATACCACCCGATCGAGATCATGCAAATCATCCGGGCAAAATACGGCGGCTTTATCACCGGGCGACTGAATCGCCTGATGCGCAAGCCGCAAACGCAGAATGTTCGACAATGCCGCCTGGGCACCAGCCACCTCCATCTGCGGCATACCTGACGCCCTGCCTGCCTCGCTCAGACGCTCGAAACTGTTAACTGCGGGCGTCCCGGCCGCCAGTGACAAAATGCGGGCCACATCGACAAAAATCCGGCTTCCGGATTTTTTCAAATCCACACCTTTCGCCTCGTCGACCGCAACATCCCCGAGAAATCCCAGCGGAGGCACCGCATGCAAGGCATTTGCAGCCATCAGGTGCAGAAAGGCCGGCGTATCACTGGTCAGTTGCAACAGCAGTTTTCGCAAGGACCTGCCCAGCGAGAGATCACCGGTCAACGGCCTGAGATCGAAAAAAATGCTGGCATTTAATAAAGCTTCGGGATGAGGACAGCGCACCCAGTCCACAAAACGCATTTCCCATTCTTGCAGCGACAAACACCAATCCGGATTACCCGCCATGATATTGCCCGGGCAGAGTGGAAAACCGCAATCAGCAAGCCGCTGATTCACCTCGCTGGCAAACGGCAGAAAACGTTCGCGCATCGCAGCAGCCTCGAGCGCATTACACGCCACGAATACCAGGCCATTATCCTGATCAGTGACCAGCGTCTGCTCTCCCCTGCCCTCCGACCCCATCGCCAGCCAGCACCAGGCGGCAGGCGGCAAACGGTGTCTCGCCGCCACCAAATGAATCACGCTTTCGGTCAACGCATCATTCAGGGAAGAAATCAGACGGCAAGCGAGCGCTCCGGAAAATCCTGCGATCGCCAGATCTCGCTGCAGCCGATGCAAATCGGGCACCAGCGCAAGCACGCCCGCTATCGTTTCCTGTGCCGCCAACGTTTGGCTGAAGGCGGACAGGCGCCCACAGGGCAAACCCGTTTCCGGGGCACTTTCCATTTCAGTATTTGACGCGCGCGAAGTAGGTTTTCTCCGATGCTTCCAGCGCCTGCCTGACCGTTTCTATGCCCATGCTTTCAAGCAGCGGGACCAACTTCAGGAAAACCTCGCCGGTAGCAACAGCATCCTCCAGCGCGTTGTGGCGGCTGTCGATATGAATGCCCAGCCGTTCCAGGATCACGTCCAGCTTGTGTGACTCCTGATTGGGATGCACCACCGCAGAGAGCAGCAGGGTATCCAGCACGGGTTGAGTAAAGCGCACGCCCGTCCGGTCTTCCTTGAGTTGCAGGAAGCGCATGTCGAACGCTGCGTTATGCGCAATCAGCACTGTTTCTTCGCAAAATTCATGAAAGGCCGGGAGCACGACATCAATGGTCGGCTGGCCGCGCACCATGTCTTCGGTGATGCCGTGAATCGGAATCGACTCCGGCTTGAGCGGACATTCGGGATCAAGAATCTGGTTAAAGGTTTCCTGGCGAAGCAGGCGGTTATTGACGATACGTGCTGCGCCGATCTGAATGATCTCGTCGCCATTCGACGGCTCCAGCCCGGTCGTTTCGGTATCGAAAACCGTGTAGGTGAGCGCGGATAGCTTGCGGTCAAGATCAATCGATTTGTCTTCGAATTTGAAGAGGTCGAAATCGTAATACTCTGGCCGTCCCGTGCTGCGCCGCTCGTCATCCAGTTCAATTTCCGGCGTGGCAATCGGCAGCACGAACCGGAAGAAGGCACGGTGCGCTGCTTTTTCACGCTGGTACCAGATTTCGCCACCATGACGATCAATCACATCACGCAGGCTCAACGGGGACGTTTCGCCAGCCGCCTCCATGGCATCCATTTCCCACGTATAGAAAGTTTCCGAGGACATCGCCGGCCCTGCCCAGATCAGGTCAAGATAGGCCAGCTTGCCCTCTGTGGTCACCCGGAAACGCAGTTCGCGCGGCTCGTAGTGGTCCTGCAACCGGGAAGCCAGAAACACCAGCGCAAAGACCAGCGAAAAACTGTCCGCCTTGATCCACAAGGCATCATCAACCTCCTCGGTCTTGCTCGGCAATTTCAGCTTGTCATCGATACGGCGGGCTGCCGCAGCCACAATGTCGATCGCCAGTACATCTTCCAGCGGCCAGCGGCCCTTCATCGAATCGGAAAATTCGCTCATCGTCTGATCCAGACGCTGACTCATGCGGGCGGCTTCATCATCAACCACTTTGACAAAACGCTCGCGCAATTCGGCGTCCATATCCGGATAATCGATCAGGTTTGCCACTGCAGCTCGAATGCTGCCCAGGGCCGAACGGCTGCCTTCAGTCAGCGAATGCAGCACCTTTTCGCGCCGTGACTCCTCTTCCAGCGACTTGGTAATATTGTCTACCGTCAGCACATAGCCCGACATGACCTGTTCACCGGCTTCGCCACCGGCAGCCATCACCGGCACCATCTGCGCACGCAGCAACTGCCCGCCACGGGTGGTGGTGATGAAATTGGAAATGGCGCTCTTTCCAGCACCCAGACGCTGACGAATCACTTCGCCGGCATGCTCGACCTGACTCTTTTCCAGGATCGAAAAAATGGAACGCCCCAAGCCGATCAATGCGCCGCCAGCCACCGATGTGGGACCTTGGGAAAGCGCCTTGAACTGCAATCGGGCACGGTTGTTGTAGAGCAGGATGCGGCCGTCGAGATTACATACCACCACTGCCTGAGCCAGTTCCGACATCAGCGCCGCGAGGCGGTTTTTTTCTTCCTCAACCGAGGCGCTGGCTTTGGCGATCTGCGATTCGACATCGTCCATCAAGGCGTCGCGCTGGGCAGCCAGATCATTGGCGACTTGAGCGAGTTGCTGCACTTCCGGCGGCCCGGCCAGCGTCACCCGAAAATTGCGGTTGGCACCGAGCATCAGGCGTAATTGTTCGGACATGCCGAGCAGGCCTTCGACATACTGCTTGAACAATTTGTGCAGCACACCCACGCCGATGGTAAAACCAAACACGGTCATGATTGTGCCGATCGGCAGGCGAGAGAGCAGCAGATCCATCAGCATCTGTCGCTCGGCATCTTTCATGTCGACCCAGACCAGAAATGAGGTCACGATAAACGG
>CALAGF010000042.1 GCA_937892345.1 uncultured Rhodocyclaceae bacterium | reverse complement strand
CTGGCGCAACGCATTCAGGACAAGATGTTCGTGTTCGAAAATTTGTGCGATCTGGACAACCGTTCCATTCAGGTCATCCTGCGCGAAATTTCGCCGGAATCGCTCATTACTGCATTGAAGGGCACCAGCCAGGAGCTCAAGGACAAGATCTTCAAGAACATGTCTTCGCGGGCGGCAGAAATGCTCAAGGACGACTTCGAGGCCAAAGGCCCGGTCAAGGTGTCCGAAGTGGAAGCCGAACAGAAGGAAATCCTCAAGATCGTGCGCAAGCTCGCCGACGATGGTCAGATCGTGCTAACCGGCAAGAGCGGGGAAGAAGGCGTTGTCGAGTAAGATCATTCCGGCCGGTGAATTGCAGGGACAGGCGCTGCCCACCCTCCAATTCGCCTCGTTTGGCCAGATCACCCCCAATTCTCGCCTGGCGCGGGTAGCTGCGGCCGTGACCCCCAAGGTGACGCTGCCCGCCAGTGTCGATCTGGGGGCACTGCTGGCCGCTGCCGGTGTGGACGACCCCACGGCCCAGGCTGTCGACTCCAGTTTTGCTGCCGATCCCGTCGAGGCCATCAATGACAGCCTGCCACCCTCAATGCAGCTGGATGCAGATGAGGCCTCTGCCCTGCTGGCGCCAGTAGAAGGATTCGACGAATCCGGTACGGGGGAGGAGATTGCCCTTCAGGAAGACAGCGAGCCGGAACCCGAACCAGAGCCTGCACCACAATGGCCAACCGCTGCCGAACTGGAGGCCATTCACCAGGAGGCCTATCAGGCCGGCTATGATGCCGGTCATGCAGAAGGCTTGGCGCGTGGCGCCGATGCCGGTCACCAGCAAGCATTTGCCCACGCTAGCCAGCAGTTTGCCCAAGAGCTTCAGGCTTTTGCCGACTTGCAAGCCTCCTTTCAGGCCAATCTGACCGAACTGGAAGCCGAAATGGCGCCGGCCTTGCTTAATCTGGCCGTCAACGCCATGCGCAAACTGCTGCATGATCATCTGGCCTGCAAGCCGGATGCCGTGCTGGGCGTGGTTCGCCAGGCGCTGCACAGCATTCCCGGTGAAGTGGCCCGCGCAACCGTGCGCGCCCATCCAAACGACCTGCAAGCACTCAAGACCTTCCTGCCTGCCAATACCCCGGATACTCAGTGGCAATTTGTGGAAGATGCCTCGCTGATGTCCGGTGGCTGCCTGATCGAATTGCCATCTGCCAGTCTGGATCTGACCCTGCAAACCCGCTGGAAAGCCCTGATGGCCACCTTGGGAGCCGATGGCGATGTCAGCGCTTGAACGCTGGTTGGCTTATGTCCAGGCATGCGGCCACACCCTTGAAGAGGCCGCGCTCTGGCAGCCCAAGGGCCGGCTGACCCGCGTCACGGGCATGGTCATGGAGGCTGTTGGCCTGCGTTTGCCGGTGGGCAGCGCCTGTGTGATTGAAATCGACGAACAGCATCATGTGGAAGCCGAAGTAGTCGGTTTTTCCGGTGAATGCCTGTATCTGATGCCTGTGACCAATGTCCATGGCCTGGTGCCTGGCACGCCGGTGTCTGCGCTGATATCGCATCACCCGCCCCAATACGAACACCACGGCGTACCGCAGAACGCCAATGGTCCGTTTGGCCGTCAGGTACCGGTAGGCGCCAGCTTGCTGGGCCGTATTCTGGACTCGCTGGGCCGACCGCTGGATGGACAGGGCCCGATTCATCCTGACGCGTATTACCCGCTGTACGCCCAACCAATCAACCCGCTGGACCGTACTCCTGTGCGCGATGTGCTGGACGTTGGCGTCAAGGCCATCAATGGCTTGCTGACGGTTGGCCGTGGCCAGCGTCTGGGCCTGTTTGCCGGCTCTGGTGTGGGTAAGAGTGTGCTCTTGGGTATGATGGCCCGCTTCACCAAAGCAGATGTGGTGGTGGTCGGGTTGATTGGCGAACGGGGCCGAGAAGTCAAGGATTTCATCGAAAACATTCTGGGCGAAGATGGTTTGGCCCGCTCGGTGGTGGTCGCTGCCCCTGCGGACTCGCCGCCGCTGATGCGTCTGCACGGCGCGGCATACGCGACCGCACTGGCCGAGTATTTCCGCGACCAGGGTCTGTCCGTGCTGCTGCTGATGGATTCGGTCACTCGCTATGCCATGGCACAGCGGGAGATTGCCTTGGCCATCGGCGAGCCTCCGGTGACCAAGGGCTATCCGCCATCGGTGTTTGCCAAACTGCCGCAGTTGATCGAACGCGCCGGCTGTGGTGACAACGGCGGTGCCATCACGGGTTTTTATACCGTGCTATCTGAGGGCGATGATCAGCAAGACCCGATTGCCGACTCGGCGCGTGCCATTCTGGATGGTCACTTTGTGTTGTCCCGCCATCTGGCGGAAGCCGGCCACTACCCCGCCATCGACATTGAACAATCAATCAGCCGGGTGATGGTGGATGTGGTCAGCAAAGAGCAATTGACCACCGCACGCAACTTCAAGCAACTGTATTCGCGCTATCAGCGCAACCGTGATCTGATCAATGTGGGGGCTTATGTTTCCGGCTCTGACCGCATGCTGGACGAAGCCATCCGTCTGCACCCCACCATGGAGGCTTTCCTGATGCAAGCCATGGACGAATCCTTTGACCTGGACGACACCCGGCAACTGCTCGACAGTGTGCTAGTATCGTAACGATGTGATGGCATCAAGATCTGCTAGACCTTGTGCCATCCATCATCAGCATCACCCCACAGGATGTGTGCATGCCCGTCAGCAAGTATGAATTGTTGATCCGCCTGGCGGCGGAAAAATGCGACGATGCCGCGCATGCCATGAATGCCGCTCGCCAGCGCATGGAAACCGCCAGACAGCGCCTGCAACAACTGGCCCAGTTTCTTGCTGATTATCTTCATCGCCGCATCGCCCGTGGCGAACAGGGCATGAGCAGTGGCCAGTGGGTGGATTACCAGCAGTTCATCGAACGCCTGCAGGAAGCCATCGACCTGCAACGCCGCGAAGTGGACAGTAGCCAGATTGCCTATGACAAAGCCACTGCAGCCTGGCAAGAGGCGCGCAAGAAGCTCAAGGCGCTGGAAAAACTGCAAGAACAGGAAGATCTGCGCGCTCGCTTGCGCGAAGCCAAGCGAGAGCAGAAACAAACCGACGAATTTGCCGCCCGGATTTTCCGGGAGTCCAGAAGCCGCATCTGACGCTACACCGTGACATGGTGCGTAAAATTGCGTAAAGGTTTCTGGAATGCAAATTGCTTGATCACGCCAAAACCTTGTCCAGAGGGGCGCCTGCAATGACGATAAAAGTGACTTCCCAGTCCACGGCAGCTAACGCTGCTACTTCCCTGTTTCGCCAGCCCGGCGCACAGGGTGATACCTCCGACCTGTTCGCCAGCTTGCTGGCTGGACTGGGCGATACCTTGTTGACAGACCCCAAGACCGGCTTGTTAGGTGATGATGCTGCGCTGTCGCCACTGGCGCGCAAACTGAAAGCCGCCAAAGCCGGAGATCAGCCACAGCAAAGTCAGTCAGACCTGAATGCCATGCTGGGCGCCGCAGCCTTGCTGCCACAAGTCCAGCAAGCCTTGGCACAGCAGCTGAATACTCAGAAGACAGTTACCGGTCAGGAAGGTGAAAGCCGCGCTGGCACGGGCACCCCAGGCGTAGATCCCGCTTTGCTGGCAGCCATTGCTACCCATGGCCGCCTGAACGCACAGGCCGGCACAGAGCAGGGGAACACCAGCGATGGCAAGCCTCAGGCTCAACCGGGTATGCAAGCGCTGGCCAATGCCTTGGGCCAGAAGCAAGGCGAGGGCAAACCCGCTGAAGTGCAGGCCAGCAACCAGACGGCAGCCCCGGCAGAAGTTGCCGCCACCGGCCAGAAAACCCGTCCGGAAGCGGCAGATTTTACCCAGACCTTGCGCGAAGCCGCCGCCCAGGCCGCTGCAGATACTCCCGCTGTTGCCGCCACCGGCCAGAAAACCCGTCCGGAAGCGGCAGATTTTACCCAGACCT
>CALAGF010000041.1 GCA_937892345.1 uncultured Rhodocyclaceae bacterium | reverse complement strand
GAAACGGTCGAGATCGAGGAACAGCACGGCAAATTCGTTATCGCCGGCCTGCACGCTGGCCAGGGCCTTGGCCAGGCGGTGTTCGAATTCCCGCCGATTGAGCAGCCCGGTCAGCGCGTCATGGCGGGCCTGGAAAGCCAGTTGGGCGGTGGCTTCCTCGATGCGCGACTGCATCGACAGGTGGACTTCCTCGATGCGCGCCGCCATCTGGTTGAAACCGTTTTCAAGCACGCCCAGCTCGCCGCTCGACGTGATCGAAACGCGGGTATCCAGCTTGCCGGACGACATGTTGTTGACCGCCTGTACCAGGCGCATGACCGGGCGGGCCAGGTTGTCGGCCATGGCCACGGCGAGGGCGGCCAGGATCAGCATGCCGAAGAGCACGATGAGCAGGCCGCGCTGGACCAGTTCGCGCTGCTTGTCGGCCAGTTCACCCTTGTCGAACTCGACGAAGACGTAACCGATGATCTCCGGTGTGGTCGGCTTGTTGGCTACCGGGGAAGGATCGAACAGCAGGTCGGCTTCGGCCATCGAGCGCTTGACCGGCGCCGCGAAGGCGATCCACTGATCGGTTTCGCCCACTTGGCCGGGGGTGCCGGGCGTTTGGCGGAGTTCCTCTGCCGAGAGCGATACCCGCCCGCTGACGGCAATCGTGCGCCCTTTCTGGTTGACCACGATGGCGGCCTTGACGCCGGAGTCCTGGACGGTGGCCTGGGCGAGCCCGTGCAGGCTTTCGATCTGCCCGGCGATGATGCCGTACTCGCTGATTGGCGCCAGGTAGCGCACGGTGGCCAGCCCCTTCTGGCGTAGCTCGCCTTCCAGTGTGCGGATGCCGCTGATGGTGAAATAGACAACCAGCGCAACGGCGATCAGGGCGCTGGGGAGCAGCGTCAGCATGAGCAGGCGGTGGCGTAGGGTCAGACGATTCATCGTGATTCCCTGTCGGAAAGCAGGGCGCGCCGGATGGCGGCCTCGTCAGGCACCTTGAGACCCAGGGCCTGGGCAACGTTGGGATTGATGGCCACGGCGAACTGCGTCGGTCCGCTGGGCGGTGGAAGATTGGTGCCGTTGGCAATAATCAGGTCGGCCGTCTGGCGGGCAGCCTGGTGCGGGGTGGTATGCAGGGCGGCGAGGGCGCCGGTGCCGGAGCGCCACCGGGCAGCCAGAAGGGTGGGAGCGTGGCTACCGATGTCCAGGGTGTTTTCCGGGGCAAGCAGCCGGCCCGACTCGCGCGCGCCGGCCTGGACCAAGGCTTCCGCCGCATGCCCCCACGGCATCGGGGGCAGCCCTCGCACCGGCGCCGGGATGCAGCGGGCGCGATCGCTGGCCGGTGCATCGCTACGCGGCTGCGTGTCGGCCGACGCAGGCAAAGGCGCGATTCCGTAAGCCGGCTTCATGAGCC
>CALAGF010000040.1 GCA_937892345.1 uncultured Rhodocyclaceae bacterium | reverse complement strand
CAGGAGTTTCACGTGGAACGGGACGATCAGGATTGTGCCATCAATTCCACAGCCAGGCAGCGCCGCGTACCCCCGAGGAATCCCCATGGCGGGGCGGCAGGAAACGTGTCAGTACGCGATCGGAAAAAACATGTGGCGCGCAACAATCAGGCAGATTGCGGTAAAGGCGCTGCACCTGCGACATGCCGCCACCGAGCACGATCACTTCCGGATCGAGCAGATTGATGACGCCGGCCAGCGCCCGACCAAGGCGGGATTCGTAGCGGCGCAAGCTGGCTTCACAGTGCACATCGCCGTTTTCTGCGGCACGGACAATTTCCGGTGCGGTGCGTTGTTGACCGTTGCGCCGGTCGTGGTCGGCAGCGAGCCCGGGTCCGGAAAGATAGGTTTCGATGCACCCCTGACGGCCACAATAACAATCCGGCAGCGGCAAATCGTCGGTGGTGGGCAAGGGCAGCGGATTGTGTCCCCACTCGCCGGCAATTGCGTTGATGCCTTGCAGAGGCTGTCCATTGACCACAATGCCGCCGCCGACCCCGGTTCCCAAAATCACGCCAAATACCACGCTGGCGCCGCTTCCCGCGCCATCCACGGCTTCGGACAAGGCAAAGCAGTTGGCGTCGTTGGCTAGCCGGATGTCACGATCCAGCAGGATTTCAAGATCACTGCGCAGGGTTTGACCGATCAGACAGGTGGAATTGGCATTCTTGATTCGCCCTTCGGGGCCGGATTCAGCGCCCGGAATGCCGATGCCGAGACTGCCGCGCAGTCCAAGATCGGCTTCGCAGGCGAGGACCAGATTGCGGATGCAGTTCAGGGTGGCGCCGTAGTTGCCTTGCGGGGTTGCCACCCGGCGGCGCAGCAGGAAGCCGCCCGCGTCATCGAGTGCAGCGATTTCGATCTTGCTGCCGCCAAGGTCGATGCCCAGGCGCATCAGACGCGAACGGCAATGGCCTTGACGTTGCCCCAGGTGGTGGTCAGTGTGCGCAGGACACTGGCACCGGATTCGAGCAGGAGCAGGAAAACGTCACGTTCGGAATACAGGCAGACCGGCGCGCTGATGCCGTATTTTTTCGCGACGTCTTCGGTCAACGGCGCAAAACGTTCATAAATCGACTGCTCGCGACCCGGGTAATCATCACCCAGCTCCGAATGCAGGCCCAGAATGGAGAGAAAGAGCTTGCCGCCGATCCGCAGTTGCTGCATCAGACGGCGGATGGTGGGCTTGCTTTTCTGGTACGACTGGAAACACAGGCCACGGCGAAGGACGATGATGTCGTAACGGCCGGGATTGCCGGGCGTTGGCGGCTCCGGGAGCGTACAAGCCTGAAAACTGACCATGTCGGCAAGGCCGGCAGCGAGAATTCGTCCTTCGATTTCCTGCTGCTTTTCCGGGGCATCGGCCACAGTCACCACGGCGCCAAGCTGGGCAAAGCGGAAGGCGAGATCACACTGGTCTGCGGGCAATATGAGAACGGAAACGCTATGGTCAATACGCTGTCGCTTGGCGCATTCTTCCAGGGCCAGGCGTTCCATTTCATCGTTTCCCGTCTCCCAGGGAATGGCGTTAGTATGTGTGCTCATGTTCTTGTCTCCACCTTCGGCTCATTGTGCATGAAGGCTGCGCGGACTGACAACCCAAGGTCACTGGAAAGCACCATGATTGTTCAATTCGACTCTACGGAAACCGCGGAAGTGCTGATGTTCGCCGAAACGGCCAAGGTGCTTCTGGACATCATCGGCAAGGAAAGCAGCGCTCGTGGCGTGATTACACAACCCGAGATGCTGGCGGCGGCAGGCCGTCTGCAGGCGGCTGTTGATGCCTCGCTGAGCGCAGCCGCCGCTGCACCGGAGCCAGACGAGGAAGAAGCGCAAAAGCCGCGTGAAGTGATTGTTGGCCTGTCGCAACGAGCCTGGCCGCTGATCGACATGTTGCGCCGCACGGCAAAAAGCGGCCCCGAGGCGCATATTGTCTGGCGGGCGGATAGCGCATTCTGAGTGTTCAAGCGGGCTGATCGGCAGCGAAATGCCGCGCTAGTCCCTCGATCACTTCCTGAAGTGCGGTCGCGAAGGCTGACAATTCCCCTTCGAAGCCTGTCGTGCCACGCAGCGCATTTTCAAGTGCTTTGGCGCAGTCTTGCAGGTGGTTCGCCCCGATAGTGCCTGCCAGCCCCTTGATGTTATGTGCTTTGCGTTCAGCGGTCGCCATGTCGCCGCTGGCAAGCGCCTGACGAATCACATTGGCCTCGTCGCTGAAGCGGCTGTGAAAATCGCGCAGGATGCGCTCGTACAGCGCGGCTTTTTGCATGACGCGACGCATGCCTTCGCGGGTATCGATGCCGGGCAGGTCCGGAAGTTCTGCAGCACGTTCCGTTGAGCGCTCAGTCCCGTTGCCTTTGTTGCTGCCGGGAAACTGGCGTAGCAGCACTTGACGCAAGGTATCGGGATCAATCGGCTTGCTGATGAAATCATTCATGCCGGCGGCTAGGCAGCGTTCCCGCTCTTCGTCCAGTGCGTGGGCGGTCATTGCCACAATGGGAAGTTCCGGCAGGGCAAGCCCGCCGCGCAGACGCCGGGTGGCTTCAAGGCCATCCATTTCCGGCATCTGGATATCCATCAGGATGATGTCGTAGCGCAAGCCGTTACGCGCCATTTCGTCCAGCGCTTCCCGGCCATTGTCCACCGTCACCACGTTCAGGCCCAGTTCGGAGAGCATTTCTCCCGCGACCAGTTGATTGGTCGGAATATCTTCGACCAGCAACACCCGTTTGCCGGCGAGTATGCCCGCGTTATTACTGCCGGCACCCTGGCCGTTGGCAGCATTTTGCTCGCCGGGCGCCTCAAGGTTGATCTCGAAACTGAAACAACTCCCCTGGCCGGGCTGGCTGCTGACCGCAATTTCACCCCCCATCAACTTGACCAGACGCTGGCAAATGCTCAGTCCAAGGCCACTGCCACCGTATTTCCGGGTAATCGAGCTGTCGGCCTGACTGAAGGCATGGAACAGTCGCTCCTGCTGGCTGGCCGTCATCCCGATACCCGTGTCGTGGACGGCGATTGCCAGTCGGATGGCGTCGCCAGTGTGCGAGCGTTGTGCTACCTCAACGTCGATGCGGCCGCTGGGCGTGAACTTGATGGCGTTGCCGAGCAGATTGATCAGAATTTGCGAAAGACGCAGCAGGTCGCCGCGCAAAATTTGCGGAATAAGCGGGTCGACCGTGTAATTGAGTGCCAGTGATTTTTGCCTTGCCTGGTCGAGCACGACGCTATTTACGTTGGCGAGCAACTGGGCAATCTGGAATTTTTCGCTGTCCAGCGTCATCTGGCCGGCCTCGATCTTCGAGAGATCGAGCGTGTTGTTGATCAGCCCGAGCAGCATCTGGCCGGCATCCTGGATATGGCCGACAAATTCGCGCTGTTTACTATCCAGTCCGGTGCGTTGCAGGAGATGCGTGAGTCCGAGCACTGCATTCATCGGGGTGCGGATTTCATGGCTCATGTTGGCCAGGAATTCGGCTTTGGCAGCCGCTGCGCTTTCGGCGCGGTCGCTCGCTTCGCGCAATGTCGCTTCCGCGTGCTTGCTTTCGGTGATGTCCACCATGGTCTGGATTGCGCCACAGACTCGGCCTTCGGCGCAGCGCAGGGGAGCGGCGGTGACCAGCAGCCAACGGTCGTGGTGTGGCACATGGCATTCGTGCTCGTAGCCGCCGGCGATCAAGGTGGAGGGTCGGTAAACCGCGCTATCCACACTGTCGTCAATCAGCAGGTCGGCAAGCGTCGGCTGGGGTGTTTCATGGAAGGCACGCCAAGGGTCGCAGGTACCGATCATGGCCTCGGCACCAAGGCCGATTACCTGCTCGCAGGCCTTGTTCCAGTGGGTGATGCGATGCGTGTGATCGAGTACGAAAGCGGGTAGCGGACTCCCATCGATGATCTGGGCAAGTGAGTCACGAGCTGTCTGCAATGCCTGGGTGCGTTCGTGGACCAGTGCTTCCAGATTGCGCCGGTGGCTTTCAAGTTCGCGCTCGCCACGTAATTTTTCGGTGATGTCGCGAATGAAGAGCACGATACCGGCAGCGCGGCCACGGGAGTCGGAAATGGTGGTGTAGGCAGTGGAAGCGGCAAATTGCAAGCCTCCGGTGCTATGCAAGCGCAAATCACGGTTGGCAATAAAGCCGGCACTCTCGTCGGGATTGTCCAGCAATGCCCGCAGGGGATCCGCTTCCTCGCCGGCCGGCAGCAGCTGGCGCAAATTGATGGCGGAAAGGTCGTCGAGATTGTCCAGCCCGAACAAGCGGCAGGCTTGCTGGTTGGCCGTCAGGATATTGCCGCCCAGCGCCAGTTGGAGAATGGCATCTGGCGAGGTTTCAACCAGCGTGCGATAGGTTGTTTCGCTTTTTTCGATACGCATGCGGGCCAGTTGTTCTTCGGTCTGGTCCAGAACGAGCGACAGAATGCCGAGTAATTGGCCGGCAGGATTACGCAGCGTGACGCTGTACCAGTTGCAATAGAGGCGCAGGCCGCTGCGGGCAATCGCCGGGCCGGAGAAGAGGCCGTTGCCGTTGTGATGCAGCAGTGACTTGATCGAATCACTGAAGGGGGCGTGACACTCCGGCGGTAGCAGCAGGCGATGCACGCGTTTGCCCACAACTTGCTCGGCACTCCAGCCGAACAAGGTTTCGGCTTGCCGGTTCCATTCAGTGATGTGGCCGTGTCGGTCCCAAAGCACAAAGGCAAGCGGTGCAGTTTTGTAGAGGGCGCGATAACGCAACTGACTGTCGCGCGCGGCAGCTTCGATCTGGCGCTGATGCGTGCAGTCGCTGAAGCTGAGAATGATGCGGCCGTCCGGGCTGCGACCGCTGCGTACATCAAACCAGCACCACAAACCGTCGGCACGGCGCAAACGCACAGGCTGTGGTTTCTTGTGTGCGCCGGCGGGTGCCGTCAGCAGATCGTAGAGGGCGCCCCGATCATCGTCATGGGCCAGTGCCAGCCAGGCGACCAACTCGTCGGACAAGTCCTCGGCATAGCCGAGCAGCCGGTGAAAATGGGGCGATACCTGCAAGGCATCGCTGCCGGACTCACGTACCCAGCAACCGGTTCCTGCAATGGCCAGTGCCTCTTCAAGAAGACCGGGAGCAAGGGCACCGCTGCGGGACATGGGATGAAATTCAGTCGGGGATCAGAAGAGCTCGATGTCGTCGCTCTTTTCCTTCATTTCAGCCATGAACTTGTCCACAGCCTCCTGAACGGGAACGCCCTGCATGACGGCATCGAACATCGCGATTTCTTCGCGTGTGGTGTATTTGGTGCGAATCTTGTCTTGCAAACCAACCCACTCACCGGGGTTGAACAGGCGGCGGTTGTCGGCGACGAGATCACTGAGATCGCCCAGACTGAGGCCGACGTGGGCCAGTCGCTGGACCAGCTTGTCGTAGAACTGGAAGGCGATGATGGCCTGATGCACCATGCTGGAGACATGCTCCGAGGCACCGAGCAGATTTTGTTTTGCTGCGCCGACTTCACCTTGATCGGGCAGGGCGCCGACGGTTTCCGAAATCATCCGCATGTAGCCGGCCATGGTGGTGAATGAATCAGTGAGTACTTCCACCGAGGCATTGCTATCCTTCATTGCCGTTTCGATCTGTACGGCAGACAGTTCGAGCATTAACACGGTTTCGCGAACCTGACTCCAGTTCAGGTCGGGTGTATGGGCTGTCGTGCCCCGCGGCAGCTTGCTTTCGTCGGTCATCTGGTTTCCCCTTCGGAAGGACGCCAACTATACCGCATAATCGGAAAGACGGCGAAAGTGGAAAAAGTGTTGAGAAAATGTTGTGAGAATCAACGAATGAGAAATTTGAGCATTATTTTGCTGAATCTGTGGTCGACCGCAGTCATTGCTGCTATGCCCCTGGTGGCAGTCGATGTGGGCCACGGCCTGAAAGACGGCGGGGCAATCAGCGCGCGCGGACGTGCCGAGTTTGAATTCAACCGCGATTTCGCCGGGGTGCTTGCCGAGACCCTGAGCCAGCGCGACCTCGCTGTCCTGCCAGTGAATTTCGATGGGCAGATTGCCAGTCTGGCCGCCCGGCCGGCCGCAGCGAACGGCAGCGATTTCTTCATCTCCATCCATCACGACTCGATCGGCGAAGCGTATTTGCTGCCCTGGGAATGGGCGGGTCAGGCGCTCACGTACACGGAAGTGAAGCGCGGTTTCGGACTGTTCGTGTCGGCTGCCAATCCGGATCCTGAAACCAGTCTCCGTTGCGCTTCGGCGATGGGCGCCATGTTGCGCCGGGCCGGCTTTGTGCCCTCGGACTGGCATGGCCGTAAACACCTTGCTGCCGATTTGCAGAACGGTGTCTGGTATTACGACAATCTGGTCGTCCTCTACCGCACCCGCTTGCCGGCCGTACTGTTCGAGGCCGGGGTGATCAAGCATCGCGAAGAAGAACTGGCGTTGCGCGATCCGGTGCGGCAGGCACGCATGGCCGATGCCTTGGCGACCGGTCTGGCAGCCTGTTTGTCGATTACAGGAAAATCGGCTCCGGATTGAGGTCGACCGCAAATTTTTCGTGGACTGCGGCCTGAACGGCGGCCATGGTGCGCCGTACATCGGCACCCTTGGCGCCGCCATGATTGACCAGTACCAGCGCCTGTTTTTCATACATCCCTACCAGCCCCAGCGCCTTGCCCTTCCAGCCAGCCTGTTCGATCAACCAGCCGGCAGCCAGTTTGACGCGGCCATCGGCCTGCACATAGGTGGGCAAGCCGGGATGCGCGGCCAGCAGCGTGTTCGCTTGCTCACGGTCGACCACCGGATTGTGGAAAAAACTGCCGGCGTTGGGGAGCACCGCCGGGTCGGGCAATTTGCGGCGGCGAACTGCAATGACCGCATCGGCAATGGCGCGCGGTGTCGGTTGCGTTATTCCGTTGGCAGCCAGTTCGCCGGCCACATCGGCATAGCGGCAATTCGCCTGCCAAACCTTGGGCAGACGAAAGACCACTGAAACAATGGCGATCCGCCCGCTGAGGTGCCAGCCTTCCTGCTTGAACAGGCTGTCGCGATAGCCGAAGCGGCAGGTTTTGCGGTCGACCGTCAGCCAGGTCGAATTTTCAAAATCCCAAGCGGTGACCGCGTGCAGGCAGTCGCCAACTTCCAGCCCGTAGGCCCCGATATTCTGAATGGGGGCGGCGCCGACCGTGCCGGGAATCAGGCTGAGATTTTCCAGTCCCGGCCAGCCCTGAGCCAGCGTCCATTGCACGAAGTCGTGCCAGTTTTCGCCGGCACCGGCTTCGATGTACCACGCCTCGCTGTCTTCCGACAGCAGGCGTTTGCCGGGAATGCAGATACGGAGCACACAACCGCGAAAGTCTCCGGTGAGCACAAGATTGCTGCCGCCGCCCAGAATGAAGCGGCGCCCGTTCAGCGCGCCTGCTGCGGTCAACTGTGTCGGATCGGTGATTTCGATGTAGCGCGCAGCCCGTCCGGGGAGCGCAAGGGTGTTGAAACTGCGGAGTTCGACGTGTTCAGTGGCGTGCATCAGCGCATTTTCGCCGATGTCGTCGCGAATTGGCAGCGCTGCGTGGACTCAAGCTTCGGCGTGGCCGGCGGAAACCTGATTGCGCCCGGCCGATTTGGCGCGATAGAGGTGGCGGTCTGCCAGTTCGATCAGGGTGTCGGCCTTGACCTTGCCATCGCAATGAATGGTGTACACGCCCAGACTGACCGTGATGCAGCCGGTGGTTGGCGAGCCGCGGTGGGGAATGGCCAGTTGTTCGATATCGCAACGGATGCGCTCGGCCAGCGCCAGGCTGCCCAGATGCCCGGTTTCGGGCAGGATGCCGGCGAACTCCTCTCCGCCGAAGCGGGCCGCCAGATCGGGCGCCCGATGCAGGTGCAGCTGGAAGGCGGTGGCGATTTTCTTCAGGCATAGATCGCCTTCGACGTGGCCGTAGTTGTCGTTGTAGGCCTTGAAATGATCCACATCCATCAAGATCAGCGAGAGCGGTGCGCCGGCACGTTGCAGGCGGGCCAGTTCGCTGTTGAGGGTATCGTCGAACTCGCGGCGATTGGCGATGCCGGTGAGGGCATCGGTACGCGCCAGAGCCGATTCGTGGGCATGGGCATGGGTCAGCGCCTGCAACAAATCCTCGCGTTCAAACGTCAGTTCCCAAGTCTTGAACAGTGAAGCGTTGAAGCGGCGTGCAATGCTGATCATGATGCCCAGGAAAATCACGCTGTAGAGGGCAAGCACGACATGCCCCGTACCACCGCGCAGCAAGAGGGCAACCGCCATCGGCAGGACTGCGGGCAAGGCATAGGCGAGAAAGGCCGGCAGGCAGGCGCCGAGGGTCATGCCACTGCCCATCACCATGGCGTGGACGGCGGTAATGGTGATGACCATGGCCAGCGGATCATCACTGAGAAAAATGACGCCACCGACGCCCCAGGCGATGCCCGAAAGCGAGGTGCTGAGGGCCAGACGCGTGAGCGCCTGGTCGTCCGTTGCGATGGCTTCGATGCGCTCACGATAAACGCGAACCAGCCAAGCGCGGAACATGAAGGTGAGCAGGATGAGCGTGAGCCAGGCGGTGGCCTCGACGCGGTTGTCAAACTGAAAATACTGGGCGGCAGCAACCAGCAGGGCGCCGATCGCGCTGCCGGAGAGCGATACCGAGGATTGCTCGATGAGGTGCCGGAAGAGGGCTGCTCTGATCCGGGGAGGGTGGGCCAAAAGTATTACCAGTCAGGTCGGACGGAAGGATTCGGCACTTGGGCTGTGCCGGGACAGTTTGTCATACGGTGTTTTTGGATAAGGCGAAGTATAGCTGCTGCGGTGCTGAGCCTCCCCTGGATTTTTTTTGTAAAGACAGTACGATGGCATTGAGTTGTGCACTCTCAATACGACCGCGCCTGCTTCGGCTTTATTGCATGATTCCAAGGTCTGAATGGCACAATGAAGCGCATTCGCTGCTTAATCCGGCCATCAATCGTGCGCACCCTGTTCGTCAAGTTTTTGTTTTATGCCAGCCTCGGGCTGATCTTTGCTGCCTGGCTGAATGCCGACAAGCTGCCTTCCAGTGACCAGATCAGCCATGTGCTGATGAGCGCACCCAGTCAGACCGGCACTGATAAGGCGCCATTTTCGGTGGAAACAGGGGGCGTTCGCTATCAGGTCAAACCGCTTTACCGCTACGAACTGAACGGCTTGGTGGTCAGTCGTCACGATGCGGAAACCTGGTGGGACTTCATCCACCGCGAAGCCGGCGATTTTCTCAATGTGACCGATCTTTGCGTCGTCTGGGGCGACAACCTCGGCTCCGGTGTCTATCAGCGCTTGTCCTACGACAGCGGACAATTCACCTGTTTCGTGCACTGGAAAGATCAGGAAACCGGCGCCTTGTTCAAGATGAATGCGCTTTCCAACAATCATTTATTGACTGCCAATCCCGATCTGGCCAAAAAGATCCGTTCGGTACGAATCGGCGATCAGATTCATTTTCGCGGTTACCTCGCCGAGTATTCGCACAATCAGGGTTTTGCCTTCAAGCGGGGCAGCAGCACGACCCGTGACGATAGCGGCAATGGTGCCTGCGAAACGGTATTCGTCGAGTCTTTCGATATCGTCCGCAAGGCCAGTGCGTTCTGGTCAATCCTGCACTGGCTGGGTTTGATGGGTTTGTTGGCCGCCATTGTCGGGTGGTTTGCCCTGCCGCCTCACGTCAATCCCGATTGATCTGGGGCGGGATTCAGGCCGGTTACGGTTAAATTGTGGAATGTGTTATACGGTCAACGCCGGAAAATATTAAATTCCGAAATATCAAATAGACATAAAGAGAGACTACATGTTGTCCACGCAAAAGAGCGGGCTGGCGATTCAGCGTCCCGAGACGGCACAAAGTGCGGCCCTGATGGCAGAAAACGACCGTTTGCGCGAGCAACTGGCCGATGCGGAAGCTCAGATCAAGATGTACAAGGCGCTGGGTCAGTGCTTGTCGCAGTTCAGCCTTTCTTTTGCCGAGTCGCAGAAGAGCATGGCCGACATGGCTGGTGTGATGCAGAAGGAACGGGATCAGGCAGCCGCTGCGGCACAGGTGTCGGCACGGACACGGAACACGGTTCAGGGCATGTCGGAAAGTCTGGAGTCCCTGGCAACTGACTCCCGCGCTGCAGTGGGTGGGGTTGATGCCTTGTATGCCCAGAGCCGCAAGATTACGCAGATTGTCGAACTGATTCAGCAGATTGCCGCTCAGACCCATCTGCTGTCGATGAATGCTGCCGTCGAAGCGGCGCGTGCCGGGGATCAGGGCCGAGGATTTGCCGTGGTCGCCAAGGAAGTTCAGGCGCTGTCGGCCAAGACCGATGGGGCGACCAAGGAAATCTCGCCGATTGTCCGCTCGATCCAGAGCGAGTCGAATCTGGTCAAGGCGCGCATGGATGCGCTGTCCGAACAATCGTTGCGCTTCAGTCAGAACGGTCAGGAAATGGCCGGCGACATGGGCAAGGCGCTGGATCTGACCCAGCACATGGAGCACACCATCAGCACCTCGGCGCTACGCACCTTTGTTGAACTCGCCAAACTTGATCATCTGATCTTCAAGTTCGAAATCTACAAGGTGTTTTTCGGGCTCTCGGAAAAAACGGCTGACGAACTTGCGCATCACACCGGATGTCGCCTCGGCAAGTGGTATTACGAAGGCGAGGGGCGTCGTTTGTATTCGGGCTTGCCGGGCTACCGCGAGATCGAGCCGCCGCACAAGGAAGTCCACACCAGCGGCAAGGAGGCCCTTTCACTGTTCCGCGAAGGCAAGGTGCATGCAGCCGTACAAGCCGTGGCGCGGATGGAAAAAGCCAGTATCGGCGTGGTCAACGGCCTCGAGCGGATGGCGATTTCCGGGCGCTAGCGTCGGGTCGTGGTGGCGGGGCTGGCGCACCAGCCCCGTACTTTTTACAGCAGGGGCGCCAGCCAGTACTCGCCATCCTTGAGCGCCATGCCCTTACGTGAAACCCAGTCTTCCAGCTGGTCGCGGGCAATTTTCGGAATGGCAAAATAGCTCGCTGCCGGATGTCCGATATAAAAACCGGAAACCGCGGCTGCAGGTGTCATCGCGCAGGACTCGGTCAGGTTCATGCCGATGGTACCGGGGGCATCAAGCAGGGCGAACAGTTCCCGCTTGGCGGTGTGATCCGGACAGGCCGGATATCCCGGTGCCGGGCGGATGCCCTGGTATTGCTCGGCGATCAGCGCATCGTTGTCCAGCGATTCACTCTTGGCATAACCCCAGTAGTGAGTGCGTACTTGCTTGTGCAGCCACTCTGCAGAGGCCTCTGCCAGACGATCGGCGAGTGATTTGAGCATGATTGCCGAGTAGTCGTCGTGCGCAGCTTCAAAGGCGGCAACCCGCTCGTCTATGCCCAGCCCTGCCGTGACGGCAAAGGCGCCGGCATAATCCTGTTCGCCCACGAAGTCGGCTAGCGCGGTGTTGTAGCGCCCGGCAGGCTGTTTGATTTGCTGGCGCAAACCCACCCAGCGTGTGGCTTCCACCGCGCGGCTTTCGTCGGTGTACAGCACGATGTCCTCATTTTCGCCGCGCGCAGGATAGAGGCCGAACACGGCTTTTGCGGTCAACCAGTTTTCTGCAACGATTTTGTCCAGCATGGTCTGTGCGTCGGCAAACAGCTGGCGTGCGGTTTCACCCACAGTCTCGTTTTGCAGGATAGCCGGGTAACGGCCAGCCAGATCCCAGCTTTGGAAGAAGGGTGACCAGTCAATGTAGGGCAGCAGCTCAGCCAGCGGAATATCCAGCACATGGCGGCCGGGATGTGCCGGCTTGACCGGGGTGTAATTGCCGTTCCACGTGAAACGGTTGGCGCGGGCATCGGCCAGCGATACCAGCGTGGCGCCCTTGCGGCCTGCGTGATCAGCCCTTACGGTTTCGTATTCGGCAGCAATTTCAGCGTGATAGGCCGCACGCTGGTCGACGGACAGTAGCTTGGTTGCCACGCCTACGGCGCGCGACGCATCCGGCACGTAGACCACAACGCCGTCCGTATTCGGGGCGATCTTGATCGCGGTATGGGCGCGGCTGGTGGTCGCACCGCCGATGAGCAGCGGCTGGGTCATCCCGTGGCGCTTCATTTCGCTGGCGACATGGGCCATTTCTTCCAGTGACGGGGTAATCAGGCCGGACAGGCCGATGATGTCCACCTTGTGCTCTAGCGCCGCCTTGAGGATGTTGTCGCAGGAGACCATCACGCCAAGGTCAACCACGTCGTAGCCGTTGCAGCCGAGCACGACGCCGACGATGTTCTTGCCGATGTCGTGCACGTCGCCTTTAACGGTGGCCATCAAAATCTTGCCCTTGGAGCCGAGGCCGGTGCGGGTCTTTTCCGCTTCGATGTAGGGCAGCAGATGGGCGACCGCCTGCTTCATGACACGGGCGGATTTGACCACTTGCGGCAGGAACATCTTGCCGGCACCGAACAGGTCGCCGACGACGTTCATGCCGGCCATCAGCGGGCCTTCGATGACCGCCAGCGGCGGCTTGCCTTCGCTCTCCAGCTTGGCGCGCACTTCCTCGGTGTCGGCGACGACGAAATCGGTGATGCCTTTGATCAGCGCGTGTTCCAGGCGTTTCTCTACGGACTGTTCGCGCCAAGAAAGATCGGGGCCGCTGTCCTTGGCCTTGCCTTCCTTGACCGTCTGGGCGAAATCGACCAGCGCTTCACCGGCGCCGGGGTGCTTGTTCAACACCACGTCCTCGACCTTCTCGCGCAGTACCGGCTCCAGATCGTCGTACACACCGAGCATGCCGGCATTGACGATGCCCATCGTCATGCCATTCTGGATCGCGTGGTAGAGGAAAACGGTATGGATTGCCTCGCGGACCGCGTCGTTGCCACGGAAGCTGAAGGAAACATTGGAAACGCCGCCGGAAATGTGTGCGTGCGGCAGGTTCTGTTTGATCCAGCGGACGGATTCGATGAAATCGACAGCGTAGTTGTCGTGTTCGGGAATGCCGGTGGCGATGGCGAAGATGTTCGGGTCGAAGATGATGT
>CALAGF010000039.1 GCA_937892345.1 uncultured Rhodocyclaceae bacterium | reverse complement strand
AGCTGGCCATCGTGCTGGGCACCGAGGGTGATGGCCTTGCCCACACCACCATTGCCGCCTGCGATTACACGGTGCGCATCCCCATGTCCCACGGGGTCGATTCCCTCAACGTTGCCGCCGCCAGCGCCGTTGCGTTCTGGCAGCTGGGCAAACAATAAACGAAAAAGGAATGCCTCCCCGCCGGGGAGGCATTCCTTTTTATGCTCAGATACTTGCTAAGAACCGCTCAAAGCCTGCACGGCCTGCCGTGTCCATCTTGTAGACGCCGGCGTCCTCGAGCACCTGCTCGTAGACGGCGGGGCTGGCGACCACATGGTCACCGGGGCCAAGCACGCGATGACCACGCGTGGTGTTGCCACTCGTCACGTCGGCAAACGACACGGGCACAACGTCCTCGCCCAGAAGGCAGCAGATCCAGCGGACCGGACGAACAAAGGTCGCATGCTCGTGACCCCAGCGCTGAGAGCGGTAGTTGGGCCACTGCAGGCCGGCGATGGTCTTCTGGAAGTCGCCGAACTGGGCTTCAACCATCTTGGCCAGTTCTTGCTGGGTCTGGGAGGTGATTTCGTACACAGAACGACCGTAGGCAACAGCCTTTTCAACAGCCGGCTGAGCCAGCGCATTCTGAGCGGCCAATGCAGCTTGCGGGTCCTTGGCACCCATCACGGTCTTGACGCCGGCAGCGGTATCTTCCAGGGCAGCACGGGCGGTGTTCAGATTCAGGGCAGCGATACGCTCGGCAGAAGCCAGGGCGGTGTTGGCAACGGACAACAGGGAATCAACGGTAGCCTTGTTGGCAGCAGCGAATTGTTCGACGTTCAGGGACATGGTCTTCTCCAATAAGAAAGGTAAAAAATGTGTACGGAAATGAGTATAGCGCACAATTCGATACATTTGTGCAGTGCAGCAATAAATTTAAAAACTCCCAAATATCCTTAATTCATACATCTGTATGTATTAAACACCCTTGGTTTGTTGTGAACCTGACAGAGGTCACGCACCAAAAACATGCAAAGCCCGTCTGTTGCGGGATTTCCTACCTGGCAAGCGCTTTGCTTCAGGGCGAGTGCCCACCGACCCGCACTCAATGAAAGGACAATTCCATGGCCAGCATCGGCATCTTTTACGGCAGCAGCTCAGGCGTTACCAAGGCAGTCGCCGAGAAACTCGGCGAAATGCTCGACGTCGAAGCCTTCAATATCTTCAGTATGGAAGAGGATTTCACCGACTTCGACGACATGCATGCCTTCGACATCCTGCTGTTCGGCTGCTCGACCTGGGGCTCGGGTGAAGTCCAGAATGACTGGCGTGACCCCTTGCTTGATCTGGATAACGACAAGCCCTCCTTCGCTGGCAAAACCATCGCCCTGTTTGGCGCCGGCGACTACAAGGCTCACGGAGAACAGTTCGTCAGCGCCCTTGGCATCCTGCACGACAAATTCAAGGCCCGTGGCGCAACACTGGTCGGCAGCTTCCCCACTGATGGCTATACCTACAAATTCTCCTTCGCCGAGCGCGATGGCAAATTCATCGGTCTCCCCTTCGATGAGGTCAACGAAGCAGACAAAACCGAGGCGCGTCTCGACGCCTGGGTAGCGAGCCTCAAGGCAGAACTTGATTTGTAATTTGCCTCCTGCTGCGGTCGACCGCAGCAGTCGTGAGAAAATGGGGCCATGCGCCCCTTAGCCTTTGTAGACCTCGAAACCACTGGTGCCACCGCCACCATCGACCGCATCACCGAAATCGGCATTGTCGAGGTGGATGCCGACGGCAGCGTGCGCGAATGGCAGCAACTGGTCAATCCGGAAACCCGGATCTCGCCCTTTATCGAAAACCTGACGGGCATCAGCAATGCCATGGTCGCCGACGCGCCGCGCTTTGCCGAAGTGGCTGCCGAAACACTCAAGCGCCTCGAAGGCAGGCTCTTCATCGCCCACAACGCACGCTTCGACTATGGTTTTCTGAAAAATGAATTCAAGCGTGCCGGCATGGATTTTCGCGCCCCGGTGCTGTGCACCGTCAAACTGTCGCGAACCCTGTATCCGGAGTACACCCGGCACAACCTCGACACACTGATCGAGCGTCACGGCCTGCAAGCGGCCGCCCGGCACCGGGCGCTGGCCGATGCCCAACTGATTCACCAGTTTTGGCAAAAAATTCACGTTGACCGCAGCAGCGAGCAAATCGACGCCGCACTCCGACAACTCAACGCCCGCCCCAGCCTGCCGCCGCATCTCGATGCCAGTCTGATCGACGACTTGCCGGAAGGCCCCGGCGTTTACCTGTTTTACGGTGATCCCGGCGTCAACGGCGACATCCTGCTCTACGTTGGCAAAGCCAAGGACATCCGCAAGCGGGTGCTATCGCACTTCGCCGCCGATCACAGTTCGGCCAAGGAAATGGCGCTATCGCAACAAGTACGGCGCATCGACTGGATAGAAACCGCCGGCGAAATCGGCGCCCTGCTCAAGGAGGCGGCCTTGGTCAAAGGCCTGCAGCCAACCAACAACCGGCAATTGCGGCGCAACGACGAAGCCTGCACCTGGACCTTGGTCGACGAAGGCAAGGGCTGGATGCGCCCGCAACTCTGCTGGGCGCGAGATCTTGAACTCGGCGTGAACAGCGCCTGTTACGGCCTGTTCAAAAGTGCCCGCGAAGCGACAGAAGTCCTGCGTGGCCTGCTGGAAGTCCACAAGCTCTGCGACATCCTCACCGGGCTGGAAAAAGTCTCACCCGGCAAACCCTGTTTCGGCCACCAGATTCGCCGCTGCAAAGGCGGCTGCATCGGCAACGAAACGCTGGCGAAACACAGCATGCGACTGATGAGTGCACTGATCGGCCTCAAGCTGACAAGCTGGCCCTTCAACGGCCCGGCAATCATCCGCGAAGGGAACGAAGCGCACTTGATCGAAGGCTGGCGTTACCTTGGCACGGCGCGCAGCGACGAGGAACTCGCTGCTCTGCTGCGATCCGGCCGGCCGCAATTCGACCGCGACACCTACAAGATTCTCGCCAAATACGTCGGCAAAATGACCCCCTTGCCCCAAAACCCTTGCCTCTGAAACTCACCCAGGAAACGCCCGTGACCCGCCTCCTCGTCTTGCTGCTTGCCACCCTCGCCCTGCCCGCCTTCGCCGAAGAAGTCGGCTGTCTGACCACCACCTGGAAACTGATCGGCGCCAACCACCGGGTGTGTGTCTACGCCTACGACGACCCCAAAATCTCCGGGGTGACCTGTCACGTCAGCCAGGCCCGCACAGGCGGCATCAAAGGGAGCCTCGGCCTGGCCGAAGATCCCTCCCAATTCTCGATCGCCTGCCGCCAGGTCGGCCCCATCGTCCTGCCACCCAAAATGCCCGACGATGAAGTGGTCTTCAGCGATGACACCTCGCTGATCTTCAAGGAAACCAAGATCAGCCGCTTTTACGACCGCAAACGCAACGTGCTGGTCTACCTCGCGATCAGCCGCAGACTGATCGAAGGCGCGCCCAGCAACGCAATCTCCAGTGTGCCCATCCAGCCTTGGGGCAAAGAGTAAGCGGCCAGCGACCGCTGCCCTTACATCGCGAAATTCACCTCATCCAGCCCGCACTCGCCCGCCATGACGGTGGCGGCGTAAGCCCCGGCCAGCGGCAATTGCTGGTCGGCGTAAAAACGGGCGCTGGCGATCCGTTGACCGTAGAACACCGGGTCGCCCTCCCCTGCATCGAGGTAACGGGCGGCGGCCAGTGCGCCTTTGCCGAGTAACCAACCGCCGGTAACCGTCACCGCCAGATTCAGGTAGGGCACGGCGGCGGTCAACACCCCGGCCAGGCCGGTTTTCGCATGCGCTGCCAGCCATTCCGTGGCCGCAATCCAGGCCCTCAGGGCATCTCCCAGGCGTTGGCCGGTCTGTCGCAACGCGGGCCGCTCGCTGGCGACCAGGGCCGCGACGCACGCTTGTATCTCGGCGAACAGCAGGCGGGCTGTTGCTCCCTGATCGCGCATGAGTTTGCGGAAGATCAGGTCGTTGGCCTGTATGCCGGTGGTGCCTTCGTAGATGGTGGTAATCCGGGCGTCGCGCCAGTGTTGGGCTGCGCCGGTTTCCTCGATGAATCCCATGCCGCCATGAATCTGGATGCCGAGCGAGGTGACCTCGATACTCATTTCCGTGCCGCCTGCCTTGGCTAGCGGAATCAGGAGTTCGGCGAGATACAAGGCCCTTTTTGCGGCCTCCGGGTCGTCGACCGCATGCGCGCGATCCAGTTGGGCGGCGGTGTAATAAGCCAGCGCGCGACAGGCTTCGACGCGCGATTTCATCAACATCAGCATGCGCCGGATGTCCGGATGATGATCAAGGGTCACCAAGGCTGCGCCGGTAAGCGCATCGCGGCCCTGCTGGCGCTCTTTGGCGTAGGCCAGCGCCTGCTGGTAGGCACGTTCGCCGAGCGCCACGCCTTGCAAGCCGACCCCGAGGCGGGCTTCGTTCATCATGATGAACATGTATTCCAGGCCCCGGTTCGCTTCGCCCAGCAGATAACCCACCGCGCCGCCACCAAAATTGCCGTGGTCGCCATAGGCCATCACGCAGGTTGGCGAGGCATGAATCCCCAGCTTGTGTTCGAGCGACACGCAGTAGGCATCGTTGCGCGCCCCGAGCGAACCATCGGCATTGACCAGAAATTTGGGGACCAGGAACATCGAAATGCCCTTCACCCCGGCCGGGGCATCGGGCAAGCGCGCCAGCACGAGATGGACGATGTTGTCCGTCATGTCGTGGTCGCCATAGGTAATGAAGATTTTCTGGCCGAACACACGATAGCTGCCGTCGGCCTGCGGTTCGGCACGCGAACGGATCAGGGCGAGGTCCGAGCCGGCTTGCGGTTCGGTGAGGTTCATGGTGCCGGTCCACTCGCCGGAAATCATCTTTTCCAGATAGGTGGATTTCAGTGCGTCACTGGCGCAGGTGAGCAGCGCTTCCACCGCGCCCGTGGTCAGCAAAGGCCCGAGTGAAAACGAGAGATTGGCAGAACAGACCATTTCCTTGACGGCAATGGCCAGCGTATCGGGCAGGCCCTGTCCGCCGAATTCGGCGGGCGAGGCGATGCCGTTCCAGCCGGCTTCGCAAAACGCTTTGTAGGCTGCCGACCAACCCGGTGGCGTGCTCACGCCGGCTGGCGTCAGGGTACAACCGGCCTGATCGCCGATCCGGTTGAGCGGAGCCAGCACTTCTCCGGTAAAGCGCGCTGCTTCCTCCAGTACGGCATCGGCCAGATCGGGCGTTACCTCCTCAAAACCGGGCAGCGCGGCGATCTCGGACAAGCCGGCAATTTCATCCATGACAAAGCGCATTTCCCGAACCGGGGCGCGGTAGCTATTCATGACGGTCTCCTCGTCGTTTTTTTAGAATGGGCTGTTGGCCAGCGCCTGTCGCGCTGCCTGGTATTCGGCCTGCAAACCGCACACGATCTCGGCGGCGGGCAGCACCGCGTCGATGGTGCCGACGCCCTGCCCGGCGCCCCAGATATCCTTCCAGGCCTTGGCATCGCGAGCGCTGCCGAAACTCATGGCCGATTTGTCCTTGACGGGCAGATTCGCCGGATCGAGTCCGGCGGCGACGATACTTTGCTTGAGGTAATTGCCATGTACCCCGGTGAAATACGGGGTGTACACCACGTCGACCGCAGCAGCATCGACGATGGCCTGCTTGTAGGTATCGACGGCATTGGCCTCTTTGCTGGCAATGAAGCGCGTGCCGATGTACGCAAAATCCGCCCCCATCGCCTGCGCAGCCAGGATCGCCCGGCCATTCGTAATGGCCCCGGACAAGGCAATCGGGCCATCGTAGAACTTGCGGATTTCGCCCACCAGCGCGAACGGGCTGAGGGTGCCGGCATGACCGCCTGCACCGGCGCAGACCAGAATCAGGCCATCCACCCCGGCCTCGAGCGCCTTCTCGGCGTGACGCACGCTGATCACATCATGAAAGACCTGCCCGCCGTAGGCATGCACTTGCGGCACGATGGCGGTGGGGGCCGAGAGACTGGTGATGATCAGCGGCACTTCATGCTTCACACACAAATCCATGTCATGCCCCAGCCGCTCGTTGGAGGGATGCACGATCTGATTGACGGCAAAGGCGGCCGCCTGCAGATCGGCCGCCAGTTCGGCCTTGATGCGCGTGAGCCAGTCATCGAGCATTTCCTTGGGGCGGGCGTTGAGGGCTGGAAAGGCGCCGATCACGCCGCTTTTGCACTGGGCAATGACGAGATCCGGATTGGAAATAATGAACATCGGCGCGCAAATCACCGGCAACTTCAGATTGCGCGCCAAGCTTGCGGGAATTGCCATCAGCCTTGCTCCTTCAATGCACGCCGCAAAATCTTGCCAACATTGGTACGCGGCAGATCATCGCGGAACTCCACTTTTTTCGGCACTTTGTAGCCGGTCAGGACGGTGCGGCAATGCGCGATCAGCGCATCCTCGGTCAAGCGCGGATCCTTGCGCACGACAAAAATCTTGACCGCTTCCCCGGAGTTTTCGTCCGGCACGCCAATCGCCGCCACGTCGATCACGCCGGGATGCATGGCCACCGCTTCTTCCACTTCATTCGGATAGACGTTGAAACCGGAGACCAGAATCATGTCTTTCTTGCGGTCGACCAGAAAAACAAAGCCTTTTGGATCGACAAAGCCCATATCGCCGGTGCGCAGGAAACGGTCGGGATGAAACACATGCTCGGTTTCATCCGGCCGGTTCCAGTAGCCTTTCATTACCTGCGGCCCGCGAATGCAGATTTCGCCGATCTGGGTAGGCGGGACTTCAACACCGTAATCATCGCGAATCGACACTTCCGTGGACGAAATTGGCAAACCGATGGCCCCGTTGAATTCGTGCATATCGAGCGGATTGATCGTGGCCGCCGGCGAGGTTTCGGTCAGCCCATAGGCTTGCAACAGGGGAACGCCCACCGTTTTCAGCCAACGCTCGGCCACCGGCGCCTGCACGGCCATACCCCCGCCCAGGGTGACGCGCATGGTCGAAAAATCGAGTTTGGCGAAGTCCGGGTGATTCAAAAGCGCATTGAACAGGGTGTTGACCCCGGTAATCACCGTCACCGGATACTTTGCCCACTCCTTGATGAAACCAGGAATGTCGCGCGGATTGGCAATCAGCAGGTTTTGCGCGCCGATCATCAGGAAAGTCAGGCAGTTCGCGGTGAGTGCGAAGATGTGATACAGCGGCAAGGCCGTCAGGATCAGTTCTTCACCGTCGCGCACCACCGGCTTGATCCAGGCGTGCGCCTGCATCACGTTGGAGGCAATATTCGCGTGCGTCAGCATCGCCCCCTTCGACACGCCAGTCGTACCGCCGGTGTACTGCAGAAAGGCAATGTCGTCCTGAGTGAGCGAAACCGGGGTCCAGCCCTGCCGGCGTCCGCGGCCGAGCGCGGTGCGGAAGTCGATACATCCCGGCAGCGACCAGGCGGGAACCAGCTTTTTCACATGGCGCACGACAAAATTGACGATGTACCCCTTCAAACCCAGCATTTCGCCCATCGGCGTGACCAGTACGTGGCGCACTGCCGTTTTGCCAATGATCTGCTGCAGGGTATGGGCAAAATTTTCAACGATGACAATCGTTGTCGCCCCGCAGTCCTTCAACTGGTGCTCCAGTTCGCGCGGGGTGTACAGCGGGTTGCAGTTGACGACAACGCATCCTGCTCGCAGGGTGCCGAACAAAGCCACCGGATATTGCAGCAAATTGGGCATCATCAAGGCGACACGTTCACCCTTTTTCAGCCCCAGCGATTGCAACCAGCCGGCAAAGGCCTGGCTTTCCGCATCCAGTTGCCCATAGGTCATGGTCTTGCCCATGCTGATATAGGCCACTTTCTCGGCATAAGTCCGGCAGGCGTTTTCAAACAGGGCGACCAGCGAGGGAATGTGGTCGATATCAATATCGGGTGGTACGCCGGGCGGATAGCTATTCAGCCAGATTCTGTCCATGATTTTCTCTCCTCATTCACCTCAGTGACCCAGCAAGGCTTTCTTGAGCGAAGCGTCTACCGGTTTCTCACCCAACCACACCTTGAGCAGCGCACGCGGAAGATCCGATCCCGTGACCCTGCCCCGACTCTCGCCATTGAGCGAAACGCCCAGCCCGTCAGGCTGGAAGTCGATGGCAATGGTATCGCCCTCACGGGCTTTTCCGATACCCCGCATGATGGCCGAGAGTGCTTCGGTACGCGGTTTCATGGCCGCCATTTCGGCTGCGCTGTGATTATCGGCCAGCCCCTCGTCGAGTGCCGATTGCAGACTGTCGGCATCGACATCACGCAGCATGCGCATCACCATGCGTCGCGGGCCACTGATGTCGAGCAGCGCCGCGACGGTACTCTGGCGATGATCCACATACAGGGCGCCAACATACACCTTGATGAACAATTTGCTGCGCAAGCCGGCGCCGTTGAGCACCAGTTCGTTGCTGCCCGCGCGCAGCGAATCGGGAATGCGGATACCGGCCACTTCGGCAGCATGCAGTCCGGGGGCGGAAAGCAAGGCGAGCAGCAGGGAAGCCGTCTGCAGGGGATGTCTATGAATCATTGTTTGTCTCCTCCACCGTTCTTGTTTCGGTAGTAGTTTTTTTCAGCGATATAGACCGTGCGTTCAACCACGGTATGTATGACGCCATGTTCGTCTTTCAGTTCAACCACGAAACTGCGGTCAAGCTCTGGAGACTGTTCCAGTGCGCTGCGAATTTCCGCGAGTTCTTCGGTCGACAGTCTGAAATCGGCAAAAAGCGTGCTGTAGCCCGGCTTGCGATAACGAATACTGGCCGCCTTGTCCCAAACGATGTAATCCGGGCCGAGCGCAGCCATCAGCATCATCGGATGCGCGCCATCGGTAATGGCAAACAAGGAACCGCCGTAGAGCGAACCCACAATATTTTTGGTCTTCCAGTTCAAGGGCAAGCGCACCCGGATATGCCTGAGATCCTGCGACACATGCTCGACCCGCCCGCCGGTGCCGCGAAAGGCCGGATGGAAATTGAATCCCATCCGCACCATGCGCGCCCGCCAGGCGGGAGAAAGCTTGCTTAACCAGGCTGGTTTCATCTGCTACGGTCGACCGTCAGACCCGCTCGAAAATCGCCGCGGCGCCCATGCCGGTACCGATACACATGCTCACCATGCCGTATCTGCCGCCGGTACGCTGCAAGCCATGAACCACGGTCGCCGTGCGAATGGCGCCCGTGGCGCCGAGCGGATGGCCCAGCGCTATCGCGCCTCCGAGTGGATTGACCCGCGACGGATCGAGCCCAAGCACTTGCATCACCGCCAGCGACTGCGCGGCAAAGGCTTCGTTGAGTTCAATCCAGTCAAGATCGCCCAGCGTAATACCCACCTGATCAAGCACCTTGGGAATGGCCGCCACCGGGCCGATGCCCATGATCTCCGGCGCGACACCGCCGACGGCATAGCCGGCAAAGCGGGCCAATGGCGTCAGTTTGTGCTCCTTCAACACTTTTTCCGAGACCAGCATCACCGCGCCGGCGCCATCGGACATCTGCGAAGAATTCCCGGCTGTCACCGAACCGCGCACATTGAATACCGGTTTGAGCTTTGCCAGCTTGTCGACCGATGAATCCGCTCGCGGACCTTCATCGCAATCAAGCAGTCGTTCGCGCACCACCACCTTGCCGCTGAACAGATCGGGCAGGCTTTCGCGCACCGGATAAGGTGTGATTTCCGCACGGAAATGGCCTGCACTCATCGCCGCCACCGCCCGACGATGCGACTCGACGGCAAACGCATCCTGCGCCTCGCGTCCGATTTTCCATTGTTCAGCGACCTTTTCGGCGGTCAAGCCCATGCCGTAAGCAATACCCACATGCTCGTCGGTAAAGATTGCCGGATTCATCGCCATCTTGTTGCCCATCATCTGCGGCATCACGGACATCGATTCGGTACCGCCAGCGATCATCACATCGGCAAGGCCAAGGCGGATCTGGTTGGCCGCATCGGCGACCGCCTGCACCCCTGACGAACAGAAGCGGTTGATCGTCATGCCCGGCACGGTATTCGGCAGCCCCGCCAGCAACAAGCCGATACGGGCCACATTCATGCCCTGCTCGCCTTCCGGCATGGCACAACCGACGATTACATCGCCAATCCGCGCCGGATCGATTCCCGGCACCTGCGCGACAAGCGATTTGATGGCGTGGGCCAGCATGTCATCCGGCCGCACATGCTTGAATGCGCCGTTTTTCTTGGCCACCGGCAAACGGGTGGCAGCAACGATGTAGGCGTCCTGAATGGTTTTACTCATGATTTTCTGTCTCCTCGGCCCGATCAGTTGCGTAACGGTTTTCCCGTATCCAGCATGTGCTTGATCCGGGCCTGGGTCATGGGGTCTTGCAGCAGTTCGACGAACAGACGGCGCTCGACGGTGAGCAACCATTCCTCGTCCACCCGGCAACCGGTTTCGACTTCACCGCCGCAAAGGGCAATGGCAGCGGCCTTCGCCACCTTGTAGTCGTGTGGCGAAATCATCCCGCCGGCCTGCATGTTGACCAGCATCATCTCGAAGGTGGCGATACCGGTCTTGCCGGCCACCGGGATGTCACGCGCCATCGCGGGTGGCGACCAACCCGCTTCGGCCAGCGCCCGGGCTTCCTTGAGCGCAACGAACAGCAGTTCGTCGGCGTTGAACAGCACAGTGTCGCTTGCGCGGGCAAAACCGTAATCGACAGCCTCGAAAGCACTCTTGCCGACCTTGGCCATGGCAATTGTCTGAAAGACCGGCTGCAGGTAATTGAACACCTCTCCCGGCGTGGCAGACTGCGCCGCCCATTCGGCAGCCCGAACGGCAAACTCCTTGCAACCGCCCCCGGCCGGAATCAGCCCGACACCGGCCTCAACCAGACCGATATAGCTTTCCAGCGCCAGCACGCGTCGCGCCGCATGCATGACAAACTCGCAGCCCCCGCCCAAGGCCATGCCTTGAACCGCAGCCACCACCGGCACCTGGGCGTACTTGAGCGTTTGTGAGGCACGCTGGAATTTTTCCACGGTGGCTTCCAGCAGATCGAACTGTCCGGCCCCGATGGCTTCGGTCACCTGAGTCAGGTTGGCACCGACGGCAAACGGCGCCTCGTGCCACACCACAAGGCCGTCGAGTGTCGTTTCGGCCTGACGCACGGCGGCGATGACGCCATCCAGCACTTCGTCGCCAATGGTGTGCATCTTTGACTTGAAGGAAATGATGCCAATGCCGCGGTCGACCGCAGGCAGACACCATAAACGGACGCCCGCGTTTTCGAACAGGGTTTCGCCGGCATGAGTCGGTGAGACTGCAGCCTCACCCAACACCCGTTCCGGGAAGAGTTGACGCTGATACACCGGCAAAGCCGAGCGCGCCACATCACACTGCCGACGCGCTGACCAGGACGCCTCGGCAGCATGCACGCCCTCGCGTCCGGGGGCGAACACCCAGTCAGGCAAAGGCACGTCGCTCATGCTCTTGCCGGCGGCAATATCCTCGGCAATGGCCTGGGCGATATTGCGCCAGCCAGCCGCCTGCCAGCTTTCGAACGGCCCTTGCGACCAGCCGAAACCCCAGCGCATGGCCAGATCGAGATCGCGCGCATTGTCGGCCACCTGCGCCAACTGGACAGCGGCGTAATGGAAAATGTCGCGGAAAATCGCCCACAAAAATTGCGCCTGCGGGTGTCGGGATGCGCGCAGCGCAGCAAATTTCTCACCCGGTGCGCGAATCTTCAGCAAGGCATCGACCTCATCGGCCACCTCGGCCTTGCTATCGCGGTAATCCTGCGCTGCCAGATCAAGCACCTGAATCTGCTTGCCTTGTTTGCGGAAAATCCCGCAACGGGTTTTCTGGCCCAGCGCGCCCTGCGCAATCAGTGCGCCCAACCAGGCAGGGACCTTGAAATGGCGATGCCAGGGATCATCCGGCAGGGTGTCCTGCATGGTCTGGACGACATGCGCCAGCGTGTCCAGACCGACCACGTCGGCAGTACGGTAGGTAGCGCTTTTCGGCCGACCGATTTTCGGCCCGGTCAGGGCGTCGACCGTTGCAAAGCCCAGACCGAAGGCGGCGGTATGGTGCATCACCGCCAGCATGGAAAATACGCCGATCCGGTTGGCCACGAAATTGGGCGTATCCAGCGCCCGGATCACCCCTTTGCCCAGACGCGAGGTCAGCCAGGTTTCCAGTGAATCGAGCGTGAGAGCGTCTGTTGATGGCGTGGCAACGATCTCGACCAGACGCATGTAGCGCGGCGGGTTGAAAAAATGGATACCGCAAAATCGCGGCCGGACGGCATCGGGCAGTCCCTGTGCCAGCGCATTGATCGACAGCCCCGAAGTATTGGAAGCAACGATGGCGGTCGACGACAGATAGGGGCCGATTTTCGCGTAGAGGCCGTGCTTCCAGTCCATGCGCTCGGCAATGGCTTCAATCACCAAATCGCATGCAGCCAGCTTTGGCAGATCCGTTTCGTAATTGGCGGCCTCAATCAGCCGCACTGCCTGGCGCGAGGCCAGGGGGGCTGGCTCCAGTTTCTTCAGCCCGGCCAGCGCCTTGTTGACGATGGCGTTCTTGTCGCCCTCGCCGGCCGGCAGATCGAAGAGCACCACCGGCACACCGGCATTGGCCAGATGCGCAGCAATCTGCGCCCCCATTACGCCCGCGCCCAGCACCGCCGCCTTTCTAACAATCAATGTGTTCAAGCTTGTCTCCTTTGATGGTCTTATCGTGCACGCCAAAAAATAAAACGAACGTTTGAAATACATACCGATTCAAAAAAAGCCCGGCGTGTTGGCAGGGCGCAACAGACTTATTTCAAATTTTCCAGCCAGTGCAGCGGGCCGCCGGTGAAGGGCGCAAAACCAGTGCCGAAAATCACTCCGGCGTCGGCGAGATCCTTATCGGCCACCAGATTGCCCGCAACCAGTTGCTGTGTGCGATCAAGCAATGGCCGGATCAGTTTTTCAGCCAGATCGTCAGGAACCGGGCCGGCGCGAGACTTCTGCGGTCGACCGTCCACCCAGGCATAAAACCCTTGCCCCGTTTTCTTGCCCAAATGCCCGGCATCAACCCGCTGCAGCAGGCTGGCAGGTGCTTCGGCATCGTCAGCCAGTTGCCGACCGGCAGCCAGCGCAATATCCAGACCCACGGTATCGACCAGTTCGATGGGCCCCATCGGCATGCCAAACGCGAGCATCGCCGCATCTACCGTTTCTGGCGAAATACCGCTGTCGACCGCACGCATGGCGGCTAGCATGTAAGGAGCCAGCACGGCATTGACGAGAAATCCCGGTGCGCTTCTGACTGGCAACGGCAGCTTGTCGATCTGTTTGACGAAGGCGCAGGCGGCTTGCACCATGGCCGGATCGGTGCTTTCGGCTGCAACCACTTCGACCAGCGGCATCAGCGCCACCGGATTGAAGAAGTGGATGCCGATCAGGCGCGCCGGTTGCGCGAGCACGGTACGCAAATCTTCCAGTTTCAGGCTAGAGGTATTGGTGGCCAGAATGGCACCCGGTTTCATGCGCGCTTCCAGCGCACGCAACAGGGCCTGCTTGGCTTCCAGATTTTCGAAAATAGCCTCAATCACCACATCCGCATGCGCCACGCCGGCACCCGCCGGATCGGGAATCTAGCGATCGAATGCGGCACGCGCCTTGAGCGGATCACGCAGCTTTCTGGCAAACAAGGCTTGCGCCCGTTGTATTGCCGGCGCAATGCGTTCCACCGTCTGATCCTGCAAACTGACGGTCAGCCCGCGCAGCGCGCACCAGGCGGCAATCTCCCCGCCCATGACGCCGGCACCGACCACATGCACGCGGTGCGCCACGAAGTCACCCGATTTGCCAAACCCTTTCAGGCGTTCCTGCAGGCGGAATACCCGCAACAGGTTTTTGGCTGTGGGCGAGGCGATGATGCGATCAACGATCTCCGGCGCCGCCAGCGCGTTACCGCCGTGGTGTTGCCACAGATCGATGATTGCGTAGGGTGCCGGGTAATGTGCCGGCCGCGCCTTTTTTGCCACCTGCTTGCGCGCACCGCTGGCGACCACCGCTTTCAACGGACCGGCCAACAACTGTTGCAGCATGGGCAAGGCAGGTCGCGGCGTCGCAGATAGCAGCAATTGCCGCGCAGCGACTTCCATCACGCGCGGGGGAACGCAGGCATCGGCCAGGCCCATTTTCCGGGCTTTCACAGCGTCGACCGTACGCCCGCTGAGCATCATCTCCAGTCCGGCTGCCGGGCCTACCCGCTGCGGCAAACGCAGCATGCCGCCCCAGCCGGGAAAGATGCCGAGCATGACCTCCGGCAAACCCAGTTTGGTACCCGGCTCATCTACCACCAGCAAGTAACGGCAGGCCAAGGCCAGTTCCAAACCACCCCCAAGACAATGGCCGCGGACCAGCGCCAGCGTTGGATAGCTCACGGCAGCCAGACGATTGAACAAATGCCAGCCCCTGGCCACCAGTGCCCTGCCCTTTTCCGGCGTATCGAGCTGCGAGAACTCGTCGATGTCGGCCCCCGCGATAAATCCGGCGGGTTTACCGGAACGGATGATCAGACCCTTCGGCGGTTCGTGTTCGAGTTGATCGAGCAACTGCGCAAACTCGGCCATCACCTCGGCAGAGAGCGCATTGCTGCTCTCACCGGCACGATCAAGTACGGCAATCGCAATGCCATCCGTTTCCCTGTGAAGTTGCCAGTGTTTCATCGACAGGCCTCCACCAGCATGGCCCCGCCCAGGCCACCGCCGATACAAATGCTGGCGATACCGCGCCGGGCGCCCTCACGGCGCAAGACATGCAGCAGATGAAGCAGGATGCGCGCGCCGGAAGCCCCCACCGGATGTCCGATGGAAACCGCCCCGCCATCCACATTCAGGCGCTCATCGGGAATCGCTCCAAAAGCAGCATCCAGCCCCAGATGCTCGCGGCAATAGGCATCGTCCTGCCACGCGGCCCGACAGGCCAACACCTGCGCAGCGAAGGCTTCGTTGATTTCCCAATAGTCGATATCGTTCAAATTCAGGCCATTGCGCTTCAGGATTGGCGTTGCGGCATGCACCGGGCCCAGTCCCATCGTCTCAGGCGCCAGGCCAGCCCATTCGCTATCGATAATCCGGCCAAGCGGTTTGAGGCCCCATTGCTCGACTGCGGCCTCGGAGGCAAGCAGCAGCCAGGCGGCACCATCGGTAATCTGGGAGCTGTTGGCCGCAGTGATCTGGCCGTATTTCTTGTCGAAAAATGGCTTGGGCTTGGCCATGCCGGCCAAATTGGCGTCCGCACGCACGCCGTCATCTGCCGCGTAAATCCTGCCCGCGGCATCAACAAGCGGCACGATTTCGGCCAAATACCCGGCGTGCTGCGCCGCCAATGCGCGCTGGTGACTCTGCACGGCAAAGGCATCCATCTGCTGGCGGTTGATGCCGAACTGCCAGGCAAGGTTTTCGGCCGTCTGCCCCATCAGCAGTCCGACGACGGGATCCGTCAGCCCTTTCATCAAACCGATGACCGGCTTCAGTAATGCCGCCAATGGCAATTTCAAAAAATGGCCGATTTTCTGGTTGACCGTACGCAGACTCATCATGCCCGCGAACCAGCGCACCATCGCGTCAGAATAGAGCAAAGGCGCCCGCGACAAGGCATCGACCCCGCCGGCAAGGACCAGTCCGGCGCGTCCCAACTGAATATTGGCGATGGCCGAGTCAATGGCCTGCATGCCGCTGGCGCAATTGCGCATGACCGTCCATCCCGGCACCTTGTTGCCGCACCCAAGACGCAAGGCGACCATGCGCCCGATGTTGGTTTCATCCGGTGAGGGTGCAGCGCAGCCGAGAATGACCTCGTCGAGATCGGAGGGCAGAAATGGCTGGCGCAGCAGCAAGCTGCGGCCTGCCTGCATCGCGAGATCAGAGGCCATGAACGGCCCCGGCCCCTTTTGCGCTTTCAAAAACGGCGTTCTGGCCCCGTCGACCACATAAATCGGCGTTTTCATCTCAGGCCGCCATCCGATCGCCAGCCGGCTTGTGTGCCGTGGCCACGCCGTAGTCAAAGGGGAAATCGTCGACGTGGACGACGACATCGCGCAAGCGGTTGCGATGTTTGACGATCTCGTAGTCGGACAGCGAAATAACCCCGGCCTCGAAGGCGACCGTCGCGATATCGCGCACATTGGCCTGCGGGTTATCGGCAAAACGTCCCGCTTTTTCCGCCTCGCGGATGCGTGCTTCGATCGGCTCGGCAAGCAAGGTCGCCTGGAGCGCGAGTTCGATGGCACCGACCGGTTCGTTTTCGCTGGCGGGAACAAAGCATTCAGCCGTCAGACGATCCCGGGTTGCCGACGGCGCGATCAAGAGTTTCGCCACCTGATGTCCGACGGCATCGGATGGCACCACATAGGGATGGCCCCAGGGAAAAATCGTGCGATGGAGAAACGCAGCAATGAAACGCACGGGAAAGTTGGCAATCACGCCATCAAAAGCCTCCTGTGCCTTGTACATGGCGTCCCAGATGGCCCAATGGGCCAGCGGCGCATCGTCCACCTTGCGGCCCTCGGCCTCGTAACGCTTCAGGGTGCAGGAAATCAGATACATCTGAGAGAGGATGTCACCCAGGCGGGCAGACAGTTTTTCCCGCCGCTTGACGCTGCCGCCAAGCACCAGCAGCGAAATATCCGCCATGAAGGCGAAGGCCGCCGAGAAGCGGGTCAGCTGTTGGTAATAACGCCGCATTTCCGGCGCGGTTTCGACGTTGACCGTAGCGAAGTGCGAACCCGTCATGCCCAGCCACAGGGCGCGGAAGCCGTTCCGGACGGTAAAGCCAATATGGCCGAACAGCGCCTTGTCGAAATCGACGAGCCCCTTTCTCGTATCAGGGTGCTGTGCCGCCTGCATTTCCGGCAGCAAATACGGGTGGCAGCGGATCGCCCCCTGGCCGAAGATAATCAGCGAGCGGGTCAAAATATTGGCACCCTCGACGGTAATGCCGATCGGCACCTGCTGGTAGGCGCGGCCCATGAAGTTCGACGGCCCAAGGCAAATCCCCTTGCCACCGATGACGTCCATGCCGTCGTTCACAACCTGCCGGGCGCGCTCGGTGACGTGGTATTTGGCAATGGCTGAAACCACTGAAGGTTTTTCCCCCAGATCAACCGCACCTGCCGTCATCGTGCGCACGGCATCCATCATGTAGGTGTAGGCGCCGATGCGGGTCAGCGCCTCCTCGACGCCCTCGAACTTGCCGACGGCCATCTTGAATTGCGAACGTACGCGGGCATAGCCGCCGACGGCGCGCGCTGTCATCTGGGCCATGCCGGTGTTCGACGACGGCAGCGAAATTGAGCGGCCAGCCGCCAGACACTCCATCAACATGCGCCAGCCCTGCCCGGCCATCGCCGGGCCACCGATGATGAACTCGAGCGGCATGAAAACGTCGGCGCCGCGCGTCGGGCCATTCATGAACATGGCGTTGAGCGGGAAGTGACGGCGACCGGTGTCGACGCCCGGATGGTCATAAGGCACCAGCGCACAGGTGATGCCGATATCCTTCTTGCCGCCGAGCAGGCCGTCCGGATCGTAGAGGTGGAAAGCCAGGCCAAACACCGTGCACACCGGCGCCAGTGTGATGTAACGCTTGTCCCAAGAAACGCGCATGCCGAGCACTTCCTTGCCCTGGTACATGCCCTTGCAGACGACGCCGCTGTCGGGAATCGACGCCGCATCGGAACCGGCCCACGGGCTGGTCAGCGCGAAGGCCGGCACCTCGATGCCCTTGG
>CALAGF010000038.1 GCA_937892345.1 uncultured Rhodocyclaceae bacterium | reverse complement strand
CAGGTCGTCGCGGAATTCGACGTGCTTGGGAACCTTGTAGCCGGTCAGCTGGCCGCGGCAATGCTCGATCAACATGCGTTCGTTGACCAGTGGATCCTTGCGGACGACGAAGATCTTCACGGCCTCGCCGGAATGCTCGTCGGGCACGCCGATGGCGGCCACGTCGAGAACGCCCGGATGCATGGCAACGGCCTCTTCCACCTCGTTCGGATACACATTGAAGCCGGAGACCAGGATCATGTCCTTCTTGCGGTCGACCAGGAAAACGAAGCCATCCTTGTCGATGTAGCCCATGTCGCCAGTGCGCAGGAAGCGGTCGGGATAGAACACCAGCTCGGTTTCATCCGGACGCTGCCAGTAGCCCTTCATGACCTGCGGGCCACGAATGCAGATTTCACCTACCTGCCCCTGCGGCACCTCGTGGCCGTAGTCGTCGCGAATCGACACCTCGGTCGAGGAAATCGGCAAGCCGATGGCACCGTTGAACTCGTGCATGTCGAGCGGGTTGATGGTCGCTGCCGGCGACGTTTCGGTCAGGCCGTAAGCCTGCAGCAGCGGGGTTCCCGTCACCTTGAGCCATTTTTCGGCAACCGGCCCCTGCACCGCCATGCCGCCGCCCAGCGTCACATTCATGGTCGAGAAATCGAGCTTGGCAAAATCGGGGTGGTTGAGCAGCGCATTGAACAGGGTGTTGACGCCGGTCACCACGGTAACCGGATACTTGCCCCACTCCTTGATGAAGTTCGGAATGTCGCGCGGGTTGGCAATCAGCAGGTTGCGCGCACCGATCATCAGGAAGGTCAGGCAGTTCGCAGTCAGCGCGAAGATGTGATACAGCGGCAACGCGGTGATGATGAATTCCTCACCTTCACGCACCACCGGACGAATCCAGCTATAGGCCTGCGTCACATTGGAGGCGATGTTGGCGTGGGTGAGCATGGCCCCTTTCGAAACGCCAGTCGTACCGCCGGTGTATTGCAGGAAAGCCAGGTCATCCTGCGCCAAGGCAACGGGCTTGAAGCCATTTTTCCGCCCCTGCGCCAGGGCCGCCTTGAAACTGATGGCTCCCGGCACGTGCCAGGCCGGCACCATTTTCTTGACCCGGCGCACCACGAAATTGACGATCGCCCCCTTCAGGCCACCCAGTTTTTCGCCCATCGAGGTCACCACCACATGCTTGATGGCGGTATGGGCGATCACCTGTTCGAGCGTATTGGCGAAGTTCTCGACAATCACGATGGCCGTTGCGCCGGAATCCTTGAGCTGATGCTCCAGTTCGCGCGGCGTGTAGAGCGGGTTGCAATTGACCACCACGCAGCCGGCACGCAGGGTGCCGAACAGGGCGACAGGGTATTGCAAAATGTTGGGCATCATCAGGGCGACGCGGTCGCCCTTCTTCATGCCCTTGGCCTGCAGCCAGCCGGCGAATTCGGTCGCCTCGGCATCGAGCTGGCGGTAGGTGATTTCCCGCCCCATGCTGATGTAAGCCACCTTGTCGGCGAAGGTCTTGCAGGCTTTTTCGAACAGCGCGACCAGCGATGGTATGTGGTCGATGTCGATGTCTGCCGGAACACCGCTCGGGTAGCTCTTGAGCCAGATCTTTTCCATTCTTGTCTCCTCCTGAATTGCCGGCCTTAGCTGCCGAGCAGTGCCTTCTTCAGCGATGCATCGGCCGGCTTGTCGCCCAGCCATACCTTGAGCAGTGCCTTGGCAAAACCGGCACCGGCCACCTTGCCCCGAACCTCCCCGTTCTGGCTGACTGCGATGCCTTCGCCGGAGAAGTCGATGCTGATCGTATCCCCTTCACGCACCTTGCCGATAGCCTTCATGATGCCGGCCAGCTGGTCGGCCTGGGCTTGCATGTCAGACAGCTCGGCGGGCGAATGGTTGTTGCGCAAGCCTTCGTCGAGGGCGGAGTGCAGGGAATCCGCATCAAGGTCGCGCAACAGGCGGAGCACCATGCGGCGCGGCGTGGCGCTGTCGTAGATGGCCGCCGGCGTCGCTGCCTTCTGGCCCACGTACAGCGCGCCGACATAAACCTTGATGAACAGCTTGCTGCGCAGGCCGGCACCGTTGAGCACCAGTTCGCTGTTGCCGACCTTGATGCTGTCGGCCACCCTGACACCGGCCACCTCAGCCGCATGCAGGCCGGGAACGGCCACCAGTGCGGCAATCAACGCTGCGCGCCGGACGCTTGTGGAAGTAATCATGAGTTATCTCCTCCACCGCTTTTCTGTCGGTAGTAATTTTTTTCTGCGATATAAACCGTGCGCTCGACGACGGTATGCACGACGTCTTCGGCGTCCTTGATGTCGATCTGGAAGGTCCAGTCGACCTCATGCTGTTTGGCCAATGCCCCGCGAATGCCCGCCATCTCTTCCGGCGTCACCCGGAAATCGGCATACAGCGTGGTGTAGCCCGGCTTGCGGTAGCGGATGCTGGCCGCCTTGTCCCAGATGATGTAATCCTCGCCCAGCGCCGCCATCAGCATGGCCGGATGTGCACCGTCGGTGATGGCGAACAGCGAGCCACCGTAGAGCGAACCGACGATGTTCTTCGTCTTCCAGGTCAGCGGCAGGCGAACACGGATATGACGCAGATCGGGCGCCACATGTACGACACGCCCGCCGGTACTGCGAAAGGCGGGATGGAGATTGAACCCCATCCGCACCAGTCGCGCCCCCCAGGGCCGGGGCAGCTTGGCGAGCCAGGCCGGTTTCATAACGAGCTACCCCCCACCGCCAGGACGCAGAGGCGCAAAGATTTCGAAAAGGAAAACCAGGATTCTCTTTGCGTACCCTTTGCGCCTTCGCGCCTTTGCGGTGGATTTTTCTGGATCATCAAACCCGCTCGAAGATACCCGCAGCACCCATGCCGGTGCCGATGCACATCGACACCATGCCGTACTTGCCGCCGGTGCGCTGCATGCCATGCACGATGGTTGCCGTACGGATGGCACCGGTTGCACCGAGCGGGTGGCCGAGGGCGATGGCGCCGCCGAGCGGGTTGATCCTGCTCGGGTCGAGGCCGAGTTCCTTGACCACGGCGAGCGACTGGGCAGCGAAGGCTTCGTTCAGTTCGATCCAGTCCAGGTCTTCCTGGCGGATGCCGGCCTGGGCCAGCGCCTTGGGGATCGCAGCGATCGGGCCGATGCCCATGATCTCCGGCGCCACCCCGCCGACGGCGAAGCTGGCGAAACGGGCGAGCGGCGTCAGGTTGTGTTCCTTGAGCACCTTTTCCGAGACCAGCATGACGGCGGCGGCACCGTCCGACATCTGCGAGGAGTTGCCAGCGGTGACTGAACCACGGGCATGGAAGACCGGGCGCAGCTTGCCCAGCTTTTCCAGGGAGGCGTCGGCACGCGGGCCTTCGTCGAATTCGACACTGCGCTCGCGCACCTTGATCTGGCCGGTCCTGAGATCGGGCAGGCTCTCGCGGATCAGGTAGGGCGAGGTTTCCGCCTTGAAATGACCGGCCGCGATGGCGGCGCAGGCTTTCTGGTTGGAGGCCAGCGCGAAGGCATCCTGCTCTTCGCGGCTGATCTGCCACTGGTTGGCAACCTTCTCGGCAGTCAGGCCCATGCCGTAGGCGATGCCGATGTTTTCATCGGTGAAGATGGCCGGGTTCATGGCCATCTTGTTGCCCATGATCTGCGGCATGATCGACATCGACTCGGTGCCGGCGGCGATCATCACGTCGGCCAGGCCGAGGCGGATCTGGTTGGCCGCATCGGCTACGGCCTGCAGGCCGGAGGAGCAGAAGCGGTTGATGGTGATGCCCGGCACGGTGATCGGCAGGCCGGCCAGCAGGGCGCCGATGCGGGCGACGTTCATGCCCTGCTCGGCTTCCGGCATGGCGCAACCGACGATCACGTCGCCGATGCGCGCCGGGTCGATGCCCGGCACCTGGGCGACGACCGACTTGATGGCGTGGGCCAGCATGTCGTCCGGGCGAACGTTGCGGAACATCCCGCCCTTCTTGGCCACCGGCAGACGGGTGGCGGCGACGATGTAGGCTTCTTGAATCTGTTTGCTCATTTGGTTTGTCTCCTTGACCCGATTAATTGCGCAACGGCTTGCCGGTTTCCAGCATGTGCTTGATGCGGGCCTGGGTCAGCGGGTTCTTCAGCAGTTCGACGAACAGGCGACGTTCGACGGTGATCAGCCATTCCTCGTCCACCACGCTGCCGGTTTCGACCTCGCCACCGCACAGGGCGACGGCAGCCGAGCGGGCGACCACGTAGTCGTGCGCCGAGATCATGCCGCCCTCCTTCATGTTCACCAGCATCATCTCCAGCGTGGCGATGCCGTTCTTGCCGGCGACGATCACGCCGCGCGCCATCGGCGGCGGGGCATAGCCGGCGTCGGCCATGGCCCGCGCTTCCTTGATGGCGACCCAGAGCAGTTCGTTGGCGTTGAACAGGATGGTGTCCGACGGCTTGGCGAAACCCATGTCGATGGCCTCGACCGCGCTCTTGGCCACCTTGGCCATGGCGATGGTCTGGAACACCGGCTGCAGGAAGTTGAATACCTCGCCCGGCGTCGCCGACTGGGCGGCCCACTCGGCAGCGCGTACGGCGAACTCCTTGCAACCGCCGCCGGCCGGGATCAGGCCGACACCGGCCTCAACCAGGCCGACGTAGCTTTCCAGCGCCATGACGCGCTTGCCGGCATGCATGACGAATTCGCAACCACCGCCCAGGGCCATGCCCTGCACCGCAGCGACGACCGGCACTTGGGCGTACTTGAGGGTTTGCGAAGCGCGCTGGAACTTCTCCACCGTTGCTTCCAGGATGTCGAACTGGCCGGCGGCACAGGCCTCACCGACCTGCTGCAGGTTGGCGCCGACCGCGAACGGTGCTTCGTGCCAGACCACCACGCCATCCAGCGTGCCTTCGGCCTGCTTGACGGCAGCGATCACGCCATCCAGCACCTCGTTGCCGATGGTGTGCATCTTGGACTTGACCGACAGGATGCCGATGCCGGCGTCGAGCGACGGCAAGCGCCACAGGCGGACGCCCTCGTTCTCGTACAGCGTTTCGCCGGATTTTTCCGGGGTGGCGGCCACTTCGCCCAGCACGCGCTCGGGGAAGAGCTGGCGCTGATAGACGGGCAGCGTCGAGCGCGGCACATAGGTGTTCTTGCTCGCCGAGTAGGAGCCCTCGGCGGCATGCACACCGGTACGGCCGGCTTCCAGCGCCCAGGCCGGCAGCGGCACGCTGGCCATGGTCTTGCCGGAGGCGATGTCGGCGGCGACGGCTTGGGCGATGTCGCTCCAGCCGGCAGCCTGCCAGGTTTCGAACGGGCCCTGCGCCCAGCCGAAGCCCCAGCGCATGGCGAGGTCGAGATCGCGGGCATTGTCGGCGACGCTTTCCAGTTGCACGGCGGCGTAATGGAAGATGTCGCGGAAGATGGCCCACAGGAACTGGGCTTGCGGGTGGCTGGAAGCGCGCAGCGCGGCGAATTTCTCGGCCGGGTTGCGGGTTTTCAGGATGGCAGCGACTTCCTCGGCAATTTCACCAGCCGACTTACGGTAGTCCTGCGCCGCCAAATCGAGCACCTGGATTTCCTTGCCCTGCTTGCGGAAGATGCCGCAACGGGTCTTCTGGCCGAGGGCGCCCTTGGCGATCAGGGCCTGCAACCAGGCCGGATTGGTGAAGTAGGCATGCCACGGGTCGCTGGGCAGCGTGTCCTGCATGGTCTTGACGACATGGGCCAGGGTATCGAGGCCAACGACATCGGCCGTGCGATAGGTGGCGCTCTTCGGGCGACCGATCTTCGGGCCGGTCAGCGCATCGACTTCGTCGAAACCGAGGCCAAAGGCCTGGGTGTGGTGCATGACGGCGAGAATGGAGAAGACACCGATGCGGTTGGCGACGAAGTTCGGCGTATCGAGGGCGCGGATGACGCCCTTGCCGAGGCGCGAGGTCAGCCAGGTTTCCAGCGCATCCAGCGTGCTGCCATCGGTTGTTTGCGTACCGATGATCTCGACCAGATGCATGTAGCGCGGCGGGTTGAAGAAGTGGATGCCGCAGAAGCGCGGACGAATCGACTCCGGCAGCCCCTGGGCCAGCGCATTCATCGACAGGCCTGAGGTGTTGGAGGCGACGATAGCGTTGGCACCGATGTGCGGGGCGATCTTGGCGTAGAGATCGTTCTTCCAGTCCATGCGCTCGGCGATGGCCTCGATGATCAGATCGCACTCGGCCAACAACGGCAGGTGCTCATCGTAGTTGGCGGCGTCGATGAACTTCAGTTTGGACTTGCTGGCCAGCGGCGCCGGGTCCAGCTTCTTCAGGCCATCGAGGGCCTTCTTCACGATGCCGTTCTTGTCTCCTTCTTTTGCCGGCAGGTCAAACAGCACGACGGGCACATTGGCATTGGCGAGGTGCGCCGCAATCTGCGCCCCCATCACGCCGGCACCCAACACGGCAGCCTTCTTCACGATCAGCTTGTTCAAGCGATTCTCCTTTAGGTCTCTTTTTGCGGCTTCGTTAAAATAAAACGAACGTTTGAATTATAAACAAGCACACCCCCGGGTCAACATATTTTTTGAGGATTTTTTCCAGGCCCGCCGAGGCTCAGGCAACACCCGCCTCAACCCCCTTTCAGCTCGCTGGCAAGCCCTTCCGCCAGCCGGGCAGCGAACGCATAGATCGACAACTGGGGATTGGCGCCAATGGAGGTTGGAAAAATGGAACCGTCGATAATGCTCAGCTTGTCGAGTTGATGATGCCGTCCCTGCAGGTTCGCCACCCCGTTCCGTGCCTCGGGCGACAAGGCGCAGCCGCCCATGACGTGCGCACTGACCACCTTGGCCCGCAGGGCCTGCATCGGCAGCGCGGCAATCGCCTGGCGCGCCTCCGCCCAGCTGCGGTAGGGGGCCGCGTCGTCGTGGATGGGCAGCACACTCTTCGCACCGGCCGCGAACTGCAGCTCTGCCATGGTCAGATAGGCGCGGCGCATGCCATCGAACAGGTAAGGGGTCAGCGGATAGTCGAGCTGCGGATGGCCGTAGCGGTCAAGGCGCACCCGTCCGCCGACGCTCTCAGGGTGAAAGCCGTCGCGCAGCAAAGCCAGCGTGATCTGCGCGTGATCGAGTTCAGCCATCGCCGCGGCGTGCGCCGCCCCGTGCCCGCGCAACACCAGGGCGGCGATCATCGGATAGACCGGTGATACCTCCAGCTTGAAGCCGGCGCCACCGTCGGTCGGCCAGAGGTAGTCATCGCTGTAGACGGTTTGCGGCGCGCCGGCGTGACCGCTGACCCGCTCCGGCATGGTTGCCGCCGACATGACCACCGGATGCAGGCAGGTTTGCCGGCCCAGGCGATCATGCGGATCAGGCGCCCCGGAGCGCAGCAAAATGGCCGGCGAGCCAATCGCCCCGGCGGCGAGCACGACGTGGCGGGCACGAACGCTGATCCGTCGGCCGACATCGGCGTGGCCAGACGGCCCGATGGCCTGCGCCTCGACCCCTTCGACCCGACCACCGACGATACGCAGGCGATCGACCCGCACCCGCGAGAGCAGCCGCCCACCCCGGTCGAGAACCGTTGGCAGCAGGGCGACCAGGGCGGATTGCTTAGCGTTGGTCGGACAGCCGAGGCCGCAGGCCCCGAGATTCCAGCAGCCGCTGACATTGCGCGGCACGACCTTGCCCTGGCCACCCAGGGCAGCCAGGCCGCGTCCCAGGATGGCATTGTTCGGGTTGGGTGGCGTTGGCCAGGGCATGACACCGTGCCGCGCTTCGGCATCGGCGAACCAAGGCGCCATCGCAGCAGCATCGGCCATCGACCAGCCATGGTGCTGGTGCCAATGGTTCAGCGTTGGCTCTGGCGTGCGCAGGCTGGTCGTCCAGTTCACCAGCGTCGAACCGCCCACCGCCCTGCCCTGCAGGATGGCAATGGCCTTGTCCGCCGTTTTGCGCGCGGCAGCTTCCTGATACAAGTCGGGATAGGCACTGCGCTCCTGCAACTTGAAATCCCGCGCCGTGCGCAGCGGCCCCTCCTCGAGCAGGATGACATCGAGCCCGGCGCGGGCCAGGCAATAAGCGGCCGTGCCGCCACCGGCACCGGTACCGATCACCACGACATCGCCTTCCAGCTGAAGGTCGCCGGGCTGCGCACCGGCATCGACGTGCTGCCAGCGGGTATCGAAGGCATGACCAATAAAATCGAAAGGGCGCTGCGTCATGAGTGAAGCTCCGGCCAGCCGAAGCCCGGCAGGTAATCCTGATTGGCCGGATCGCCGTACCAGACCGCGAAAACCAGGTCACGCAAGCCGTCGTAGGCCGATTTCACAAGATCCAGCCGCGCCCCGCGCCAGGCATCCAGCCCGGATTGCAGCGCGGATTCGCTCGCTGCCGGCCAGTCAGCCATCTGCCCCAGCATCAGCAGGCGCCCGCCGGGTGAGGCGAGCAGTTCGAATAGCTGCCGTAATTCGTCGCGGGTGCCGGGCGTGAGCAGGCAAATGGCCTGATCCACGCCGTCGGCCAGCATGTAGCGCCTGGCCGGCGAGGCGATCAGCGCGGCGCTGGCGGTCGGGCCAAGCAAGGCCGGCGCCAGGACGATCACCGCCTGCGCATTGGCCGGAGAAAGGAATTGCCAGCGCCGCGACTCTCCGTCGACGCCCGGCGGTACCGAACGCGGCCAGAACAGCAGGCCGCCGCCGAGGGCAAGCGATCCGGCAAGCGATCCGGCAAGCAGCCCGGCACTCAGGAAGCGGCGCCGGGTCAGCCGCCCGGCATCAGTCGCCCGAGGCTTCATTTGCGCCGCCCCCAGCCCAGCATCAGCTTGAGCAGGCGTTGCGCTCGCTCGCCGTAAGGCGGCGCCAGCAAGGGCAGCGTATTGAAACGCGCCTGGCGGAAGATCGGCCGCGCCTTCGAAAAGGTGCGAAACCCCTCAGTGCCGTGATACTGCCCCATGCCACTCGCGCCAATGCCACCGAAGGGCAGGTCGTCCTGCGCCACGTGCAGCATGCAATCGTTGACCGTCACGCCGCCCGAGCGGGTGCGGTCGATCAGGCTTTCCACCCGTCGCCGATCGTTGTCGAACAGGTAGAGCGCCAAGGGCCGATCCCGGCCATTGATGAAATCGACCGCCTGATCGAGCGTGTCATAGGGCAGCACGGGCAACAGCGGGCCAAAGATTTCGTCGCGCATCAGGGCTGAATCGAGCGGCATATCGAGCACGACATGCGGCATCAGCCGGCGCCCGGGCAACGCCCCCTCGCCGTCGAACAGCGGCAGGCAGCGCGCGCCCTTCGCCTTTACTTCATCGAGCAGGCCGAGCAAGCGGGCGTGTTGCCGGTCATTGATGATGCTGGCGTAGTCGCCATTCCTGCCGTCGCCGTAAAGCTGGCGGGCTGCCTGGCGCACCGCCTCGGCAAAGGCGCCCTCGCTGCCGCGTGGCACCAGCACATAGTCCGGTGCCACGCAGGTCTGGCCGGCATTGAGCAACTTGCCAAAAACGATACGGCGTGCCGCCAGCTTCAGGTCAAAATCCGGCGCGATCACGACCGGCGACTTGCCACCCAGTTCAAGGGTCAGCGGCGTCAGGTTCTCGGCGGCCGCCGCCATCACCCGCCGGCCAATCGCCGTCGAGCCGGTGAACAGCAGGGCATCGAACGGCAAGCGGCAGAATTGTTCGGCTACCGCGGCATCCCCTTGCACGATGGCCACTTCGTCCGGCGCAAACCGGGCGGCGACAAGCCTGGCAAAGCATTCGGCAAATCGCGGGGTGAATTCGGAAAGCTTGACCAGCGCGCGATTTCCGGCCGCCAGCGCGGCGGTGAGCGGGCCGATGGCCAGATACAGCGGGTAGTTCCATGGCACGACGATGCCGACCACACCCAGCGGCTGCCAGCGCACCCGCGCCCGGCCGGGCAGGAACCACAGCGCGACATGTCGCCGCTCATCACGCATCCAGCGCGCCAGATTCTTGCGGGCATAGGCAATGCCCTCCAGGCTCGGGAAGAGTTCGAGCAGCCCGGTTTCCATGCCGGGCCGCCCGGAAAAATCCGCGTCGATCGCCGCCGAAATCTCATCGCCGTGCTGGAGGAGCAGGCTTTCGAGACGACGCAGGCGGTCAAGCCGCGATGCGATATCCGGCTGGGGGTCGGCCAGGAAAGCCTGGCGCTGAACGCCAAGCAGCGCACCAAGATCAGGAGCGAAAGCCATATCGATCACCGTCCGTGCAACAGCAAGGGGTAAAAAAATCCCCGGACATGCCGGGGATAATAGTCACGCAAGGATTGATTCGGTTAGAACGCGTAGTTGAGCTGGACCGACAGATAGTCTGCAGAGGTTTCGAACTTGCCGCGGACGGTCTGCGCGACCACCGCTTCAGTCGCGTTCGTATAAACATTTCGTGCTGTCTTGGCTTCCTTCACGAAAATGTGCGCATAGCCAACATCGAGCGAGGCTTTCGGTGTGATCTTCCACTTTGCACCGATCGCCAGCCAGGTGCGATCCTGATCCGGCACGGTCATCGTGCGGGAAGCGTCGTCGGGGACAGCACCCTTGTCAAAGGCAACACCCAGTCGCAGCATCCACTGGTCGTTCAGTTGGTAAGTGGTACCCAGACCGACGCGATAGGTGTCTTTGAAGTTGTAGCGCAGCGGTGCTACGGCGCGGGCACCAGTCGACGTCACCGGCTCAAGCTTTTGCAGACTGCTCCAGCCCGTCCACGTGTAGTCGGCGAGAACCGCCCACTTCGGATTCAGCTGGTGGTGAATAGCAAGAGAAGCAGTGTCCGGCGTCGTCAGTTCGGCTGTAATCGAACGATTGATAACGGTCCCAAGCCCCGGAATCTGAACATTTTGCGACCCTTCCAGATCGAACTTGATCTTCGAGCGATAGCTCAGGCCAACGCGCGTATCCTTCGACACCTGATACATCAAACCCAGGTTGTAGCCCCAGCCTGTAGCATCCCCCTCCAAGGTGCCTGAACCATCTGGCTGAGTCGGGCCACCTGGGTTCGGCGCGGCTTGGTTGAATTCGACGTCAGCCTTCGCAAAATTGATACCAACTGCCAGAGACAACGCATCGTTCGCCTTGTACGCAACAGAGGGGTTTACGTTGATGACGCGAATTTTGGTCTTCAACCCGGAATAGCGGCCGACAAAATTTTTGTCGTATTCGGTCTCATCCGCGAAAGTCGGATTGATCGCCAGACCCAGACGCCACTGCGGTGCCAGGGAATAGGAATAATAGAGGGAAGGAACGGCATGCAACCCACCACCATCACCGCCGCTATCGCCGACCGGATAAACACCACCGTACCCTCGGGTACCCTCGTTAGTAAAACGGGTGCTCCGATCCAAAAGTGTCGTGGCGAAGCTGATGTTGTGCCCCTCGGACAGATAGGTCATCCCGGCCGGGTTGTAATACAGGGTGCTGGTGTCTTCCGCAGAAGCAGCCGCACCGGCGTTGGCGATACCGACGCCCGAGGCGCTCAGGCCGGTCAACTGGAAAGCTGCGGCAAATGCGCCACCGGAAAACGTGACTGCGATCAACGCCGGAATCAGGCGCATGGTGATTTTCTTGTGCATCGATATGTCTCCTGTTGTGATTGTGGTGGGTATGAAACCCGGTTTGGTGAAACGATTAGAACTCAAACCGACGTTTGAAATTTTTTTTGATCAAAAATATATTTACAATTTGTTGTAAAAACACAACATCAACGCCGCGTTGCTGAGCGGTAATTCAACGGTCCGCCGGTAAATGGTGCAAAGCCTGTGCCAAAAATTACGCCGGCATCGGCCAGTTCGCCGTCAGCCACGACGCCATCGGCAACCAGTTGCTCGACGCGATCGATCAGCGGCTTGGCCAGCTTTTCTGCCAGGCCGGCGGGAACCGCGCTGGCACTACGCTTGGCGGCCTTGCCTGCGGACCAGGCGTAGAAACCCTGCCCACTCTTCTTGCCGAGCTGGTTTTTCTCCACCCGCTGCAGCAGGCATTTCGGCGCATCGGCACCTCCGGCCAGTTGCTTGCCGGCCGCCATGGCAATGTCGAGGCCAACGGTGTCGATCAACTCAATCGGCCCCATCGGCATGCCGAAGGCGAGCATGGCTTCGTCGACAGTCTCCGGCGACACGCCCTCGTCCACCGCCCGCATGGCGGCCAGCATGTACGGCGCCAGCACGGCGTTGACCAGGAAGCCCGGTGCGCTCTTGACCGGTAGCGGCAGCTTGTCAATCTGCTTGACGAAGGCACAGGCGGCCTGCACGGCAGCCGGGTCGGCGCCTTCGGCTTCGACCACTTCGACCAGCGGCATCATCGATACCGGGTTGAAGAAGTGGATGCCGACCAAGCGCTCCGGTCGGTGCAGGACCGTGCGCAGATCTTCCAGCTTGAGGCTGGAGGTGTTGGTGGCGAGTACCGCCCCCGGCTTCATGCGCGGCTCCAGGGCGCGGAACAATGCATGCTTGGCCTCGACGTTCTCGAAGATGGCTTCGATGATCACGTCGGCGTGCGGCACGCCGTCGCCTTGCGGGTCGGGAATCAGGCGGTCGAAGGCGGCGCGGGCCTTGAGGGGATCGCGCAGTTTCTTGGTGAACAGGGCATGGGCGCGCTTCAGGGCGGGTGACATGCGCTCCAGCGTCTGATCCTGCAAGGTCACGGTCATGCCGCGCAAGGCACACCAGGCGGCGATATCGCCGCCCATCACGCCGGCGCCGATGACATGCACGCGCCGGGCCTTGAAATCGGAATCCTTGCCGAAGCCCTTCAGGCGCTCCTGCAGGCCGAAGACGCGCACCAGGTTGCGGGCGGTCGGCGATGAAATGATGCGATCCACCACCTCCGGCGCAGCCAGCGCGTTACCATCGTGCTTCTGCCACAGGTCGATGATCGCGTACGGGGCCGGATAGTGCTGCGGCCGCGCCTTTTTCGCCACCTGCTTGCGGGCGCCATTGGCGACGACGCTTTTCAGCGGACCATTCATCAGCTTCTGCATGAAGGGCAACGGGCGGCGCGACTGGCCGGAGACAAGCAGCTGGCGAGCGGCCATTTCCATGACGCGGGGCGGCACACAATCGTCGGCCAGGCCCATCTTCTTCGCCCGTTTGGCATCGAGCGTCTTGCCGGTCAGCATCATGTCCAGCGCGGCGGCCGGGCCGACCCGCTTGGGCAGGCGCAACATGCCGCCCCAGCCGGGGAAGATGCCGAGCATGACTTCCGGCAGACCCATCTTGGTGCCGGATTCATCGACCGCCAGCAGGTAGCGGCAGGCCAGCGCCAGTTCCAGGCCGCCGCCCAGGCAATGGCCACGCACCAGCGCCAGGGTCGGGTACTTGACGGCTTCCAGGCGGTTGAACAGCTTCCAGCCGCGCTCGACGAGCGCCCGGCTCTTTTCGGGCGTATCGAGTTGGGAAAACTCGCCGATGTCGGCACCCGCGATGAATCCAGCTTCCTTGCCGGAGCGGATGATCAGGCCCTTGGGCGGATAGACATCGAGTTGGTCAAGAAGCGAGGAGAATTCCCGCATAACCTCGGCCGACAGCGAATTGGCGGATTCCCCCGCCTTGTCCAGGGTGGCGGTGGCGATGCCTTGCGCATCGACGTCCAGCCGCCAGTGTTGCAGATTCACATTCATTGCATTGTCCTCAATGGGCCTGGTGGCCGCGTGCGGCAAAGGCCAGCGACAGGGCGCCCGGCCCGACATTGACGGCCGCCGTCTTGCTCATCGGCGACACGTGGATTTCCACGCCGTTGTCCTCGGCGGCCTTGGCCAGGCGGGCATAGCCCGACATGCGAGCGACCAGCGCCGGCTCACCGCCATAGCTGATGCAGATGCTCGGCGCATCCAGGCCATCGTTTATCCGTTGCACCGCCTTGTCGAACAACTGCTCGACACCGGCCGTGAAACCGCGCACCTTGTCCACCGTCGTCGTCACGTCGCGGTGGCAGTGCAGGATGGGCTTGACATCCAGCCAGGTGCCCAGCGTGTAGGAGCTCCAGCCCAGGCTGGTATCGCCCTTCTTCGACGCCCGCTTGTAGATGTGAAAAAGGTCGGCCGGCACCAGGTAGGTGTGGGTTTCGTCGATCAACTGTTTCAGGCGGGTACCGATTTCGCTGGGCAGGCCACCCAGGCGGATCAGGCGCACGGCCTCGGCGACCGGCACGGCCTGGCCGGTGAACAGGTTGCGCGTGGAAAACACGGCCAGCCCGAAACGCTCTTCCATGCCGGCGTCGCGACGGATGGCCTTGTATTTGGTGAGAATCGCCCGCGAGGCCTGCATGGCGTGATCAAAAATCGGACTGCGCGTACTGGTAATGGTCAGGCAGAACACATAGTCATAATCGAGCACCAGGCGTTCGAGAAACAGACGCTCGATCTGCGCCACCGAGTAGGGAATCGACTCGGCAAAATCCTCACTCTTGCGATCCAGATGCCGGGCGTAGAAGGCCTGCGTTTCCTCGGGGTGACGCCGGTCCTCGATCAGCGCGTCGCCGATGCGCAGGGTGATCGGCATGATCAGCACGCCGTGCTGGTCCAGAAATTCACGCGGCAGGTCGCAGGCGGAATCGACAACGATACCGATCCGCATGTCAGTTCAGGCTCTCGACCAGCATGGCGCCGCCCAGGCCGCCGCCGATACAGATGGTGGCAATGCCGCGCCGGGCCTGGTTGCGGCGCAGCACATGCAGCAGATGCAGCACGATGCGCGCTCCGGAAGCACCGACCGGGTGGCCAACCGACACGGCGCCGCCATCGACGTTCAGGCGGTCTTCCGGGATTTCGCCCAGCGCCCCCGGCAGGTCGAGCTGCTCGCGACAGTAGGCATCGTCCTTCCAGGCCGCCTGGCAAGCCAGCACCTGGGCGGCGAAGGCCTCGTTCAGTTCCCAGTAATCGATGTCGGCCAGGCTCAGGCCGTGGCGCTGCAGGATGGGGGTTGATGCATGCACCGGGCCGAGACCCATCTGCTCCGGCTCCAGGCCGGCCCACTCGCTGTCGACGATCTTGCCAATCGGCTTGAGGCCCCATTTCTGCACGGCCTCTTCCGAAGCGAGCAGCACCCAGGCAGCGCCATCGGTAATCTGCGAACTATTGGCGGCGGTGATGTTGCCGTACTTCTTGTCGAAGAAGGGCTTCGGCTTGGCCATGCCGGCCAGCGTCGCATCGGCCCGCACGCCGTCATCTTCGGCATAGACATTCCCCTGCCCGTCGACCACCGGCACGATCTCGGCCAGATGCCCGGCTTGCCGGCCGGCGATGCTGCGCTGGTGGCTGCGCACGGCGAATTCGTCCATCTGCTGCCGGCTGATACCAAACTTCCACGCCAGGTTCTCGGCTGTCTGGCCCATGAGCAGGCCGACCACCGGGTCGGTCAGGCCCTTCATCAGGCCGATGACCGGCGTCAGCAACATGGCCGGACGCAGCTTCAGGAAGTGCTGCAGCTTCTGGCCGGCGGTGCGCAGCGACATCATGCCGGCGAACCAGCGCACCATCGCATCCGAGTACAGCAGCGGTGCCCGCGACAGGGCATCGACACCACCGGCCAAAACCAGCTCGGAACGCCCGCACTGGATATTGGCGATGGCCGAGTCGATGGCCTGCATGCCGGAGGCGCAGTTGCGCATCACCGTCCAGCCCGGCACCTTCTTGCCGCAGCCGAGGCGCAGCGCGACCATGCGGCCGATATTCGTTTCATCCGGCGACGGCGCGGCGCAGCCGAGGATCACCTCGCCCAGGTCGGACGGCTCGAACGGCTGGCGCAGCAACAGCGCCCGGCCAGCCTGGGTGGCCAAGTCGGAAGCCGCAAACGGTCCCGGCCCCTTCTGGGCTTTCAGGAACGGCGTGCGAGCGCCGTCGACTACATAGATCGTTTTCATGTCAAAACCTTTCACCGCAAAGACGCTGAGACGCAAAGGTTTCGCAAAGGAAATTCATCGAGCGAATCTCTTGGCGTCAACTTGGCGTCTTCGCACCTTTGCGTCGAATCGTTACCTCAAGCAGCCATGCGGCACTCGGCCGGCTTGTTGGCGGTGGCGACGTTGTAGTCGAACGGGAAATCATCGACATGCACCACGATGTCGCGCAGGTGGTTGCGATGCTTCATCACCTCATATTCCGCTGCCGAAATCACCCCAGCCTCGAAGGCAACGATGGCGATATCGCGCACGTTGGCCTGCGGGTTGTTGTCGAAACGGCCAGCCTTTTCGGCGGCGCGGATCTTGGCCTCGATCGGCTCGGCTTCCAGCGTTGCCTTGAGGGCCAGTTCGATAGCGCCGATGGGCTCGTTCTCGACCAGCGGCAGGAAGCATTCGGCGGTCAGGCGGTCGCGGGTGGCGGACGGCGCGATCAGTGACTTGGCAACCTGGTGGCCCACTTCGTCGGACGGCACGACATAAGGATGGCCCCACGGGAAGATGATGCGATTGACCACCCCGGCAATGACGCGCACCGGGAAGTTGGCGATGACACCATCGAAGGCTTGCTGCGCCTTGTACATGGCGTCCCAGATCGCCCAGTGCGCCAGCGCGGCATCTTCCTTCTTGCGGCCTTCGGCTTCGTAGCGCTTCAGGGTGCAGGAGATCAGGTACATCTGGGCCAGGATGTCGCCCAGGCGGGCAGACAGCTTCTCGCGGCGCTTGACGCTGCCGCCCAGCACCAGCAGCGACACGTCGGACAGGAAGGCAAAGGCGGCCGAGAAGCGGGTCAGTTGCTGGTAGTAGCGCTTCATTTCCGGCGCCACATCGGCATTGATGCCAACGAAGTGCGAGCCGGTCATGCCCAGCCAGAGGGCGCGCAGGCAATTCTTGATGGTGAAGCCGATGTGGCCGAACAATGCCTTGTCGAAATCGACCAGGCCCTTCTTCGCATCCGGATTCTGCGCTGCCTGCATTTCCGGCAGCAGGTAGGGATGGCAGCGAATGGCGCCCTGGCCGAAGATGATCAGCGAACGGGTCAGGATGTTGGCGCCTTCGACGGTGATCGCCACCGGCACCTGCTGGTAGGCGCGGCCGAGGAAGTTGTTGGGGCCGAGGCAGATGCCCTTGCCGCCGATGACATCCATGCCGTCATTGACCACCTGGCGGGCGCGCTCGGTGACGTGGTACTTGGCGATGGCGGAAACGACCGACGGCTTCTCGCCCAGATCGACGGCACCGGCGGTCATCTTGCGCACGGCATCCATCATGTAGGTGTAGGCACCGATGCGGGTCAATGCTTCCTCGACGCCCTCGAACTTGCCGACGGCCATCTTGAATTGCGAACGGACGCGGGCGTAACCGCCGACGGCACGTGCCGTCATCTGCGCCATGCCGGTATTGGACGACGGCAGCGAGATGGAGCGACCGGCAGCCAGGCACTCCATCAGCATGCGCCAGCCCTGGCCGGCCATCTTCGGGCCGCCGATGATGAACTCCAGCGGCATGAACACTTCCTTGCCACGCGTCGGGCCGTTCATGAACATGGCGTTGAGCGGGAAGTGGCGGCGGCCGGTATCGACGCCCGGGTGGTCGTAGGGCACCAGCGCACAGGTGATGCCGATGTGCTTCTTGTCGCCCAACAGGCCGTCCGGATCGAACAGGTGGAAGGCCAGGCCGAACACCGTGCACACCGGGGCCAGCGTGATGTAGCGCTTGTCCCAGCTGACGCGCATGCCCAGAACTTCCTTGCCCTGGTACAAGCCCTTGCAGATCACGCCGGTATCGGGAATGGAGGCCGCGTCGGAACCGGCCCACGGGCTGGTCAGCGCGAAGGCCGGCACCTCGATGCCCTTGG